>NZ_JBMLSM010000212.1:0-20516 GCF_049240505.1 Novosphingobium sp.
CGTTGTAGACGAAGCGGGGCAGCGGCAGCTTTTCGTCAAGCCACTGCGTCAGGCCGAAGGCCGGCTTGTATTCGTTTGCCCAGGGAAAGCTCATGTTTCCTGTCCTCAACCGATCTTCACGACAGTGTCGGAGATGAATGCATATTCGGGCACCTCAAGGTTCTTGGGTGCCGGACCCTTGCGGATGCGGGCGGCGGTATCATAGTGCGAACCGTGGCAGGGGCAGAAGTACCCGCCGAATTCACCCTTCACTTCGCCTTCGCCCGCGCCCAGCGGCACGCAGCCGAGGTGGGTGCAGACGCCCATCGTGATCAGCCAGTTGGTCTTGCCTTCCTTGGTCCGCTCTTCCAGCGTCTGCGGATCGCGCAGCGAGGAGGCGTCAACCTTGTCGGCCGAAGCGATTTCTTCGGGCGTCAGATTGCGGATGAAAACCGGCTGCTTGCGGAACACCGCCTTGATTGCCTGGCCCGGAGTGATCGCCGAAATGTCGATCTCCGTCGAGCTTTGCGCCAGAACGTCCGCCGATGGCGCCATCTGACTTACCAGCGGAACCAGCACGGCAACGCCGCTTACCCCCGCAAAACTCACCGCCGCGATATTGATGAAATCGCGCCGGCGCACGCCTTCTCCGGCTTCTGCCGAAGTGTCGATGCTCGCCTGTTCAGCCATTGAAATTCCCTGCCTGCTGCCGCCGCGCGCGCGGATCGCACGCGGTCCAACTTGCCCTCGTGGAACGGATCGGGATGGCCGGACCGGCGCACCCTGAACCGCACGGGAGCCGGGCACGCGCAAACACGCCATGCCAGCCCCCACTTGGCGCGCCTGATAGACGCAAAGCGACGGCTTTGCCAACAGGCATTTTGGTATGGGGAATAGCCCTTGTTTCCGCCGTATTTCCGCACGGGTAACAGGGGGTTTCGAGCATCAGGCCATCGAGCCGAAGCCTGCTCCGTCAGGCCAGTCGGGCGCAGCGATTCCCATGACCTTGAACAATGCGCCCATCTGCCCCTCGCCGGTGAGGCGTTCGCGCGCTGTGTGGATCGCCGCGGCGTGGGCCGGCGCGGAAGCGGCCAGTGCATCAGCGCGCGCTTCGATACCAAGTGCGCGCAGCCAGCGCCCTTGCTCTTCCGTACCCAGCCAGCGAATCCCGCGTGATTGGGCAATCGACGCGAGGGCGGCGAAGTCTACATGCGCGGTCAGATCCGCTTCACCCGGCGCGGAAAAGACATCGACCTTGCGGTGCGCGCGCACTGCTTGCAGTGATGAACCGAAGCGCGGTTGGGCATGGCCATAGTCAATGAACAGCGCGGCTCCGCCTTGTGTTGCCAGTCTGCCAGCCACTTCATACAAGACCGCGGCAGAGGCCGGGGATGTTTCCAGAATCGTCCCTTCCGGTGCATCGCGGCGATCGGCGGGGACCGCAGCGTCCATCGATGCAGACCCTGCAACGGGCACGAGTCGGTCGTCCGCCAACCCCACCAGGCGTTCGCGCCAGCTGTGCTGCGTGCGGACAAGCTGGCGGACCGGCAAGGCATCGAGAAATTCGTTGGCCACGATCAGCAGGGGGCCATCGGCGGGCACGGTCGAAAGATCGGCGTGCCAAACGGCTTGCGGATGCAGTTCGAGCTGCAATGCCTTGAGCGCGGTGCTCGTCTCGACAAAATGAGTGGACGGGACAAGGCCATAGCGCCGTGCCGCGCCCAGCGCATCGCGCGCCAGCGTGCCGCGACCGGGACCGAGTTCGACGTAATGAACCGGCTCGGTTCGTCCGGCGCGCATCCAGATGTCGGCCAGCCACAGGCCTATCAGCTCGCCGAACATCTGGCTGATTTCCGGGGCGGTGATGAAGTCACCGGCCACGCCGAAGGGATCGCGCCGGGCATAGTAGTGCGCGTTCGATTCGGCGATGTAATGCGAGATGCTGATCGGCCCGGTATTGGCGATCAGCCGTTTGAACGTGTCGAGCAGCGGTGGAATCACGCAGGCGTGGCTTCATCGGCAGGGATCGCACCCGCGGCAATCGGTTTGTGGATCAGCGCCCGCAGGAAGAAAAACAGACCGATGGCCATCATCGGAATGGTCAGCCACTGGCCCATCGAAAAGCCGGTACGCATCGCAAAGTCCATGAGTTGCGCATCCGGTTCGCGATAGAACTCCACGGTAAAGCGGGCGAGCGCATAGCCGAAAGTGAACAGGCCGACGAGCAGGCCGGTGCGCCAGCGAGCGCGGGTTTTCCAGAACAGGAACAGCAGAATGATCGCCAGCAGCAGACCTTCCAGCAGGGCTTCGTAAAGCTGGCTGGGGTGGCGCGCGATCGGCCCGCCGCCGGGGAAGATCATGGCCCAGGGCACGTCAGGGCCAGCCTCACGACCCCACAGTTCACCATTCATGAAATTGGCAAGGCGGCCAAACAGCAGGCCGAATGGCACGCAGACCGAAATGTAATCGCACACGCGCACGAAGTTCAGCCTGCCGCGCCATGACACCCACGCGATGGCCAGAACGGTGCCGACGAGGCCACCGTGGAAGCTCATCCCGCCTTCCCAGAGCTTGATCAGATTTTGCGGATGGGTGAGCAGTTCGGGGGCGTAGAACAGCGCGTAGCCGAGCCTTCCGCCAAGGATGATGCCTATCGTTGCGTAGAAGAAGAGGTCGTCAGCATGGCGCTGAGCCATCGGCGATCCGGGCTGGCGGATCATCTTCGACAGATGCCAGTAGCCCAGCACGATGCCGCCAAGATAGGCGAGCGAATACCACTTGAGCGCGAAGAAGCCGAGGTCGAGCGCGATGGGTGAAACGCCCAGATTTTCCCAGCGAATCGGGCCGGAAACCGCATCGGCCAGCCCCGCCGAAGCGGCGGACGTTACGGCAAGGGCGGTTGCCGTTGACACTAGTGACAGCAAGCGGTGAACTCCCTACAAACTTCAGAACGGACCCGTTTCCATGCTGCCGGACGTGCCCTCAGGGTTACCGTATTGGCACAGGGGAAAGGCCACAGGCAAACCCGAAAAGGCGCACAGCAAGATGGGCCTGCGGGTGAGGAGACTTGAAAGGGTATCATGAAGACCGAGCTGGACCTTGCTATGGACCGCGCTTTTGGCGCGCTGACTTCTGAAGGCGGCATGTTCCACACGGTTCCCATCCGGCGGTTTGATCGGGATCTGCCGATGATTGCCGCCGCGCCGCCCCATCTGCCGGCATATTTCGCCTATTTCTGCGCCACACAGGGGGAAAAGACCTTCATTGTGGACGGTGAAACGCGGCTGAGCTTCGCCGACGTCTACAAGGCTGCGCGCCACGTGGCGGGTGGATTGGTCGAAGGTCTTGGTCTTCAAAAAGGCGAGCGGGTGGGCTTGGCCGCACGGAATTCTGCCAACTGGGTGATCGCCTATATGGCGGTGCTGATGGCAGGCGGTTGCGCCACGCTGCTCAATGGCTGGTGGCAAGGGGAGGAGCTGGCCCACGGTATAGATCTGGTCGATTGCCGTTACATCATTGCTGACAAGGCGCGCGCTGGGCGGATCGCAGGCCACGCTCACGGGGCCACACTGCTGCCGATGGAGCACGATTGCGATTACGTGCAGGGTCTTGCCGCCTTGCTTGCCAATGGTGGCGGCATGGACACGATCCTGCCGGAACTGACCGGCGACGATCTGGCGACTGTGCTGTTCACGTCCGGCTCTACCGGTATGGCCAAGGGGGCCTATTCGGACCATCGTGGCGTGGTGCAGGGCACGATGAACTATGTCGCGCAGACTGCAGCGATGCTGGGTATCCTGACTGCACGCGGAGAAGCGCCTGCACCCGATGCGCAGCCGACCACGCTGGTAAACGTGCCGCTGTTCCACGTTACGGGTGAAGTGCCGGTTTTCCTCCAATCCTTTGCCATCGGGCGCAAGCTGGTGCTCATGCCCAAGTGGGATGCGGTGGAGGCGATGCGTCTGATCGAGAAGGAGAAGGTCAGCTACTTCGTTGGCGTGCCGCTGATGAGCTTCGAGATCGCAACGCACCCGGACCGCGACAAATACGACCTTTCCACGTGCGTATCTTTCGCTGCTGGCGGTGCGCCGCGCCCGGTTGAACATGTCGACCGCATCCGCAAGGCCCTGCCCCACGCCTTCCCGCTGCTGGGTTATGGTCTGACCGAAACCAACGGTGTGGGCTGTGGCAACCTGAACGAGAACTACCTTGCCAAGCCCGGCAGCACGGGCACGGCCTCGCGCCCGCTTGTCGATCTGGCCATTCTCGACGATGACGGGAACGTGCTGGCGCAAGGGCAGATCGGTGAAGTCTCCATCCGCTCCATCTGCAATTTCCTGGGGTACTGGAACAACGAGAAGGCAACGCGCGAGGCGATCACGGCAGACGGCTATTTCCGCACCGGCGATCTGGGGTATCTCGATCCCGAAGGCTACCTGTTCATCGTCGATCGCAAGAAGGACATCATCATTCGCGGTGGTGAGAACATTTCGTGCATCGAGGTGGAAAGCGCGATCTACGCCCATCCCTGCATTGCCGAGGCCAGCGTCTTTGGCCTGCCGGACGAGAAATTTGGCGAGGTTCCCGCAGCCGTCTATCTCGCCAAGGAAGGCTGTTCGGCGACCGAGGACGAATTGCACGCCTTTCTCGCTGAACACATTGCACCGTTCAAGATTCCCGTGCGTTTTTGGGAAGTCCACGAGGCTCTGCCCCGGCTCGGCACGGAGAAGGTGGACAAACGCTCGTTGCGCGAACGCTATACCAAGGAATGGCTGGCATCCTGATAGCCATTGTTATTGGACGGTAACGGCTCTGGCGATAGAAGGGGCGGCATGATGCTTCCCCGGATCGCCAGCCAGCGTGCCATTATCGACCGTCGTGCCGTTGCCGATGCGGTAGCGACTGCCTTTGCCGATCAGGGCGAGAAGTCACGCCAGGCTGTGGTCGATATCCTGCGTGCTGCGCTGGAAAATGGCCGCGCAGAGATTGCGCGGCGTCTCGTGGCGAAGCCTTCCGGTGGCACCGAATGCGCGCAGGCGCAGGCTTTTCTCGTCGATCAGCTTGTGCGCATCATCTACGATCACGTTGTTGCGCGCGTATATCGCGCCAGCAACAGGTCGATGGGCGAGCGGATCGCAGTGATCGCTGTCGGCGGTTATGGCCGGGGCGAAATGGCGCCCCATTCGGACGTGGACATCGCTTTCATCACGCCGATCAAGCCGACCTCATGGTGCGAGCAGGTGATCGAGGCGGTGCTCTATTTCCTGTGGGATCTTGGCCTGAAAGTTGGCCATTCCAGCCGCTCGCTCGACGAAGTGGTGCGCATGGCGAAGAGCGATCTGACCATTCGCACAGCCATGCTCGAAGGCCGCTATGTCTGGGGTGATCGTGAACTTTACGATGCAGCTTCGGCGCGATTCTGGGCCGAAGTGGTCAACGGCACCGAAAAGCAGTTCGTTTCGGAAAAGCTGGAAGAGCGCAACCAGCGCCACAAGCGGTTGGGCGACAGCCGCTATGTTGTCGAACCGAATGTGAAAGAGGGCAAGGGTGGCTTGCGCGACCTTCACGCCCTCTACTGGATTGGCAAGTACATCCACAAAGTGCGCGATGCTTCGGAACTCGTCGATGTGGGGCTGCTGACGGCGGAGGAATACCGCGCCTTCCGCCGGGCAGAGAACTTCTTCTGGGCGGTGCGCTGCCATCTGCACACGCTGACCAATCGTGCGGAAGACCGGCTGACCTTCGATCTTCAGCGCGAGGTCGCCATGCGCATGAACTTTGCCGATCGCCCTGGCAAAAGCGCGGTCGAGCGGTTCATGCAGTACTTCTTCCTGCAGGCAAAGCAGGTCGGTTCGCTGACAGGCGTTTTCCTTGCGCAGCTTGATGGCCAGTTCGCCCGGCAGAAGCGCGGATTTTTCGCCGCACTGCGCAGCCGCAAGAAAAAGATTGGCGCATTCGTGCTTGATGGCGGCAAGCTGGGCGTGCCCGACGAGGCGATTTTCCAGAACGATCCGGTGCGCCTTATCGAACTGTTCGCCGTTGCGGGCGAGCAGCAGGTGGAAATCCATCCAGATGCCATGCGCATTGCGCGGCGCGATGCCGGGCTGATCGACGCTGGTGTGCGCAAGGACGCGCGTGCGAATGCGCTGTTCCTTGAAGTGCTGACCAGCCGGAATGACCCCGAAACCGTGCTGCGCTGGATGAACGAGGCGGGCGTGTTCGGCCGGTTCGTTCCTGATTTCGGTCGTGTCGTGGCGCAGATGCAGTTCGACATGTACCACCACTACACGGTGGACGAACATACCATCCGCGCCATCGGTCTGCTCGCCAAGATCGAAAAGGGCGAGGCCAAGGACGATCATCCGCTGGCCAGCGAAGTGGTGAGCAAGGTGGCGTCACGGCGCGTACTCTATGTCGCCACGCTGCTGCACGATATTGCCAAGGGCCGGCAGGGCGATCATTCGGTGCTGGGTGCCGATGTGGCGATGAAGCTGTGCCCGCGTCTGGGCCTTTCGGCGGCAGAGACGGAACTGGTGGCGTGGCTGGTGCGCTGGCATCTGCTGATGAGCGCGACGGCGTTCAAGCGCGATCTTGCCGATTACAAGACCATCGCGGATTTTGTGGGCACGGTGCAAAGTCAGGAGCGCTTGCGGCTGCTCTTGATCCTGACCGTGGTTGATATCCGCGCGGTGGGGCCGGGGGTTTGGAATTCGTGGAAGCGCCAGCTTCTGGGCGATCTCTTTATCTCGGCTGAGGAAATGCTGCGTCTTGGGCACAAGCAGCATGGCCGGGCGGAGCGCATTGCCGCCAAGAAGAAGGCCGTGGCATCGTTGCTGAAGGAACGCGATGCGCTGATCGGCACCGTGGGCAAGCAGCTTGGCGATGCCTATTGGATTGCCGAGCCGGAAGATATCGTCGCGCTGAACCTGCAGCAGATGGATGCCGCGCTGGGTGAGCCGCTTTCGGTTGAGGCGCAGTGGTATCCGGCGCGCGGTGCCACGCTGGTCACCGTGCTGGCGGCGGATCATCCTGGTCTGTTCTATCGCATTGCCGGCGGTATCCACCTCGCCGGTGGCAACATTATCGACGCGCGCATCCATACCACGCGCAACGGCACTGCGGTTGACAACTTTCTGGTGCAGGACCCGCTTGGACGTCCGTTGAACGAGGCGACGCAGATCGCCCGGCTCAAGAACGCCATTGCCGATGCGCTGGCCAACCGGGTAAAGCTGGTGCCGCAGCTTGCCGCCCGCCCGCTGGCCCGTCCGCGCGCCGATGCGTTCGATGTGCGTCCGATCGTGATCTTCGACAACAAGGCATCGAACCGCTTCACCGTGATCGAGGTTGGCGCGCGCGACCGGCCTGCACTGCTCAACCGCCTTGCCCGTGCGTTGTTCGAAGCGCGGCTTGTGGTTCATTCCGCGCACATCGCCACCTATGGCGAGCGTGCGGTTGATACCTTCTACGTTACCGACGTGCTGGGCGCGAAAGTGGATGACGAAGCGCGCATGAAGGTTGTTGAGAAGCGCCTGCTGGAAGCTGCCGAGGATCGCAAGATCAAAGCAGCGGCCTGATTGGCGCGCACTGGCAACATGCGGCAAGCGTTCCTATGTCGGCCTGCATGAGTGATGCGGAATATCTTGCCGGACGCCTGCTGTTGGCCATGCCGGGCATGGGCGATACCCGGTTCGACCACGCGGTGATCGCGATGTGCGTGCATGATGAACACGGTGCGCTGGGCATCGGGGTTGGTGATGTGCGCGAAGGGCTGACCCTTCATGGACTGCTTGAGGATATCGGCATTGATCCCGGCATTGCGCCCGATGTGCCGGTGCTGAACGGCGGGCCGGTAGAAACGGCGCGTGGATTTGTTCTGCACACCAACGATTGGGGCGGGGAGGGCAGCGTGACCGTAAACCCACTATGCCAGCTTTCCGCTTCGCTCGACGTTCTGCGCGCGATTGCCGAAGGACGGGGGCCTTCGAAGTTTCTTGTCGCGCTGGGTTATGCAGGTTGGGGGCCGGGCCAGTTGGAAGGCGAAATGCGGCACCACGGATGGTATGCGGCGCAGGGCCATTCGGACATTCTGTTCAGCACCCCAACGGGAAGGCGCTGGACCCAGACGTGGAAGCGCGAGGGGATCGACCCCTCGCACCTTGTCGGCCAGACGGGCAGCGCCTGAACCGGGTTTCCGATCAGGCTTCCGCAGCCTCGCTGTTGAGCTGTACGTAGTTGGCCAGCCCCATGCGCTCGATCATGTCGAACTGCTTTTCGATCACGTCGACATGCTCTTCCTCGCTTTCGAGGATTTTCTGGAACAGGTCGCGGCTGACGTAATCGCGCACTTCCTCGCAATAGGCGATGGCATCGCGGAGCAGCGGCAGCGCATCCATTTCCAGCGCGAGATCGGCTTTCAGGATTTCCTCCACCGATTCGCCCACGCGCAACCGGCCAAGTGCCTGAAAGTTGGGCAGGCCATCAAGGAACAGGATGCGGTCCGCCAGCATGTCGGCGTGCTTCATCTCGTCGATTGATTCGTGGCGTTCGTATTCGGCGAGCTTCTTCACGCCCCAGTTGGCAAGCAGGCGATAGTGCAGCCAATACTGGTTGATCGCCGTCAGCTCGTTGAGCAGTGCCTTGTTGAGAAACTCGATGACCTTGGCATCGCCCTTCATTGCGGAATCCTTCGAACTTGATGCTTGGAGAGTGGTGCGATTCTAGGCGCACTCTGCCCGTGAACCAAGCGCGAACGACTCGCACGCAATGCGCTGTTTTCTAGCGATTTCAATGGTAATGCGAATAGACTGCACTGCGAACGCTGTGCAGCAGGATCAGGCCAGTGCGCAGGCGCGCTCGTCGGCGATCACATCGTCAGCGTCTTCAAGGCACTGGCGGCACTGCGGGCGGAACCCCATGCGGCCATAGATGTCTTCCGCACCGCCCGCATGGCAGCGGGCCGTGTTGCGGATGTCTTTTTCGCGGATGGCATTGCAGATGCAGATGTACATTCGGCGATCCTTGGCGACGATCCTCAGGCGGCAGCTATCCTGCCAATGATTCGCAGTAATAATGCGACTGGGTTGCAATAGCAAGCGTGTCTTGCGTCTATCGCGTCAGCCATCTCGCCCGTTGCAAAGCGCTGCGCTGCGGCTTACATACCGCTCTACATCGAGAGTTGGGGTGACGCTCCAACGCCAACCTGCCGTTCCGGGCAAGGTGGTGCCAGATCAGCGAAAGCTGTGAAGGGATGTGGCCGATCCGGCAACCAAACGGACACGGACACTGCAAGAGCGTCTTCCCCACTCAGGTTGAGAAGAAAGACGCAAAGACAGTGCCGATCAGGATTGCCGACAATCTCCCCGCCCGCCGCACGCTGGAAGCCGAAGGCGTGATCGTGATGAGCGAAACCGAAGCAGCGCGGCAGGACATACGGCCAATGCGCATTGCCCTGCTCAATCTGATGCCGGACAAGATCACCACCGAAACCCAGATCGCCCGTTTGCTTGGTGCCACGCCGTTGCAGGTCGAACTGGAACTGATGCGGATTTCCGATCACGTCAGCAAGAACACATCGGCGGGCCACATCTCGGCCTTCTATCGGCCGTGGGAGGACGTGAAGGCTGAAAATTTCGATGGCCTGATCGTTACCGGCGCGCCGGTCGAGACGATTCCGTTCGAGGAAGTTGGCTATTGGGACGAACTTCGCCGCATCTTCGATTGGTCGCAGACCAATGCCCATCGCACGCTGTCGGTGTGCTGGGGGGCAATGGCCGCACTGCACCACTTCCACGGCGTGGAAAAGCATCTTCTCCCCGCAAAGGCGTCGGGTGTGTTCAGGCATATCAACCATGCACCCGCCAGTCCGTGGATGCGGGGACTTCCCGATGTGTTCGACGTGCCGGTTTCGCGCTGGAGCGAGGTTCGCCGTGAAGACCTGCCCGAAGGGCGCGGGTTGTCCGTGCTGGCTGACAGCGCGGAAACCGGCCTGTGCCTGATCGACGATCCGGCAACGCGCACGCTGCACATGTTCAACCATCTGGAATACGATACGCTGACGCTGGCCGGTGAATATGCGCGGGATAAAGGCGGCTATCTGCCGCGCCATTATTTCCCTGGAGACGATCCGCAAGGCGTGCCTGCCAACTCGTGGCGCGGCCACGGCCACCTGCTCTATGGCAATTGGGTCAACGAGGTCTACCAAACCACGCCTTATGATCTGAACGACATCGGCCGATGATCCTTGCATTCCGGGCTGGCTTCCCCTAACGGCCCCACCTTCAACCGACGCGGATTCGATGATCGGCCTGGCCACAAGGGCTGCCAAGGCAGATCGGACACGTCGTAATCAGGAGACGAAAATGCCCAAGATGAAGACGAAGAGCGGCGTTAAGAAGCGCTTCAAGCTCACCGCCACCGGCAAGGTGAAGCACGGCGTTGCCGGCAAGCGCCACCGCCTGATCAGCCACAACGCCAAGTACATCCGCCAGAACCGCGGCACTGACGTGATCTCCGATGCAGACGCAAAGGTGATCAAGAAGTGGGCGCCCTACGGGCTGAACTGAGGAGCGCTGACTAATGAGCCGTATCAAGCGTGGTGTAACCACCAAAGCCAAGCACAAGCGGATTTTGGATCAGGCGAAGGGCTATCGTGGCCGTCGCAAGAATACCATCCGCGTCGCCCGTCAGGCCGTCGAAAAGGCTGGCCAGTATGCCTATCGCGACCGCAAGGTTAAGAAGCGCAGCTTCCGCGCCCTGTGGATCCAGCGCATCAACGCTGCTGTCCGCGCCGAAGGCCTCACCTATTCGCAGTTCATCCACGGCACCAAGCTGGCCGGGATCGAACTGGACCGCAAGACGATGGCCGACCTCGCCATGAACGAGGGTGCGATCTTCACTGCGGTGATCGCACAGGCCAAGGCAGCGCTTCCCGCCTAAGGCGGTTGCACTCCTTGCACCTGAAAAAGGGGCGGGTTTCTTCGGAAATCCGCCCCTTTTTCGTTGCGACTCGTGCAAGTGCGATGCACTGTGGGGTGGACAGGTTCGCAAAACAAAGATCGGGGCGCGCACAACTTGACGAGCGGGGACTGCACAGTCCGGGTTCGATTCCATCCCCCGCCTGCGGGGTTGATGCCCTATTTCACCACTTTCTACCTGACCGAGATCACCGTTGCCGATGGCGTCCGGGTGACCGATCATCTCCACCCGGAATGGGGGAACCTGCGCTTCTTCAGTGGCGACACACCGGATTCGCAATTCCCCGGGCAGCCGTTGCTGCACGGAAGCGCTGCCAATTTTACCGGGCCGACCAGCACGGCGCTTCGCTTTACGGTGGGCACGACGCGAACCTGGGGTGTCGGAATCCTGCCCTTAGGTTGGGCGCGTTTTGTAGGCGAGCCGGCGAATGCCCATTCCGATAGAATCTATGCCGTGAGCGAGCAGCGCTTCCTTGCCGGGTTTCGCCCGCTTGCGGCCTCGCTGTTCGGCTCGGAGCCGGATGAGGCGGCGGAACTGGCAAGGATCAACACCTTTTTCCTTGATGCGCTGGCTGCAGATATTGAAGAGGACGATCCGCGTATCCTTGCCTGCCATGCCGCGCTGCTCGACACCGAAGTCGGCACTGTCGCTGAAATGGCAGAGGCCGCGCGCCTTCCTTCACATACGTTGGAACGCCTCTGCCGTCGCCATTTCGGCTTTCCGCCGCGCCTGCTGCTGCGCCGCCAGCGTTTCATGCGCTCTCTGGTGCAATATATGCTCGACCCTGCGCTTCACTGGATCGGGGCGATCGATAGCCACTATCACGATCAGGCCCAGTTCGTTCGGGACTTTCACCGCTTCATGGGCATGAGTCCCAGCGAGTATGCGGCCACCCCCAAGCCTGTCCTGCGCGAAGTGATGCGCGCGCGGCAGGAGTTCATGGGCAGTGCTGTCCAAGCGCTCCACGCGCCCAACGTGCGATAACTCCCCACTTTGGATTCTGGCCACTTTGATTCTGGCGCATTTGCGGCTAGCGGCTGCGCGCATGGAACAGCTCGATCAACAGCAAGCCGAAACGCTTGGCGCCATTGCAGCCGCGACCACACCTGAAGCGGTGGAGGCGATCCGCGTTTCAGCGCTTGGGAAGCAGGGGTGGGTCAGCGCGCTGCTCAAGTCGTTGGGCGGCATGACGCCTGACCAACGGCAGAGCGAAGGGCCGAAGATCCACGCCGCGCGCGAAGCGGTGACCGCCGCGCTGGCAGAACGCAAGGCCGGGCTGGAAAGCGCTGCGCTCGATGCGCGTCTTGCAGCCGAAACGCTGGATCTTTCGCTTCCTGCGCCAGAAGCTGCGCGCGGTTCGATCCATCCTGTTTCACAGGTGATGGACGAACTGGCCGAGATTTTCGCGGACATGGGCTTTGCCGTGGCGAGCGGGCCAGAGATCGAGGACGATTGGCACAATTTTACAGCGCTCAATATGCCGGAAACGCACCCGGCGCGCGCGATGCACGATACCTTCTATTTCCCGGACAAGGACGCCGAAGGCCGGTCGATGTTGCTGCGCACGCACACCTCGCCGGTGCAGATCCGCACGATGCTGAAAGATGGTGCGCCGTTGCGGATCATTGCGCCGGGCCGCGTCTACCGTTCGGATTCGGACGCCACGCACACCCCGATGTTCCACCAGATCGAAGGCCTGGTGATCGACAAGGGTATTCACCTGGGCCATCTGAAATGGACGCTGGAAACCTTCCTCAAGGCGTTTTTCGAACGCGACGATATCGTTCTGCGCCTGCGCCCCAGCTACTTCCCCTTCACCGAACCATCGGTGGAAGTGGACGTTGGCTACACCCTCATCAACGGCAAGCGTGTCGTCGGTGGCAGCGGCGATGCTGAAAACGGTGGCTGGATGGAAGTGCTGGGCAGCGGCATGGTCAACCGCAAGGTCATCGAGTTCGGTGGGCTTGATCCCGACGAGTGGCAGGGCTTCGCTTTCGGCACCGGCGTCGATCGTCTTGCCATGCTGAAATACGGCATGGACGATCTGCGCGCCTTCTTCGATGGCGATGCGCGGTGGCTTGGCCACTATGGCTTTGGCGCGCTGGACGTGCCGACCCTTTCCGGCGGTGTTGGAGTACGTTCGTGAAGTTCTCGCTCTCATGGTTGCAGTCGGTTCTGGATACCAAGGCCGATGCGAAGCTGATCGCCGAAAAGCTGACCTCGCTGGGGTTGGAAATCGAAAGCGTCGAGGATGCCTCGGCTGCATTGACGAAGTTCCGCGTTGCCCGCGTGCTGACGGCGGAAAAGCACCCGCAGGCTGACAAGTTGCAGGTGCTGTCGGTCGATCTGGGTGATGGCACGCCGCTGCAAGTGGTTTGTGGTGCGCCCAACGCACGGGCGGGGCTGGTTGGCGTGCTGGGCCTGCCGGGTGGCGTGGTGCCCGCCAATGGCATGGAACTGCGCAAGTCCGCGATCCGTGGCGTCGAATCCAACGGCATGATGTGCTCCACGCGCGAACTGTGCCTGGGCGAGGATCACGACGGCATCATCGAACTGCCCGAAGATGCGCCTGTCGGCACCAGCTTTGCGGACTACATCGGTTCGGACCCGGTGTTCGATGTGGCGATCACGCCCAACCGGCCTGATTGCATGGGCGTCTACGGCATTGCGCGCGATCTGGCAGCGGCGGGCCTGGGCGTGTTGAAGCCGATTGCGGCGACCTCTGTTCCCGGCACCTTCCCGTGCCCGGTCGACGTTCGCACCGATGATGCGGACGGGTGCCCTGCATTCTATGGGCGCGTGATCCGTGGAGTGAAGAACGGTCCCAGCCCGAAGTGGTTGCAGGACTTCCTCAAGAGCGCAGGCCAGCGCCCGATTTCCGCACTGGTGGACATCACCAACTTCGTCATGCTCGGGTATGGTCGCCCGGCCCATGCCTATGATCTGGCCAAGCTCAACGGCGCTGTGGTGGCGCGCAAGGCGCGCGAAGGCGAAACGTGCCTCGCGCTCAATGGCAAGGAATACGCGCTGCAATCGTGGATGACCGTGATTGCCGATGATTCGGGCGTTCACGACATTGCCGGGATTATGGGGGGCGAGCATTCGGGCTGCTCTGACGAGACGACCGACGTTCTGCTCGAAATCGCCTATTTCACGCCCGCAGCCATCGCCCGCACCGGGCAGGCGCTGGCGCTGGCGTCAGACGCGCGGGGCCGGTTTGAGCGCGGGGTGGATCCGGCGTTCCTCGATACCGGCATGGACATTCTCACCAGCCTGATCGTCGAAATTTGCGGCGGCGAGGCGAGCGAGGTCGTCCGCGCAGGGCAGCCGCCGCTGGCGCGAAAGACCGTGGCTTACGATCCGGCGCTGGCCGGAAGCCTTGGCGGCATTGATGTCGCCAATGGCGAACAGAAGCGCATCCTTGCCGCGCTGGGCTTCGAAGTGGCCGAAGATCAGGCGAGCAACTGGAATGTGGTGGTGCCCACCTGGCGTCCCGATGTGGACGGCGCGCCAGACATCGTTGAGGAAGTGATCCGCGTTCACGGCCTTGATGCTGTGCCCTCCACGCCGCTGCCGCGCGCAGATGGTGTGGCCAAGCCGACGGCAACTGCGGTTCAGACGCTTGAACGCCGCGTCCGCCGCGCTGCTGCCGCGCGCGGTCTGCATGAAGCGGTCACATGGTCGTTCCTGCCCGAATCGCAGGCCGCGCATTTCGCCGATGGTGAGGAACTGTGGGGCCTCGCCAACCCGATTTCGGAAGACCTCAAGGTCATGCGTCCGTCGCTGCTGCCCGGCCTGCTTTCGGCGGCGCAGCGCAACCTGCATCGCGGTGTCACATCGGTTCGTCTCTTCGAACTGGGGCATCGCTATCTGCGTGGAGCGGCAGGCGCGAGTGACGAGAAGCTGAGCCTTGCCGTGGTGCTGGCCGGTGAACATACGGCGCGCGGTTGGGCGAATGGCAAGGTGCGATCGTTCGACGCCTTCGATGCCAAGGCCGAGGCGCTGGCACTGCTGGCCGAAGCTGGCGCACCGGTTGAAAACCTGCAGGTTATGGGTGAAGCCGGCGCACAGTTCCACCCTGGCCAGTCCGCTACCTTGCGGCTCGGGCCGAAGCAGGTTCTGGCGCGTTTCGGGATGCTGCATCCTGCTACTGCCAAAGCGTTCGATCTTGATGCACCCGTTGCGGTGGTCGAACTCTTTCTCGATCGCATTCCGGCAAAGAAGGGCGCGGGTGCCTTTGCCCGTCCGCACTTCGCCCCGCCGCCCTTGCAAGCAGTCACGCGCGATTTTGCGTTCCTTGTCGATGCGGCAGTCCCGGCGGGCGATATTCTGCGTGCGGTAAAGGGCGCAGACAAGCAGGCGATCACCGCCGTGCGCATCTTTGACGATTTCCGGGGTCAGGGCGTGCCCGAAGGGCAGAAGAGCCTTGCCGTCGAAGTCACGCTTCAGCCTACGGAAAAGTCGTTTGATGAAGCCGCGCTCAAGGCGATTGCCGACAAGGTGGTCGCCGCAGCAGCCAAGCAGGGCGGCACGCTGCGGGGATGACGGACGGCCTCTTATCGATCAGCGGCAAGGGGCTGACCGCGCGGATCAATCCGCACGGCGCGGAACTCTGGTCGCTGACCGATGCGAATGGCGCGGAATACATGACGGATGCTGATCCGGCGTTTTGGACGGGCCATGCACCGCTGCTGTTCCCGATCATCGGATCAGTCGCCGGGGACCACCTGCGGATCGATGGGCGCGAATATGCGCAGCCCCGGCATGGGTTTGCACGGACCAGCCGCTTCACCCCTGTCGAACGGAGCGATGACCGTATCGTTTTCCGCCTGACCGATAGTGTTGAGACTCGCGCAAACTATCCCTTCCTGTTCGATCTGGACATGGCATTCCGCATCGACGGAATGACGTTGGCGATGCAGGCAACGGTCCGCAACACGGGCAATGCAGGCCTGCCGTTCAGCTTTGGCTATCATCCGGCTTTTGCCTGGCCCTTGCCCGGCGGGGCGGCAAAGGATGCGCACAAGCTGGTGTTCGAACAGGATGAACCGCAAGCCGTTCGCCGTCTGCGCGAGGAGACGGGGCTGTTGCTGGCAGAGCCGGAAGCATCCCCGGTTAAGGGCCGTGAACTGCCCCTGCGTGAAGAGCTGTTCACGGCCAACGCGGTGATCTGGGACCGCCTGAACAGCCGTTCGCTGTCCTATGGGGCCGATGGCGGGGCATGGCTGGACATCGCCTTTCCTGACACGCCTGCCTTGGGTCTGTGGCAGAAGGCCGGCGCGCGATATATCTGCATCGAGCCGTGGCAGGGGCACGCCGATCCCGAAGGTTTTGCCGGGGACTTTCGTGAAAAGCCCGGCGTGGTGCTGCTTGATCCCGGCCAGACCCGCAGCTTCCGCATGGACGTGACCGTCAGACCGCGCTAACCGCGCACCCCATGTCCAATCGCCGCACCTTCGCCATCATTTCCCACCCCGACGCGGGCAAGACCACGTTGACCGAAAAGCTCCTGCTGCAAGGCGGGGCGATCCATCTTGCGGGCGAGGTCAAGGCGCGCGGTGCCGCACGGCGTGCCCGGTCTGACTGGATGAAGATCGAGCAGCAGCGCGGGATTTCGGTCACGTCATCGGTGATGACGTTCCAGAAGGACGGCGTGGTCTTCAACCTGCTGGATACGCCGGGGCACGAGGACTTTTCCGAAGACACCTATCGCACGCTGACAGCGGTCGATTCGGCGATCATGGTGATCGATGCGGCCAAGGGCATCGAACCGCAGACGCGCAAGCTGTTCGAAGTGTGCCGGATGCGCTCCGTTCCCATCATCACGTTCGTCAACAAGGTGGACCGCGAAGGCCGCTCGGTGTTCGAAACGCTCGACGAAGTGGCAGATGCGCTGGCGCTGGATGTGGTGCCGATGTCGTGGCCAATCGGCATGGGCGGCATTTTCCAGGGCGTGATGAACTTCGCCGACGAAACAATCGCACGGCCCGAAGGCGACAGTCGCGAGTTTCTGGGCAAGCGCGAACCGGCCCCATATGCGTCTGGCGATATCCCCGAAGACATTGCCGAGGAAATCGAACTTGCGCGCGCGGGCTATCCCGAATTCGATCTCGAAGCCTATCGCCACGGCGATCTGACGCCGGTCTACTTCGGATCGGCGCTGAAGAACTTTGGCGTGGCGGAACTGATCGACGCCATCGCGCGCTTCGCCCCGCCGCCGCGCCCGCAATCATCGAGCGAAGGCACGGTTGACCCGGAGCGTCCCGACGTGACCGGCTTCATCTTCAAGGTGCAGGCCAACATGGACCCGCAGCACCGCGACCGCATCGCTTTCATGCGCATGGTTTCGGGCACGTTCAAACGCGGCATGAAGCTGACGCCTTCGGGCCTTGGCAAGCCGATCGCGGTGCATTCGCCGATCCTGTTTTTCGCGCAGGACCGCGAGATTGCCGATACGGCAGAAGCGGGCGACATCATCGGCATTCCCAACCACGGCACCTTGCGCGTAGGGGATACGCTTTCGGAAAAGAACGACCTGCGCTTTACCGGACTGCCGAACTTTGCGCCCGAAATCCTGCGTCGTGTGGTGCTGAAGGATCCGACCAAGACCAAGCAGTTGCGCAAGGCGCTGGATGATCTGTCCGAAGAGGGCGTGATTCAGGTGTTCTACCCGGAAATCGGTTCACAATGGATCGTCGGTGTGGTTGGCCAGCTCCAGCTCGACGTGCTCATCTCGCGGCTTGAGGCGGAATACAAGGTTGAAGCCGTTCTTGAACCTTCGCCTTTCGACACCGCCCGCTGGATCAAGGGAAGCGATGCGGCCTTGAAATCCTTCGCTGATTTCAACGTATCCAACCTTGCCAAGGATCGCGATGGCGATCCGGTGTTCATGGCCCGGTCTGCTTGGGACGTCGGCTATCAGCAAGAGCGCAATCCCGACCTGACGTTTTCTGCAACCAAGGAAAGGTAACGGTGCGGGGTTGAAACCGGAGGGCATCGGGCGCAGTTAGCCTGCCATGCAACTTCTCGGCCCCACTTCGAACACCTTCATCTCGCAACGCCTGCGGCTTCACTATGTGGACTGGGGTAATGCGGACAAACCGCCGCTCCTGCTGGTCCACGGCGGGCGCGACCATTGCCGTTCGTGGGACTGGACCGCCGAAGCCCTGCGCGAAGACTGGCACATCATCGCGATGGACCATCGTGGCCACGGTGACAGCGAATGGACATCGGACGGCAACTACCGGACGATGGACCTCGTTTATGACGTGGCCCAACTGATCCACCAGCTCGATCTGGCTCCCGTAACCATCGTTTCGCATTCGTGGGGTGCCAACACCAGCTTGCGCTATGCCGGGCTGTTTCCCGAAAACGTGCGAAAGATTGTGGCGATCGAGGGCTTGTTCCCCACGCCCGAACGGGAGGCCTTGTTAAAGGATGTGCCCTTTGCCCGCCGCGTGCGCGAATTCATCGGTGAAAAACGCAAGGCCGCAGGCCGCTTGCCACGCCGTTACCCCACGCTGGAAGACGCCTATGCGCGTATGAAGGGCGAAAACCCCTATCTGACGGATGTTCAGGCCCGCCACCTGACGCTGCACGGCATCAATCGTAATGAGGATGGCACGTTCAGCTGGAAGTTCGATCCGCATCTTAACGTCGATGGCGCGCCCTACGATATCAGCATCGAACAGCGCGACGAGTTGTGGAAGGCCATCACCTGTCCTACGCTTCTCCTCAACGGCGCGGATTCATGGGCTGGCAACCCGGAACGGAACGGCATGGCGCAGCATTTCCGCAATGCCGAAGTGATCGAGTTCGAGAACGCCGGGCACTGGCTCCATCACGACCAGTTCGACAAGTTCATCGCCACGCTCAAGGATTTTCTCTGATGGCAGAATTTACCGACAGCATCCTGCCCGAACATGAGGCCATGATCGGGCGGCAGTCGGTATTTTTTGTTGCAACGGCAGCAGCGGAAGGGCGTATCAATCTTTCGCCCAAGGGCTACGACAGTTTCCGCGTGCTTGGTCCCAATCGTGTTGCCTACCTCGATCTTGGCGGTTCGGGGAACGAAACTCACGCCCATCTGATGCAGGATGGGCGCATTACGGTGATGATGACCAATTTTCAGCAGCCGGCACTCATCCTGCGCCTGTATGGTCACGGCAAACCGGTGCTTCCCGCTGATCCCGAATGGGACGAACTGGCCGGTCATTTCACCTTGCTACCGGGCACTCGCCAGATTTTCGACATCACGGTTGATAGCGTGCAGACCAGTTGCGGCTGGGGCGTGCCGATCATGACGGTTGAACAGGAACGCCCCACGCTGGTGAAGTATCATGCCCAGTCCGATCCGGCGGCATGGGAAGCGAAGATGGCAGGGCGTGTTCGCAGTATCGATGGTTTGCCGGTGCGACCGACCGATCGCTACATCGGCGGTGCCTGAGGCGCGCATGAAGCTGCCGGAATGAAGCTCAAGGTCGCCAGCTACAACATCCACAAAGGTGTCGGGCTGGATCGTCGGCGTGATCCTGATCGCATCCTCACCGTCCTGCGTGAGGTTGATGCCGATGTCGTGGCTTTGCAGGAAGCGGACCGCCGTTTTGGCCTGCGCGAAGCCGTCATCCCGCGCGCGATGCTGGACGATCACAGCCCGTGGATGGCCGTGGAACCGGGCCATTATGACCGCGCCCGCACCGCCTCCAGCATGGGCTGGCACGGCAACGCCCTGCTGGTGCGTCGGGGAATCGAAGTTGTCGATGCCTGTGCCGTGCCGCTTCCTACGCTTGAGCCGCGCGGCGCTGTCTGCGCAACTTTGCGGGTAGGCGATGCACTGGTGCGCGTCATCGGGATGCACCTTGATCTGTCGGGTCTGCGCCGCCGCCAGCAGGTTGCTGCGGTCTGCGGTCATCTTTCGGCTTATGATGCGCCGGGCCATGCGGTAATGATGGGCGATCTCAACGAATGGTCGCCCACCGGCGGCGCGCTTGCGGCTTTCGCCTCGCCGCTGCGCGTACTTGCGCCGGGACGCAGCTTTCCCGCCCGCCGTCCGCTCGCACAGCTTGATCGCATCGTGGTGAGCGAAGGCGTGGAAGTGGAGGCCACCGGCGTTCATCACAGCCCGCTTGCGGCTGTGGGATCGGATCATCTGCCGGTTTGGGCCACGCTCCTCCTGCCCTGATTTGAGGCACGACACTCTGCCTAAAAAACAGGCACAACACATATCATGCACAAGATTCGGGCGGCGATAACCGTCAGCCGGGCAATTTCGTCTGTGTAAACGGCGGAATCCGTAACTTTTCGGATTTGGCACACCCCTTGCTTAATCATTCCTGCCGGCGGGTCGTCCGGTGTGTGTGGGCAAAAGAAGGGGGCATGAATGAAATTCATCATCGCCATCATCAAGCCGTTCAAGCTGGACGAGGTGCGTGAAGCACTGTCGGGGCTGGGCGTTGCTGGGATGACGGTGTCGGAGGTGAAGGGCTTCGGTCGGCAGAAGGGCCAGACTGAAATCTACCGTGGCGCCGAATATTCGACCAACATGCTGCCGAAGGTGAAGATCG
>NZ_JBMLSM010000213.1:0-3586 GCF_049240505.1 Novosphingobium sp.
GCAGGGATGGTGACGGTGTAGGCGCGCTTCAGGCCCTCGTTGGTGGTTTCGACGATCTGCATCCTGATCCAACTTTCATTCATGTCGCGCGCCCTGTGGCGCGGAAAAAGCTGACTCGGACGCCGGCGCGCGGACTGGTGCGGGCGAAGGGACTCGAACCCCCACATCTTGCGATGGCAGGACCTAAACCTGCTGCGTCTACCAGTTCCGCCACGCCCGCATCCGGCGAAAAGCGAGCGGTGCCCCTATCGCAGTGGCTTGAAAAGGGCAAGCACCTTGGAATTGGGGTGTGAACGACGCGACGGAACCGGGTATAGTCGCGGCGAGTTGGGGAAGAAAGCTCGAACCTTCAAAGGAGCCGAACGATGGCAACCACGCCCGATTCCCCGCAACCTGACCGAATCGAACCGCAATCCCCACCAGAAACCCCGCCCGTGACCGAACCCGACGGCGTACCGCCGGTGATCCAGCCTGACGAAACGCCGGTGGTGGAACCCGACACTGTGCAGCCGGGCGCCCCGCAGGAAGTGCCCGCCGCGCCGGATTGATTCGCAAAATCCTCCCCGTTTCCCCGAAGGGCAAATGGAGAGGGGGACCGCCCGCGCAGCGGGTGGTGGAGGGGCAGCACCCTCACCCCTCCGTCATTCGCTGGCGCGAATGCCACCTCCCCGTTTGTGCATTCGCAAAAACAGGGAGGATTTTTCTGGCCTTGGCCCGAACTCGGCTTACCCTACACACCCATCCCAAAGGGAGCGTGCCATGCCCGAAACCTTCGAAGCCACGTTCGCCGCCCTGCGCGCGATCATGCTGGGACAGGCAGGCGGCATGGCGGTCACGCAGGACGCCCCCGGACATCTGGTGCTGAAAACGCCGTGGAACGAGCCGGGCAAGAAGGAGCCTGCGTGGTTCGGCATGGTGCAGATCAAGAAGGCCTATGCCTCGTACCACCTGATGCCGCTCTACGCGCAGCCCGCCCTGCTGGACGGCACGTCGCCCGAATTGCGCAAGCGGATGCAGGGCAAGAGCTGCTTCAACTTCAAGAAGGTTGAGGACGATCTCTTCACCGAACTCGCCACCCTCACCCGCCGCTGCGCCGAGGCTTATGCGGAGCCGGTGGGGCGACGGGGTGTTGAGTGTAAGCTTCGTTGAAAACACAATATAATAATTGTGAATATTGCAAATTTTTATGATAATTCGATTAGAAATAGTTCAAGCGAAGAAGGAAAAATGACCAACTCTTTCGATCAAGACTCACCAATCGATGCACTTATGACAACTCGCGGGCAACGAATTGGTGATGATCGCGACGGGTTTGGAAGCCTCGTTATGAACCGTTTGTGGCTGGCCCCAGATTATCCTGCGTCGTCTGACCAACGGTTTGAGGACCAGCTGGAGGTGCTTACGCTGGGGGCAATGCCAGGCTCACTGAAAGGCAGAATGCCGGAAGAGCTCTATGTTTTCAGTCGGGGGAATACACCAGACAAACCACTGGACATGGCACAGTTCAGTTACACGAAATCACTTTTCGTAGTCAGCAACAAGATTAAGCAGATAATCCAAGGCCTTCCAATAAAAAATTCCGAATTTTATCCTGTATCGATGGTCTATTCGAACAAGGGAGCTGACCCCGATGTATGGGGCGGCGGTCAGGTTGTCTCGAACACCCACTGGCTGTGGTGGTGCTACGCCGTCTACGATCTCGTGGATGTTGAATGTACACAGGCCCTTTTGACGCCACAGACCGAGCCTAATCGTGCGATCAGCAAAGATCCGCTTGTCGATTTCCATCATATTGGACGGCGAAGGAGTAGCCCACCAATTACAGTGGGCCTTAAGTACGTACCTTACGAGGAAAGCGCGGCATTTAGAATCCTTGGGTGGTCGAGTGCTGACATGATCGTCTCTCCGGCGTTTGTGAACGCTCTTACCGCTAGCGGATTAGTTTATCCTGACGGGCCAATCTTAATCTCGGCATTACCTTTGGACGGTCCCCGATACGCCAAGATCAAGGTTGATTTCAGCAAGAAGCTTATCCCCCTCAAACCACCGCTTCGCATATTTGGGACGAACATTATCACTGCTGATTACAATGATCTGCCGTTCGTTAGTCGGCGTTCGCCATTGTTTCCTATCTCCAGCCACGAACAGTGACAGCTTTGTAGTTCCGGCAATTACGGCACCTTTCAAATATGTCCCGCCCCCAATCAGCCTCGCTTCCATGCAAAAAGCGCGAGCAACCGCAGCAAGCCCCCACTCTGCGCCTCTCGCACCGGAACCACACCCCGGTGCTCCCCCGCGCATTCCAAACAATAGGCCTTGATCCCACCATCAGTGGTCAGCCGCAGCAAATCCGCCTCCAGCCTTGCCAGCAAACCCTTGTGCTGCGCGGCCAGCGCGCCCGCCAGATCGTGCGAACGGGCGGCGGGCGCCTCACCGGTTTCCATCTGGCGGAGGAACTGGGCGATGGGGCTGAGTTGGCCTTCGATGTAGGCAGCGTGCCATTCCTTGGCCTTGGCCTGTTTGGCGACCCACGCGACGGCCTCATCCAGACCGCCGAATTCATCGACGAGGCCAAGCTGGCGGGCGGTGCCGCCGTCCCAGACGCGGCCTTGCGCGATCTTGTCGATATCGGCGGCGGATTTGCTGCGCGATTTGGCGACGAGTCCGACGAAGCGGCCATAGATGCGTTCGACTTGGCCTTGCAGCACGGCGGAGACTTGCGGGCTGAGGCCGCCGAGCAAGTCGGGCTGGCCGGAAAAGGGCGTGGTGCGGATCGAATCGGTGGTGACGCCGAATTGCGGCAGCGCGTTTTCGAAGCTGGGCAGGACGGCGAAGACGCCGATCGAGCCAGTGATTGTGCCGGGTTCGGCAAAGATGCGCTGGGCGGGGGTGGAAACCCAGTAGCCGCCGCTCGCGGCAAGGCTGCCCATCGATACGGCGACCGGCAGGCCCTTGGCCTTTACCCGCTCCACCGCCGCGCGGATGCGTTCGGAGGCGAGGACCGAGCCGCCCGGGGAATCGACGCGCAGGACGAGGCCTGCGTAATCTTCGCTGGCGGTGATGCCATCGATCAGATCGGCAATGCGGTCCCCTCCGGCGCTGCCCGGCCCGGCATCGCCATCGACGATTTCACCCGCGACGGTCACGACAGCGATGGCCTTGCCCGCCTTTGATGGCGTCTTGTCGGCCAGATAGACCGGCAGTTCGTTGGCCTTGAAGCCGCCGAGGCCCTGTTCTTCGTCCGCGCCGACCAGTTCGGCCACGCGCTTGCCAAAGTCCACGCGGTCTCCCACGCGGTCAACCAGCCCCGATTTGAGCGCGGCCTGTGCGGCATCGCCGCCGCTATCGGCCACCCACTTTTCGGGATCGGTGAGCATCGGTGCAAGGTTCGCCCTGGGGCGGACCTTCTTCACCTCGTCCTGCCAGTTCTGCCAGATCGCGCCATAGACGCCCTGCATCGCCTCACGCGCTTCGGGCGACATGTCGGCGCGCATGTAGGGTTCGACCGCGCTCTTGTATGTCCCCACCTTGAAGACGTGGACGGTGGCTTTCAGCTTGTCGATCAGGCCCTTGTAGAACAGCAGCG
>NZ_JBMLSM010000214.1:0-31944 GCF_049240505.1 Novosphingobium sp.
ACCTCGTAACACTGGGTGTCGCCTTAGCTCGTAAAACTGGGTGTCCATTGACAGCGCTGGGGCTGGGCGAAGGCTATCGGTTCAATCAGGACATATTCGCCGCCAAGGTCAGGCTGGTGGGCGACACCGTATATGGATCGGCACTGCTGCCGCAGATCAGTGTGGGCGTGCAGCACAAGCGCAGTCTGGATGGCGCGATCGTGAAAGCCGTCGGCGCGAAATCGGCTGAGGGGACCGACTTTACTGCCAGCGCCACCAAGCTGTTCCTGGCCCAAAGCGTGCTGGTGAATGCCACCGCGCGGCTGACCAATGCGAACCAGTTCGGCCTGCTGGGCTTCGGAGGCCCCAACCAGACCGACCGCACGCTCCAGTTTGAAGGATCGGTTGCCTATATGCTCACCCCTCGCCTTGTCGTGGGCGGTGAATATCGCACGCGCCCCAGCAACCTTGCCATCGCCCGCGAGAACGATGCACACGACCTGTTCGTGGCCTGGGCCTTTAGCCGCAATGCCACCGTCACCGCCGCTTATGCCGATGTCGGTTCGGTCGCCACGTTCGATGGCCAGCGCGGCGCGCTCGTCTCGCTCCAGTTCGCATTCTGAGGAGCCACCCATGACTCTTGCACTCGCATTCGCCCTGCTGGCAGCACAACCGGTTACACCAGAGGCGCAGGCCGAACCTGATACACCTGCGCAACAGGATGATTTTTCCGGCGTGGACTGGGAAAAGGAGTTCGGCGTTGAAAAGCGGCAGGTCGATCCGGCCACGGGCGAACTGCCCGTTGATCCTTATGTGCAGTCACCTGCCAACGCTGGTGCTACGCCCTTGTCCGGCACTGGCATGGCTATGGCTTTTGGCGGGCAGGACGGAATCCGCCGGATCATCGACCGTTTCGTGGATCTCAACACCACAGACCCGCGCATCGAAGCGATCTTCAAGAATCAGGATCTGGTCCGGCTGCGCCGCACGCTGTTCGAACAGTTCTGCTATCTGCTGGATGCAGGCTGCACATATACCGGGCGCGACATGAAGACCGCGCACAAGGATCTGGGCACCACGCGGGCCGATCTGAATGCGCTGGTCGAAAACCTGCAACGCGCGATGCGCGAGAACAAGGTGCCGTTTACCGCGCAGAACCGCCTGCTGGCCAAGCTGGCACCAATGGACAAGGATGTGGTGGAGCGCTGATAGACCAAAGGGCCGGGGCGCCCACACAGACGCCCCGACCTTATTTTCATCAGCCGATACCCATCAGCTTGGCATTGAGCGCGCGATCAGCGCCGCCTGCGGCAAAATCATCAAAGGCGTGCTCGGTCACCTTGATGATGTGACGATCGATGAAGGGCGCGCCTTCTGCTGCGCCGACTTCGGGATGCTTCAGTGCGCATTCCCATTCCAGCACGGCCCAACCGGCATAGTCGTTCGCGGCCATCTTGCTGAAGATCTGGCCGAAATCGACCTGACCATCACCGAGAGAGCGGAAACGTCCGGGGCGATCGACCCATGACTGGTAACCGCCATAGACGCCGGAGCGACCGTTGGGACGGAATTCGGCATCCTTCACGTGGAAGCACTTGATGCGTTCGTGGTAGATGTCGATGAAGGCAAGATAATCGAGCTGTTGCAGCACGAAGTGGCTGGGATCATAGAGAATGTTGGCGCGCGGGTGGTTGCCCACGCGTTCGAGGAACATCTCGAACGTCACGCCATCGTGCAGGTCTTCGCCGGGGTGGATTTCATAGGCCACATCGACGCCGTTTTCATCGAACACGTCGAGGATAGGCTTCCAACGGCGGGCGAGTTCGTCAAACGCATCTTCGACAAGGCCTGCCGGACGTGCGGGCCACGGGTAGAAGTACGGCCATGCAAAGGCGCCGGAGAACGAAGCGTGCGCTGCAAGGCCAAGATTGGCACTGGCCTTTGCCGCATACTTCAACTGCTGCACGGCCCATTCCTGCCGCGCGGCGGGATTCCCGTGGACGGATGCCGGGGCAAAGCCATCGAACTGCGCATCGAACGCGGGATGCACGGCCACCAGCTGGCCCTGAAGGTGCGTGGACAGTTCGGTGATGCTCAGCCCCTTGTCGGCCAGCATTCCCTTGATCTCGTCACAATAGGTCTGGCTGGTGGCGGCCTTTTCCAGATCGAACAGGCGCGCGTCCCAGCTGGGAATCTGCACACCCTTGTAGCCAAGACCCGCCACCCAATCGGCAATGGTTTCAAGGCTGTTGAACGGCGCATTGTCGCCCGCAAACTGGGCAAGGAAAATGCCCGGTCCCTTGATCGTCTTCATATTGCTCTCCTCAACCTTCCAGTTTTACCCAGCCCGCCTTGGCGCGGCTGGCCGAAACGGCGGTGTCAATAAAGGTCATGCCGCGCACACCATCGGCAATGCCGGGCAGCAGTGGCGCAGCTTCACCGCGCACCAGCGCAGCAAAATCGCGGTAAAGGTTGGCAAAGGCTTCAAGATAGCCTTCGGGGTGACCTGCCGGGGTACGGGTGCGCGATGCCGCATCAGGGCCAAGCTGGCTGCCGCCCGCGTGGACAATCTCGGTCCGCCCGTCGAGCCGGTGGATGGTGAGCGTGTTGGGCACTTCCTGCTTCCACACGATCCCTCCCTTGTCGCCATAGGCGCGGATACGCAGGCCGTTCAGTTCCCCCACTTCGATCTGGCTGGCCAGCAGCACGCCGCGCGCACCATTGTTGAAGCGCAGCAGGATAGTGCAGTCGTCATCCAGCAGACGGCCCGGCACCACTGCGCCAAGATCAGCCAGCATTTCCGTCACGCGCAGGCCCGTGACAAATTCGGCAAGCTGGAAGGCATGAACACCGATATCGCCAATGCAGCCGCCAAGCCCGGCCTTGGCCGGATCGACACGCCATTCGGCCTGCTTGCCCACCGCTTCTCCAGCCAGCCAGCCTTGCGGATATTCGACCACGACCTTGCGGATCGTGCCGATTTCCCCGGCGGCGATACGGGCGCGGGCTTCACGCGCCAGAGGGTAGCCGGAATAGGTATAGGTCACGCCGAACGGCAGACCAGCGGCAGCAACCACGCCTGCCAGTTCGTGCGCTTCGGCCAGCGTTGCGGTCAGCGGCTTGTCCGTGATCACCGGCAGGCCCGCCCCCAGTGCCGCGCGGGCAGAGGGCAGATGATTGTGGTTCGGGGTGACGATCGAGACGAAATCGATTCCATCTTCGCGCGCCGATTCGCCAGCGAACATCGCATCCAGCGAGGGATAGGCCCGCGCCGGATCGATTCGATAGCTTTCACCCGCCGCCGCGCTGCGCGCCGCATCGCTGGAGAAAACGCCTGCCACCAGTTCGATCTCACGGTCCATTTCGGCCGCAAACCGATGCACCGGGCCGATGAATGCCCCCGGCCCGCCACCGATCATGCCCATTCGCAAACGCCGCATCATACTCTCCAGATAGCGCTGTCATTTAGAACAATAATTCTAATCGAGATTGAAGATGCGTCAACTGCACCCCGTCCCTGAGTTGCATTTTTAACTTCGCGTTTGAAGCCCGATGATGCAAATAGTCCGCCGACGGCATTCTAGAACTTATATTTCAAGATTGGCAGGCATTGGATATGGCTCGAGGCGCACCTCGCCCAACAGAAGAACCCGCACTGGCGGTCGAGACGGTCAGCAGAAAACCCCAGCAAGGCCGCAGCAAGGCTTCGCTGGAGCGGATGCTGGTTGCCGCGCGCGAACTGATGCTGGAACGCGGCAGTGAAGATTTCACGCTGCAGGACGTGAATCAGCGCGGCAATGTTTCGATCGGTTCGATCTATCTGCGCTTTCAGAGCAAGGACAATCTTGTGCGTGCGGTGATCGCCCGCGCGCTGGAAGATCTGGCCCTGTCAGAAGAGACGCTGGTCAACGATGTGCTGGCGCAATCGCCAACGCTGGACGAGTTCATGCCGCGTTATGTTGCAGGCTATGCCGAAGTGCTGCGCATCAACGCCCCCCTGCTGCGGCTGGCGATGGAGCGCGCATCCTTCGACCCGCTGGTTTCCAAGCCGGGCAAGGATCACGCGCTGCGTGCCACCGATCGCGGAATGCAAGCCATGCTCAGCTATCGCGACAGCTTTGGCGGCACCGACCATGAGATGAAGGCCAATTCGGCCTACAAGATCGTGTTCGCAACGCTGGCCCGCCAGCTGAGCCTTGGCTCATCCGGGGAGGCCGCGCATGATTACGATTGGGATGTTCTCAAGCGCGAACTCGGCCGGATGTGCCTCGCCTATTTGCGGGCGCCCTAACTTTCAGCCAGCAGGCGCCGCATGATCGCCCGCACTTCGTCGGCCATATCCGGGCGTTCGAGAGCGAGGGAAAGCGTAGCCTCGACGAAACCGGCCTTGCTGCCGCAATCGAAGCGGCGGCCCGCAAACTTCACCGCGTGGAACGGCTGACCACCGATCATCCGCGCCATAGCGTCGGTCAGCTGGATTTCGCCGCCCGCACCCTTTTCCTGATTTTCAAGCGTGCGCATCACTTCGGGCTGCAGGATATAGCGGCCCGAGATGATCAGGTTGGAAGGCGCATCAGCGACTTTCGGCTTTTCGACAAGGCCGACCACTTCGGTCAGCGCATCGGTCACTTTCGCGCCGGGTGCGATCACGCCGTAGCTCGAAACTTCTTCCTGCGGCACTTCGAGCACCGAGATCAGATTGCCGCCAACCTCGTTATAGGCATCGACCATCTGCTTCATGCAGCCACCCTTGCCACCGGGTTCGCCGACCATCATTTCGTCTGGCAGAAAAATGGCGAAGGGTTCATCGCCCACCACCGCGCGCGCGCACCAGATGGCATGGCCAAGGCCCATCGGCACCTGCTGGCGCACGGTAACGAGGTTGCCCGGCTGGATGCGTGTGGCATCCAGAACGTCAAGGTGTTTGCCCCGTCCGCTCATCGTATGTTCGAGTTCGTAGGCGGTATCGAAATGTTCGACGATCGCGGTCTTGCCGCGTCCGGTCACGAAAATGAGCTGTTCGATGCCCGCTTCGCGCGCCTCGTCCACCGCATACTGAATCAGCGGGCGATCGATCACCGGGAGCATTTCCTTGGGGATCGCCTTGGTTGCAGGCAGAAAGCGCGTGCCAAGGCCCGCTACCGGAAAAACAGCTTTTCGGATCGGTTTGCGCATCGTGCTGGAAGTCATTTTTCCTGCCTTATCCTCGGTTTGTTGCACCCTCATGATGCACTGCACAATTACTAAGGAGAAATGTCAAGCTAGCGCCAAGGAGTTAACCAATCGCTCATACTTGCACGAGGCGGCAAACCGGTTAAACGGCAGCGATGGACAAGATCATCATCCGTGGCGGAAAGCGCCTCTCAGGCACGGTGCCGGTTTCCGGCGCGAAGAATTCGGCGCTCACGCTGCTGCCATGCGCCTTGTTGACGGACGAACCGTTGACGCTGCGCAACCTGCCGCGACTTGCCGATATCGATGGGTTCCAGCACCTGATGAACCAGTTCGGCGTTTCCACCTCGATCGCAGGCGCACGGCCTGAGGATTTCGGGCGGGTGATGACGCTGCAGGCAACGCGGCTGACGTCCACCGTCGCGCCCTATGACCTCGTGCGCAAGATGCGCGCCTCGATCCTCGTGCTGGGCCCGATGCTGGCGCGCGGCGGCGAGGCGACCGTTTCGCTGCCGGGCGGCTGCGCCATCGGCAACCGGCCTATCGACCTGCACCTCAAAGCGCTGGAAGCGCTGGGCGCGCAGATTGAACTGGCGGCGGGTTATGTCCGCGCGGTCGCACCTGATGGTGGGCTGCCGGGCGGGCGGTATTCGTTCCCCGTCGTATCCGTCGGCGCGACCGAGAATGCGCTGATGGCGGCGGTGCTGTGCAAGGGCAAGTCCACGCTGCACAATGCCGCGCGCGAACCGGAAATCGTCGACCTGTGCAACCTGCTGGTGGCGATGGGCGCGCAGATCGAGGGCATCGGCACGTCGGACCTGACCATCCACGGCGTGAACCGGCTCCACGGCGCGACCTACATGGTCATGCCCGACCGCATCGAGGCAGGCTCCTATGCCTGCGCGGCAGCGATCACCGGTGGCGACGTGATGCTGCAGGGCGCAAAGATTGAGGATATGGAAGCGACGGTGCAGGCTCTGCGCGATGCGGGCGTGCATGTGGAACCGCGCAAGGGCGGGCTGTATGTTGCGGCGGATGGCCCGCTGAAGCCGGTCACGCTTTCGACCGCGCCCTATCCGGGCTTTGCCACCGATATGCAGGCGCAGTTGATGGCAATGCTGTGCATGGCCAAGGGATCATCGGTGCTGACCGAAACGATCTTCGAGAACCGCTACATGCACGTGCCCGAACTCAACCGCATGGGCGCGCGGATCGAGACGAAGGGCCGCACTGCCGTGGTTCATGGCGTTGACGGACTGACCGGTGCCGAAGTGATGGCGACCGACCTTCGCGCGTCGATGAGCCTTGTGATCGCCGGCCTTGCGGCAGAGGGCGAGACACAGGTTCACCGCCTCTATCACCTCGATCGCGGGTATGAGCGGCTTGAGGAAAAGCTGTCGCTGATGGGAGCCGAGATCGAGCGGGTTGGCGGGGACTAATCCAGCCTCACTTTACCCCGCCCAGCCTTCACTGCGCCGCGCAGCTTCTTGCCTGCCAGCCTTTCGGTCTTGCCGACGCGGTTCAGGCGGGACTTGGCGCGCTTTTGCGGCAGTTTGCAGGCGTCTTTCAGCAGTTCAGCGAGACGCTTTCTGGCGTCATCGCGGTTCTGCTCCTGCGTGCGATAGCTTCGCGCGGTCAGCACGATTTCGCCCTTGGCGGTCATCTTGCTGCCCGCCAGTTCCTTCAGCCGGTGGAATACCTCCGGCGGCAGGCGCAGTGCGAAAACATCGAGCCGCAGTTGCACGGCGGTGGCCACCTTGTTGACGTTCTGCCCGCCCGGCCCGGCAGAGGCAATGAAGCTTTCCTCGACCAGCGTCAGCGCATGGGCGACGAGGGCATCGGCGTTCATTTCAGCCTTCAGCGGCAGGCAATTCGAAACCGAAGGCTGCAAAGTCCAGCGGCATCGGCGAATAGGCATCGATCGGCTCTTTGCCTTCGCGCTGCACTTTCAGTTCCGAGGCGTGGAGCATCGTGCGCCATGCCATCTTCCCATCACCGTAGATCGGATCACCGACAAGTGCGTGCCCCAGCCCTGCCAGCGCATGAATGCGGATCTGGTGGGTGCGGCCGGTTTCGGGGCGGAATTCAACCAAAGTCATGCCGGGCTTGCGCGACAGGACTTTCCAGTGTGTGACCGACGGCTTGCCCTTCTTCGCGGGGATCATGCGCCAGCCCTTTTCGGCCGAGCTGATCTTGGACAGGGCAAGGTCGATGGTGCCGCGTTCGCCTTCGACCTCGCCCGAGACGATGCCGAGATAGACCTTTTCAACTTCGCGCGCTTCGAACGCGGCTGAAAAGCGCTTTAGCGCCTTGGGGTTGCGTGCCAGCAGAAGGCAGCCGGAGGTGTCCTGATCGAGCCGGTGGACCGGATGCGGTTCGCGCTGGAAGCCGAAGCGCAGGCTATCGAGATGGTCTTCGAGGCACGGTCCGCCCGCGCGGGGGCGATCCAGCGGTAAGCCCGCGGGCTTGTCGATCACCAAGGCTTCGCCGTCTTCGAACAGGATGGAAAAATCGATCACGCCACAGCCCTTGCAATACGCCGCAGCGCTTCTTCGAGTTTTGCTTCGTCCGCCGCGAAGCTGATGCGAAAACCATCGCGACCGCCGAAGGCAGAGGCAGGTACGACCGCCACACCGCTTTCCAGCAAGTGGAGGCACAACGCTTCGTCATTTCCAAAGCGGGCCATCAAGGGCGCTGCATCAACCATGCAGTAGAACGCGCCATCAGGGATCGGCGTGGAAAGACCGGAAATGGCATTGATCGCAGCGCAGACCATATCGCGTCGCGCGCGGAACCGTTCGCGCCAATCGAGCAGGAATTCCTGCGGGCCTTCAAATGCTGCCACCGCAGCCGCCTGCGAAATCGATGCCGGATTGCCCGACGAATGCGATTGCAGCCGTCCCATCGCGCCGATCAGCCATGCCGGGCCTGCCGCGACGCCGATGCGAAAACCGGTCATCGCGTGGCTTTTGGACACGCCCGATACGGTGAGGATGCGGTCGGCCAGATCAGGGCATTCCACCACCAGCGTGGCGTGGACGCCTTCACCGTAGCGCAGCGGGGCGTAGATATCGTCGCTCATCACCAGCACGCGAGGGTGGCGGCGCAGGACTTCGCCCAGCGCGCGCAGTTCCTCTGCCGGATAGGTGGCGCCGGTAGGATTGCCGGGGCTGTTGAGCAGCAACCAGCGCGTGGCGGGCGTGATCGCCGATTCAAGCTGTGACGCGGTGATGCGAAAGCCGCCAACAGCATCGGTCGGCAGGTCAACCACTTGCGCGCCGGCAAAGCGCACGATTTCCGGGTAGCTGACCCACCACGGGCTGGGGATCAGCACTTCGTCACCGGGATCGAGCGTGGCAAGCAGCGCATGGAAAATCGCCTGCTTGCCGCCTGCGCTGACGATGACCTGCGAAGCAGGCACTTCGATGCCTAGATCGCGCCGGAAATGCAGCGCCGCAGCTTCGCGCAAGCGCTGGGTGCCGACGACGGCGGTATACTTGGTATCGCCCGCATCAAGCGCATCCTTCGCCGCCTGCACCACATGGGCAGGGGTGGCGAAATCCGGCTCGCCCACCGAGAGCGAGATCACATCGCGGCCTTCAGCGCGAAGCTGGATCGCACGGTCGGTGATCGCGGTGGTTTGTGAAGGCGCAATGCGGGCAAGAGCCTGGGAAAGATTTGTCATGAATCAGGCCCCCAGCAGCCGCGCCGGGATCAGCCCGCGCAAGGCGTTGCCCACCAAGAAGCCGCCCGCCAGATCATCCAGCGTCAGATCCGCCTCAACCGCACGTCCAGCCTCGATCAACGAACGGCGCAACACGCCCGGCAGCAGACCAAGGTCTGCGCGCGGCGTGAGCAGCACGCCATCGCGCTCCACAAAAATGTTGGTGAACATGCCTTCGGTGAGCAATCCATCGTCGCGCAGGAACAGCGCTTCGCCTGCGCCTGCCTGCTTGGCAGCGGCGAGGCCAGCTTCATAGAAGCCCCGATCGGTCGTCTTGTGCCGCAGCCGCCAATCGCCGTCCGAAACCGGCAGCGGCAAAACGGCGCAGGTCAGGCTATCCAAGGGCGCAGGCATGGGGCTGGCATCAAGCGCGTGTGCACCGCTTTTGGACACGACCAGACGCACCTTGGCAGGCGCATCAAGATCAAAGCACAAGGCATGAATCGCATTGCGCAACGCATGACGATCGAAGCTGAAGCCCAGCGCCAGCGCACTTGCCTTCATCCGTTCGAGGTGGAGTTCGAGCAGTTCGATACCCTTGGCCGGATCGAAGGCCATAGTCTCTATCAGGTCGGCATGGCCGGCAGACAAGCGCAAGAAATTCCCCTTAACCACGCATTCGCGCCATTCACCCAACATCACGGAATCGGCCACAACCGCAGATCCCACCCCCATGACCGCGCGGCCATCCGGCGAAAGGCGCACCGTGCGGATTGCCACATTGAACGCGGCATCGCCAGAGGGGTCTATCCGACCGATCGATCCGCAATAGACACCGCGCGCATCGCGCTCTGCCTGATGGATAATCTCCATCGCGCGAATCTTGGGGGCGCCGGTGATCGAACCGCAGGGGAAGATCGCGCGGAGCAGGCTGCGCGCGTCCTCTCCCGGTGCCAGCCTGGCACGCACCGTCGTCACCATCTGATGGACGGTGGGATAGCTTTCGATGGCAAAGGGTGCCTCGACCTTGACCGACCCCGCATTCGACACGCGCGACAGATCGTTGCGCATCAGATCCACGATCATCAGGTTTTCGGCGCGGTCCTTAACGCTGGCGGCAAGGTCCGCCTTGAAACGTGCGTCCTCTTCCGGCGTGGCCCCGCGCGGTGCCGTGCCCTTCATCGGGCGCACCGTTGCCCCACCATTGCTCAGCTTGAAGAACAGTTCGGGCGAAAACGAAAGGTGCCAGTGCGCGCCATCCCAGACCACGCCACCATAACCTGCGCATGAATCCCGGCGCACATCAGCATAGATTGCCAGCGGATCGCCATCCCACGTTCCGGCCAGCGGAAACGTGAGGTTTGCCTGATAGATATCGCCTGCACGGATCGCTTCCTGCACTTGGCTGAAGGCCTTGGCATAGCCGCCGCACGAGATGGCTGCCCCCATAGGGCCAAGCCGCCCCGGCCCTTTCGCTTGAGCCACCAGCCAGCGCTCCACTTCGGCGCTGGCCATGCGCGTGACTTTGCCAAAGCGCGCGAACCACACCAGAGGCCCTGCTGCACCGGTGCGCTCTGCCGCCAGCGGGGCAAGGCGCAGTTCAAGCGCAAGACCGGCTTCGTAGGCGAGGTAGCCTGCCCAATCGCCCGGCGTTGCCGCAATCCGGGCCAGCGCACTCTCAACCTCATCAGCCCGGCGCGCGACGATAACTTCCTGCGCATCCTCATAGAGGCGCGCATCGCTGGCACCGTCGGTTCGGGCATCATCAAGGAGAATGAAGGGCTTGAGGCTCATGGCTGGAGCGCGCTCTAGCCGTTCCCCGCTCTGGATGCAAAAACCCCTCGCAAGGGGCGGTTGCCCGGCCTAATCATTGGCCAAACGCATGGGGTTCTGCACATGGACGATATCTACCTTGGTCTTGCATCCAACGGCGAACGGCAAGTGCTGCGCCTGCGCCGGGCCAACCGCCACGGGCTGATCGCGGGCGCGACCGGAACAGGCAAGACGGTGACGCTGCAGGGCATTGCCGAACAGTTCTCGGCGCGGGGCGTACCCGTATTCATGGCCGACGTGAAAGGCGATCTTGCGGGCATTTCGATGCCGGGCAGCCCCACGTTCAAGCACGCTGCAACGCTGGAAGCGCGCGCCAAGGAACTGGGCATCGAAAACTATGCCTATGCCGATAATCCGGCAGTGTTCTGGGATCTCTATGGCGAGAACGGCCACCCGATCCGCACCACCATTTCGGAAATGGGACCACTGCTGCTGGCGCGGCTGATGGGCCTTAACGATACGCAGGAGGGCGTGCTGAACATCGCCTTCCGCTATGCCGATGATAACGGCCTGCTGCTGATCGACCTGCCCGATCTGCAATCGGTGCTCATGGCCTGCGCCGAAAATGCCAGCGAGCTTTCGGGCAAGTACGGCAACGTCTCCAAGGCCAGCGTCGGCACGATCCAGCGCCAGTTGCTGGCGTTCGAAAGCCAGGGGGCAGACCGGTTCTTTGGTGAGCCTGCCTTCGAGATCAACGATTTCATCAAGGTGGACGATCAGGGACGCGGCATGGTGAACGTGCTTGCCGCCGAAAAGCTGATGCAAAGCCCCAAGCTTTACGCGACGTTCCTGCTGTGGCTGCTTTCCGAACTGTTCGAGGCGCTGCCCGAAGTGGGTGATCCCGACAAGCCGGTGCTGGTGTTCTTCTTCGACGAAGCGCACCTGCTGTTCGAAGATGCGCCCGATGCGCTGATGGAAAAGGTGGAGCAGGTAGTTCGCCTGATCCGGTCAAAGGGTGTGGGTGTCTATTTCATCTCGCAGAACCCGATCGACATTCCTGAAAAGATCGCGGGCCAGCTTGGCAATCGCGTGCAACACGCGCTGCGGGCGTTCACCCCGCGCGATCAGCGCGCGATCAAGGCTGCGGCAGAGACGTTCCGCATCAACAAGGAGCTTGATGTTGAAACGGTGATTACCGAACTTCGCGTGGGCGAGGCGCTGGTTTCCACGCTTAACGACGACGGCTCGCCTTCGATCGTGCAGCGCACGCTGATCACGCCGCCACATTCGCGGCTTGGCCCGCTGACGGCCAAGGAGCGCGCGATCATCCAGTCGGTCAGCCCGTTTGAAGGCAAATACGACACCGCTGTGAACCGCGAATCCGCTGCCGAAGTGCTGGCGCAGAAGGCCGCAGATGCCGCCGCTGCCGCGCAGCAGGTTGAGGATGAGGGCGAGGACAAGCAGCGCGCCGCCCCGCGCCGCACCACCTCGATGTGGGAGAAAGCCGGAAAGGCGGCGGCGGGGGCTGTCGCTTCGTCGGCAGGCGCGGTGATCGCGGCGAAAATCACTGGTAAGAAAACGCGCGCCGCACCAATGTCCACGGGCATTACCGCCGTGGTCGGCTCAATCGCCTCGTCGATTGGTGGCGAGGCCTTTGGCCGGTTTGCGCGGGGCGTGCTGGGCGGATTGCTGCGCTGAGAGCAGGAAGATAGCCCCCTCCTCTGAAGAGGAGGGGGATTGAGAGAGGTTACTTCTTCGCCGCCATCCAGTCGGTCAGACCCTTGGCGAACATCGGACGGGACTTGGCCTTCTCGGTCAGCACCGCGATCACGCGGTCTACCGGGCGGCCAGCCTCGGCCGGGACAGTGGCCCTGAACGCCTTGAGCTTTTCGATCATCGCCGGATCGCTGGAATTGGAACCCAGACCGGCGATGAACGTCACGCGGCTCTGTGCGTCGACCAGCGCCTCCACCCTGGCGCGGTTGGCCAGCGCATAGTCATAGGTCGCATCGGCGTGCAGCGCGGCTGACGCGACGATCATTGCTGCGCTGGTGGTCTTGCCCGGCACGTCGGTCAGCGCCAGATCGCGCGCGACCTTGGCCAGATTGGCATCTGCGGCGCGGCCCAGCAAGGTGTAGAGAAACTGTCGCTCTACCGCGCTGTTCGATGCTGCAGCCATCGCCTGAATCGCGTCCCAATCAGCCTTCGTGGCATTGCGTGCGACAATATTCAGCCACGTCGTCTTGAGCGGGCCGTCGAGCGCCTTAGGGTTCGAAGCGAGCATACCGAAGCGGCGGCGTGCTTCTGCCACCACATCAGCATCGCCCATCGTGCCGAAGCCCGAAATCAGCGTGGAGCGAAGATCGGCATCGGGGAGGCTCTCGCCAGCCCTGGGTTCAAAACCGAGCGCCAGCAGGCGCGGCTTGTAGGTGGCGGCAACCTTTGCGGCGAGCTTCTTCTGCGCGGCGGCATCCTTGTCGAGCGTGCGCCAAGCGCCAACGAAATCGCCAAAGGCATTGCCCAGAACCACGGGGTTTGCGTTACCGGGGACAGCCGCCAGCAGATCGAACGCGGGGCCATAGGGCTGATAGCCGCTGGCCGAGAGCGCGAGGTTGTCGGCAATCAGGCCCATCTGATCGACCGGAGCCAGCGTCGGCATCGCGGTCTTCAGCGATTGCAGCATCTTTGGGGTGTAGAGCGAGCGGTAATAGCCCAGCTGGCCCGCGTTGATCACCACCGGCCCGCAGCCATTGACGCTGACCGTGGCCTTGCCGCCATCAAGGATCGTGCGCACCGGCTGGCCCGAACCGCTGGAGACGAGCAGCGGCACTTTCCACTGCTGCGGCTTGGCGGTCACTTCATCCTTGCGATCGACGCTGAATTCACCCTGTTCAAGATTGAGCGTGGTCACGCCCTTCTTGCAGGTCATGCCAGTGACCTTCACCAGCGGAATGCCGGGCTTGGTGGTGAAATCCATCGCGATTGCGGTCAGCCCCGGTGCACCTGCCTTTTCCACCGCCTGCCACAAGTCCTTCGACTGCGTGTTGGCGAACTTGTGGTCGCGCATGTAGGCGCGCAGGCCATCACGCCACACAGTCTCGCCCGCAAAGGCTTCCAGCATGGAAATGACCGCTTCACCCTTCTGATAGGTGATGGCGTCGAAGGCCTGATTCGTCTCATCGACGGTCTTGATTTCCTGCACGATCGGGTGCGTGGTCTTGTAGCCATCAAGGCCCATTGCCGCATCGCGTCCGTTGACGCGGCCAAGCAGCGGGAACCAGTCGGGGTGGAAGTGCGCGGTGGCCTTGGTTTCCATCCAGCTGGCGAAGCCTTCGTTCAGCCAGAGGTCTTCCCACCACGCCATCGTCACCAGATTGCCGAACCACTGGTGCGCCACTTCGTGCGCCTGCGTGGTCACGATGTTCTGCCGCGCGGCCGCGCTGGTGATGGCCGGATCATCAAGCAGAATGCGCTCGAACGTAAGGATGGCACCCCAGTTTTCCATCGCCGAAAAGAACTGCGACTGGCCCGGCGCGGCTACGTTATCCAGCTTTGGCAGCGGATAGGGCTGGCCGAAATAGTCGGCGTAATAGGGGATCAGCGGCGCAAGTTCGTTCAGCGCAAAACGCGCCTGGTCGCCGCTGGCCTTGGGGGCAACGATGCCGACCTGCACGCCGGGCGCCGCTTCGCGCGCCATGCGCTCGAAATCGCCGAGCGCGAAGAACAGCAGATAGGACGACATTTTGGGGCTGGTGCCGAAGGTCACGCGCTTTTTGCCGCCTTCCAGCATTTCCTCCTTGGCGACAGGCATATTGCCCACCGCCATCTGGGTGGCGGGCACCACGGTGGAAAGATCGAACGTTGCCTTGTAGATCGGCTCGTCGAACATCGGGGCAAAGCGACGCGCATCGGGCGCTTCGAACTGGGTGAACAGGCCGCGCACGTCCTTGCCGGTTACCTTGTCGGGGTAATCGAGCGCGAACAAGCCGTTGGCCTGCGTGTTGATCACGCCGGTATAGGTGGTATCGAGGCGGTACTTGCCGGGGGCCAGCGGTTGCGCGGCGGTGAAGCGCGCAGTCTGGGTTGCAGCGTCCATTGCGATGGTCACCGGCATGGCAGTGCCGCCCGCGGGCGTCAGCGTGGCCGCAGAAATGTTCAGGTCCAGCGCGTGGAGCGTCAGGAACGGGGTCGCCTCGGTGACCTCAAGATCGACGGACGATTGCCCGCTGAACTTGAGGTTGGCCGCATCGGGCGTGATCGCGATGGTATAGTGCGATGGATGCGCCACGCGCGGCAGATCGGTGTGGACGCCTGCTGCCGCAGAAGGGTTGGCAGACGTCTGCTGTGCAAGCGCCGGTGCAGAAAGGGCCGCTACAGATAAGGCGAGCGCAGAAACGAGAGACAGGGTACGCATCGTGGGCAGAAACTCCGGGCGTCAGAAGGGCTGCCGTCACAACCGGCAAGAATGGTTGCACTAGCAACCGGTCATGCCCCCCCGCGAATCCTTTCGACCAAACGCCCTGCACAACCGATGAACGTCGTTGACTCAGAACTGGCTACTGTATCGGCAAGTGGATCGTCGCAATGAGGCCTGCCACCTGCCCATGCGCGTTGCGCCGATTTGCCAGCGTCAAAGTTCCGCCATGCTGATCGGCAATTGCACGGGCGAGAGTCAAGCCAAGGCCACTGCCACCGGTGCTGCTGTTTCGCGACGCATCAAGGCGCGTGAACGGCTCCATCATGCGCATGATCTCACCATCTGGAATGCCCGGACCATCATCTTCGATCCGCAACACGGCCATGCGCCCCTCACGGCGCAACGAAACACGCGCGCGCTCGCCATACCGCATGGCATTGGACACCAGATTGCGCAGCGCGCGCCGCATCCACGTGGCGCGCACGGGCAGAACCACGCGATCGGTTTCACCCAGTTCCACCGGCTCGCCCATATCCTCGAACTCACCGATCACGTCTGCGACAAGGGCTGAAAGCTCGGTCGGTTCGACAGGATCGGTTGGCCTACCGACTCGCGCCAGCGAAAGGATATCGTCGAGTGAGCGATTGATGTCCTCGATCGTGGCGGCCATCCGACCGCGCTCTGTGTCGTCCTCAACGGCCTCTATGCGCACTCTGAGTGCCGCCAGAGGCGTCTTGAGATCATGTCCGATCGCGCCGAGCATCACGTCCTTTTCATTGAGCATGGCGGCAATGCGCGCCTCCATCGCATTGTGCGCCACGATCAAACCGCGGATGTCCTCAGGCCCTTCAGGCTGCAATTGCCCTTCGATGGCACGGTTTCCGGCAAAGTCTTCGACCCGCCGGGTGAGCGCCTTGAGTGGGCGCGCCATGCGGCGCAGGATCAGCGCCATCGCGCCCACAAGCACAAGATACAAGACAATCGTCTGCCCGACCAACGGCGCAAGCACATGCATTTCACCGCCATCGGTAAACACGCGCGTCGATGTCCAGCCGCCGGTGCGGTTCTCGATAGATGCGATTACCAGCCTTGGCATAGGCTCGTTCGAGACGAGTTGCAGCTTGCGGCGATTGCGCTCCCAGAATTCAAGGCTGGGACCGTCCTTCATCGGATCGCGTTCGAAAACCACGACTTGCGCCGCGTCCACACCCTGCGCGCTAAGCACTTCGGCCAGTTCGCGTTCCACCCTTGGCAGACGTTTTTCGTTCGGACCATGTAGTGGCTGGGTGGTGTGTTCGATGCGGAATACCGAGGGTGGCCGGTCTTCCCGGTCATGGCGGCTGCGACGCCGCTCTTCAGGCGTCGGTCCGATCAGCCGGAACGCGGCGGAACTGACCATCGACATTTCCCGTCGATGCTTCTGTTCACGCCAGATCAGCGTGGCCGAAATGGTCTGCGCGACCAGTAGCGCCAGCGCAATGGCGAGCAGGACCTGCCCCTGCAGGCTGCGCGGCCAGAGACGGAAGCCTTCCATGCGGATCAGCTTTCCTCGCCGGTTGCAGGGCGTTTGCGCACTTCGGTAGCCAGCATGTAACCGCCGCCCCATACGGTCTGGATCAATTGCGGGTTGCGACTGTCGACCTCAACCTTGCGGCGCAGGCGCGATATCTGGTTGTCCACCGCGCGATCGAACAGATGCGCTTCGCGACCCTGAACCATATCGAGCAGGCGATCACGATCCAGCACCTGTCGGGGATGATCGAGAAAGGCCAGCAACAGGCGAAATTCCGCCGAGGAAATAGCGACGACCGCACCTTCGCGATCAATCAGGCGGCGCTTGAGCGGATCGAGCCGCCACCCTTCGAATTCATAGATCACCGCGTCCGAAACTTCGCTCGACTGCTTGGTCGCGCGGCGCAGGACCGAACGGATGCGCGCCACCAGTTCACGCGGATCGAACGGCTTCACCACGTAATCGTCCGCACCGATTTCCAGCCCGACGATACGGTCGGTGGATTCACCCTTGGCGGTGATGAAGATAACCGGCAGCCGTTTGGCTTCAACCAGATGGCGGCAGAGCGAAAGCCCGTCCTCCCCCGGCATCATGATGTCGAGCAGGACGAGATCGCATCCTGCCTCAAGCAGGCGGCTACGAGCCTCGGCGGCGGTGCCGGCCTGCGTTACGACAAACCCCTGTCGGACCAGATAGTCCGCCAGGGGTTCGCGCAGCGCGGGTTCGTCATCCACCAGGAGTATGCGGATCGGCGCTTCGTTCATGACGTTCAGTTTGCCGGAGGCGGCGGCGGAGGTCCATCACCCATTGCACCGTGTCCACCCATCGGGCCACGCATCTTGCCCATCATCTTTGTCATCGCGGCGCGGCGTTCGTCGGGCGTGATCTTGCCGTCCTTGTTCGCATCGGCCATGTCGAAATGCATCTTCACAGCAGCGTCGTATTCGGCGCGCGAAACTGCGCCGTCCTTGTTGGTATCGGCCATCTTGGCCATCTGCATGGCGCCGCCCATCATGGCGTGATGCCCCATGCGGCCCTTGCCACGGCCTTTCCAGCCTTCGCGCTTTCCTTCAGCGCCGCCAGCCATCGCTGCGGGAGCCGCCTTCTGCGGAGCCTTCATGGCGGTGTGATGAGCGACAAATTCTTCGCGGCTGATCGCACCATTCTTGTCGGTGTCGATCTTGTCGAACATCACGCCCATCTTGGCCGCGCGGTCAGCATTGTCGAGCTTGCCGTCCTTGTTGACGTCCAGCTTGACCCACATCGCATCGGCCTTGGTCTTCATCTCGGCCCAGGTAATGGTCTTGTCGCCATCAACGTCGGCCTTCTGGGCCATTGCCGGCGTTGCGGCATAGAGCGCTACCGAAGCAGTCGCCATGACGGCGGCTGAGGCAGCTATATGGAATTTTTTCATTGCGGTGCTCCGTGAGCAGAAAAGGGGTCAGGAAACTGCGGCCACCCACTGGCAAGGAGAGGGGGAGGGAAGCCTTGCCCAGGGGACTGAGCGTGGACGACCGCAGTTCCTGTGACACCTATCTAGGCGCACCTTGTCGCGCGACTATGCCGAAGTGGCGGGTTTATTGTCGCAATTTGTCGCGCCGCCCGAGAGGTGTTCATCACGGCGCAAGCAGCCTGATCATCCCATCACGAAAGCATTGAGCTTGTTGCCATCGAGATCGCGGAAATAAGCGGCATAGAAAGTATCGCCACGCGGTCCCGGAGGGCCTTCGCAGGTGCCGCCATTGGCCAGCGCGACTGCATGAAGCCGGTCCACCTGCTCCTTGTCCTTCGCTTCAAGCGCGATCATCACACCGTTGCCCACAGACGCAGAATTGCCATCGAATGGCTTGGTCAAACCGATGCCCGCGCCGCCGCCCGGCGCCCCCCAGGCAATCGCGCCATCCCATTCCATCATGCGTGCGACGCCCATTTCAGCGGCAATCGCATCATAGAACTTTGCACCGCGTTCGAGATCATTGGTCCCGACGGTGACATATCCGATCATGACAATCCTCCTTCAATCTGCGATTCGATGATTGGAACAATACGTGAACAATACGTCACTCACAAGGGGGCGCAAGCTGCTTCCAGCCATGCCAGTTCATCGCCGGACAATTGCGGTGCCAAGATATCGCGCACGCGGGCATGATAGGCGTTGAGCCAGCCCAGTTCATCGCCAGAAAGCAGCGCAACATCAACCAGATCGCGCGCGATCGGGGCAAAGGTCAGCGTTTCGAAGCCGTAGAATTCACCTTTGGCCCCAGCGATATCGCGCCGTTCCACCAGCACCAGATTTTCGATGCGGATGCCGTATTCGCCGGTCTTGTAATAGCCCGGCTCGTTCGAGAGGATCATGCCCGGAAGCAGTTCCTGCCCGGTGCCCGCCTGCCCGCCGCTGGCCTTGGCGATGCGTTGCGGGCCTTCGTGGACGGCAAGGAAGCTGCCCACGCCGTGTCCTGTACCGTGCGCATAATCGAGGCCCGCTGCCCAAAGGAACTGGCGCGCAAAGCTGTCCAACTGGCTGCCCGCCGTGCCTTTGGGGAAGACCGCGCGGGCCAGCGCGATGTGACCTTTCAGCACGCGGGTGAAACGGTCCTTCACTTGCGCAGGCGGTGCATCCGGCCCCACCCATACGGTCCGGGTGATATCGGTCGTGCCATCAAGATACTGCCCACCTGAATCGACCAGATAGACGCTGTTCGGTTCAAGCGTGCGACTCGTTTCCTCGCTCACCCGGTAATGGACCACAGCACCGTTCGGCCCTGCGCCCGATATGGTGTCGAACGAAAGATCGCGCAGCAGGCCGGTTTCAGCGCGGAAGGCCTGCAAGCGCTCCGCCGCGGAAAGCTCGGTCACAGCGCCCTTCGGTGCTTCGACATCTACCCAGCGCAGGAAGCGCGCGATCGCCGCGCCGTCGCGCGCCTGCGCGGCGCGGTGGCCCGCCTGCTCAACGGGATTCTTGATGGCCTTTGGCAGGACGACCGGATCGGTCACTGCCACTGCCTCCGCTCCGGCGCCGTGCAGCGCGTGGAAAATCGCGGCGACCGCCCGCTCTGGATCGACGGCGACCTTGCGCCCTGTCAGCCGGGCCAGACCTTCGACAAAATGATCACGTGGATGCACCCGCACCGCGTTGCCAAGATGCGCCGTCAGATCAGGGGTGACCTTTTCAGGCGCGATGAACAGATCCGCCGTGCCATCGGCATTGGCAATGACATAGGATAGCGCCACCGGCGTCCGATCCACATCGGCCCCACGAATGTTGAGCAGCCACGCCACCGAATCCAGCGCTGAGATCACCGCCGCGTCATAACCGTTGGCATTGAGCCATTCTGCCACCGCAGCGCGCTTTTCATGCGCGGATTGGCCGGCATGGTCATCCGCATGGGGCACAGCCGGAGCAAGCGAAGGCGCAGGCTGATCAGACCACACCGCATCGACCGGGTTTGCCTTGACCGGCACCAGCGCCGCATCACGCCTGTCCAGCGCCGCACCGACAGCTTCGGCCCAGCCTTCCGAGTGGAGCCATGCATCATAGCCGATGGACGCACCCTTTGGTGCATGTTCGCCCAGCCATGCGGCAACGCTCGTCTGCGGGACCGACTGGTAGGACCACAACGCGCCGTCCACCTGATCGCGCACTTGCAGGGTATAGCGCCCGTCGACGAAGATCGCAGCCTGATCGGCCAGCACGACCGCCGTGCCCGCCGATCCGCCAAAGCCGGTCAACCATTGAAGCCTTTGGGCATAGGCACCGACATATTCGCTCATGTGCTCATCGGAAATCGGGATGACGAAGCCATCCAGCCCGTCCTTCGCCAATTGCTTGCGCAAGGCATCGAGGCGGGCTTCATGTGTGTGCATCAGCATGGGATTGGTCCTGAATCTGGCGGCCCGACTTGCGGGCATCATGTGCGCAACATAGATGCAGGGGATGAGCATTGCCACACCTCCTGTCGCCGCCAAACAGCCCCACACCTTCTCGCACCACGGCCTGACCGTTACCGACGACTATGCGTGGCTGCGCGATCCGGGCTACCCGGAGGTTACCGACAAGGCGGTCCTGTCTCACCTCGAAGCGGAAAACGCATGGTTTGAAAGCCGCATGGCCGAACGGCAGCCGGTGATCGACGCACTGTTCAAGGAGATGCGCGGGCGCATCAAGGAAGCCGACAAATCGGTTCCCCAGAAGGACGGTGATTGGCTTTACTGGATCGAGTTCGAGGAAGGCGCGGAATACAAGAAATGGTGGCGCAGGCCCGTGGGCGCGCCGGAGGACGGCAGCGCCGACGAACTGATCCTCGATGAAGTGGCGCTGGCCGAGGGCAAGGACTACTTCCGCCTTGGCGCAATTGCCGTGTCGAAAGACGGGACCAGGCTGGCGTGGTCGGTCGATGACAATGGATCGGAGCGTTTCACCGCGCGGATCAAGATCATCGCCACGGGCGAAGTGTTGGCGGACGAAATTCCGGGCACGCTGTCCGGCCTGATCTGGGTCAAGGACGACGCTGGCCTTGTCTATTCACTGGCCAACGAGAACTGGCGGACCGATAATGCGCGCCTGCACTGGATCGGACAACCGCTGGAAAACGATGTCGAACTCTATCATGAGGATGATGAGGGCTTTCGCGTTGGCGCAGCGCTTTCGGCCAACGAACAGTGGCTGATCATCTCGACCGGCGATCACGAGACGGGCGAAGTGCGCCTTGTCCCCGCCGACAATCCGCTGGCAGAACCTCTGCTGGTAAAGGCCCGGCAGAAGGGCGTTGAATACGATGTCGATGAACGCGACGGCGTGCTGTTCATCCACGCCAATGACACGCACGAAAACTTCCGCCTTGCCACCGCGCCGCTTTCCGATCCGGGCAACTGGACAACCCTGATCGAGGGCACGGACGACTTCTACCTCACGGGGTTCGATCTGTTCCGCAACTTCTACGTGGTAGAAGGCCGGGTGCGTGGGTTAGATCGGATCGAGGTGCGTTATTACGACGATCCAGCACGCATCGAACCGATTGCCTTCCCCGAAGCCAGTTATGAAGCGTCTCTGGGCGACAATCCCGAATGGGACATGAGCGTGCTGCGCGTCGGGTATGAATCAATGGTCAGCCCGGCTTCAGTCTATGACTACGATGTGGCGACGCAGAGCCTGACGCTGCTGAAAGTGCAGGAAATCCCATGCGGCTATGATGCCTCGCTCTATGAAACTGCGCGGCTCGAAATCGCGGCACGCGATGGCACGATGGTGCCGGTCAGCGTGGTCTGGCGCAGGGATCGCGCAGAAGGCGGGCCGCTGCATCTCTATGGATATGGCGCTTATGGCCTCGCCATCGGGCCGGGTTTCTCGACAACGCGCCTCAGCCTTGTCGACCGGGGCTTTGCCTATGCCATCGCCCACATCCGGGGCGGCGATGACCTTGGCCGGGCGTGGTACAAGGCTGGCAAGCTGGAATCGCGGACCAACACCTTCAACGACTTCGTCGATGTGGCCAAAGGCCTGATCGAGCGCGGCTTTACACAGGCAGGCAAGATCAGCATTTCCGGCGGTTCGGCAGGCGGCGAACTGATGGGTGCGGTTATCAATTCCGACCCCGATCTGTGGGGCGCGGTCGTGGCGCATGTTCCCTTCGTCGATGTGCTGAACACCATGCTCGACGAGGAACTTCCGCTCACGCCCGGCGAATGGCCCGAATGGGGCAACCCGATTGAGGACAAGGCCGCGTTCGAACTGATCCAATCGTATTCTCCCTATGATCAGGTGCGCGCACAAGGTTACCCACCGCTGATGGTGACGGCGGGCTTGAACGATCCGCGCGTAACCTATTGGGAGCCGGCCAAGTGGGTCGCCCGCCTGCGTGAGGTGAAGACAGACGACAACGAGTTGATCCTCAAGACGAACATGGGCGCAGGCCACGGCGGCAAGTCGGGCCGGTTCGAGAGCCTGAAGGAGACAGCGGAAGAGTTCGCGTTTATCCTGTGGCAGTTGGGTGTGGAACCTTGAGCAACCGCCACACCCTCACCTTCACCGCAGGGCCAGAGCACATCGATGAACTCGGCCACGTCAACAACGCGGTGTGGGTGGGCTGGATTCAGGACATGGCCACCGCACACTGGGGTACAGTGGCTTCGGCAGAGCATCAGGCTGCCTACATCTGGGTCGTGACGCGGCACGAGATCGACTATCGCGGCAACATTTCCGAAGGCGAAAGCGTTACCGCCGAGACATTCATTCCCGAACCGCCAACGGGCGCAAGGTTTGATCGTCGCGTCGATTTTCGCAACGCGGCGGGCAAGGTCATCGTCAGCGCGAAAACCACGTGGGCAATCATCGACCGCGCATCGGGCCGTATCCTGCGCGTGCCCGGCGATGTCGCTGCCCCGTTCCTGCCCTGACCGTTCAGGCCACCTCGGAAAGCGTTGCTGCAGGCTGAAATCCGGTCACCTTTTCGCGCATTGTGCGGTTCCGACCAAGGCGCTTGGCCTCATAGAGCAGCTGGTCGCAGCGTGCGTAGAGCGAGACGAAATCGATCTGCAGGTTGCCGCGCAGATCGTGTTCGACCAGCCCCATGCTGGCGGTCACCACGCGCTCAAGCCCCGGCACTTCGCTGGTGATGCGCGTGGTTATCGCGCGGCGGCAGCGTTCGGCACGCGCAGCGGCATCGTGGCCGCGCAACAGCAGCAGGAACTCCTCACCCCCCATACGAATCGCGCGGGTATCGCGATCATCGGCCAAAGCCAGTGCGACGGCGCAAAGTACCATGTCCCCGGTGGCATGGCCGTGCGTATCGTTCACTGCCTTGAAATGATCCAGATCGATCACTGCCATCGTGCGGAACCCACGCCGGAACAGTTCCTCGAAATGCGTTTCGATGGTGCGGCGGTTGCGTAGTCCGGTGAGGGGATCGCGGTCTGCCATGCCTTCGAGCTCCAGCGCGCGCGCAGTTGCCTCATCGCGCTCCTGACGGACCTCCATAAAGCGGCTGACGATGCCGAGTGCGGTAACCAGCACTTCGAACGCCAGGGACAACTGGTAGGGGAGAATCGCCTGGGTCGGCTGGATCGTGGGCACCACATAGGCAAGAATGCGCCATGTCCCGATCGCCATGAGCGGCGTCCAGCCCAGAATCAGAAAGCGAACGGCACGGCTTCTGTTGCGGTAGGCATTGCCCATCATCACCAGCAGCGCGGCAATCGTGACTGCCACCGACAGGTGCATCGCGGCGGAAGACCACGGCCTTACCGCTTCGGCAGGGATGCTGCTGACGAACCCCACGACCCACATGACTGGCGCCAGCGACGAAGCAAGCTTGCGCACGCGGAGATGGAGACAATCGCGTTCGATGAAATGGATGGCAAACAGCAGCGCTGCCCCCGCCATCGACGAAAACGCAAGGTTCGATGCCTGCCATTCCCATTCTATCTCCGGCTGGAACAGCAGGTGGGCAAAACCTGTACCAAAGGCGGCCTGAACCAGCATGGCCGAAACCATGATGAGATGCCAGATCACATAGCGTTCAGGCAGGACCGAATAGAACGCCGTGTTGATCAGCAGCGGCACAAGCAACATGCCGCACGTGGCAGCCATTGCCACGATCAGTTGCAAGGGCCATCCGCTGCCATCGGTAAAAGGATCAAGCCGCATTTCGGCCAGCGTCGTTTTGCCCCAGGGCCGCACCACCTGCACCGCGATCTGTGCCGTATCGGCGGTGACGCCCGGCACGGGAATCGTCATGTAAGGCCCAGTGGGCAAGTGCCGCACGTCGCCTGGCCAGTGAGACGTCCAGTGCGAGGCACCATCACGGTCGATCACACCCACATCGATTCGTTCGAAATTACCGGTATGCGTGGTCAGACTTTGTGGCAGCACCCGATCAGAACTGTCGGGCAGATCGAACCGGATCATCACCACGTCGGCGAAAAGCGTCCATCCCTTGCCGTCGCAACGCCAGCGCTCCTGTTGACGGGCCACTTGCCCCCACGATTCGCTGGCCTGCGCATCGGCATGACATTTGCGCGAAACCGGCACGACTTCTGCCGCTGCTGTCGCGGCAACGCTGCCGAACGACATCAACAGGACAAAAGCCAGAAATCGAGCCAGTCCACGAAACATCGTGTCCGCTTAGCGCAGCTTGCTTAGAAGCCGGTTAATGCGGTGCAACAAGAACAGATAAAGCAGGTGATGAGTTCAGTATAAATTCTGTTCACAATTCACATCTGATATTCATGAACGCAATCAAAGCACGTTGCCGTCCTTGTCTCGATAGATCTCGCGCCGCCCGACATGGTTGGCTGGCCCGACGAGGCCGTCGGCTTCCATCCGCTCGATCCATTTCGACGCCGTGTTATAGCCAACGCCCATCTGGCGCTGGATCCAGCTTGCGCTCGCCTTCTGGCTTTCGAACACCAACTGGCAGACTTGCCGATACTTGCGGTCTTCGGGATTGTCGGAAGCACTATCGATATCGTCAAAACCGAAGCCACCATCTTCCGGCTCTTCCGTAACCGAATCAACGTATTCGGGGCTGCCCTGCCCGCGCCAGTGATCGGCCACCTTCTCGACTTCCTCGTCGCTCACGAAAGGACCGTGGACACGTTTGATCGGATCGGTGTTTGGCTTGTAGAGCATATCGCCTTTGCCCAGCAGTTGCTCGGCGCCCTGCTCGCCCAGAATGGTGCGGCTGTCGATTCTGCTGGTCACGGCAAACGAGATGCGGGTTGGCAGGTTGGCCTTGATCACGCCGGTGATCACGTCGACCGAAGGTCGCTGCGTTGCCATGATCAGGTGGATGCCTGCGGCGCGGCTCTTTTGGGAAAGTCGCTGGATCAATACTTCGATTTCCTTGCCGACCGTCACCATAAGGTCCGCCAGTTCGTCGACGATGACCACGATCTGCGGCAGCACTTCGTAATCGAGCTGCTGCTCTTCGAACAGTTCTTCGCCCGTATCGGGATCGAAGCCCACCTGAATTCTGCGCCCCAACGGCTTGCTCTTGGCCTGTGCGGCACGCACCTTGTCGTTGAAGCCCGAGATGTTGCGTACGCCGATGGACGACATCTGCCGATAGCGCCGCTCCATCTCCTCGACCGCCCACTTCAGCGCGCGCACGGCCTTGGCCGGTTCGGTCACCACGGGCGAAAGCAGATGCGGGATATCGTCGTAAGATTTGAGTTCCAGCACCTTGGGATCGACAAGGATCAGGCGGCACTGAGCGGGGGTCAAACGGTACAGAAGCGACAGCAGGATACAGTTAAGCCCCACCGACTTGCCCGAACCGGTCGTGCCAGCCACCAGCAGGTGAGGCATCGTGGCAAGGTCGGCCACGATCGGTTCGCCGGCAATGTCCTTGCCCAGAATGATCGGCAGAAGGGCCTTGGAGCTGGCGAACTTCTCGCACGCAATCAGTTCGCGGAAAGATACCATGTCGCGGATGGCGTTGGGCAGTTCGATGCCCATGACGGTGCGCCCGGGAATGGCCGAGACGCGCGCAGAGATCGCGCTCATGTTGCGGGCGATGTCGTCGGCCAGGCCGATCACGCGGCTCGCCTTTATGCCGGGCGCCGGTTCGAGCTCGTACATCGTCACCACCGGGCCGGTGCGCACGGCGGTGATTTCGCCCTTCACGTTGAAATCGTCGAGGACGTTTTCAAGCAGGCGGGCGTTACGCTCCAGCGCCAGCTTGTCGACCTTTTGGGTCGACCCCGCCGCAGCTTCTACCAGCAGTTCGATCGAAGGCAGTTCGTATTTGTCGAACAAATCACCCTGCCGCGCCTTGGGCTGCGCAGCTGCAACGACCGGCGCACGGGTAGAATCACTGATTTCGGTGGGCTTGCGCGGAGCCAGAACGTCTTCAACGTCGATCTCTTCGGCAGTCGCGCGCGCTTCCTTCTCACGCCGCTCGCGCTTTTGGGCAGGAGCGACGGCAGTGTCCTCGTCGATCAGTCGCTCTGCCCGCACTCTGCTTCCAGATGATGCACGACGCAGGAACGGCGGCAGCGACAGCATCCGTCCCCAGTCCAGCGCGAATATCCGGCTCGCAATCGCCATACCGCCTGCCAGCGCCGCCAACCCGACCGGCACAGTCAGCCATGCGCGCGATACTTGGGGCACCAGATCTGCCAGTGCGGTGATCGCCGCCGCCCCCAGCAGGCCCGACATCCCGCCTGGCCCGGCAGGCAGACGGCTTGCCGAACTCGCCCCCCATAGCGCCAGCGCGGTGCCCAGAAGCGCCATCGCCACGAACAGCAGCAGCGTGGGCCGCCACCAGCGCGGTTCAGCAACCAGATCTTCATCCTCATCGGCATCGATGAAATCGCTCTCGGCTTCCCACAGCCGCCGCGCAAAAACCCACAGCAAAGGCAGCAGAAGCGCGCCCGGCAGGCCGAAGAACAGAAGTACCCGCTCTGCCGCCCAAGCTCCGGCCAAACCCATCCAGTTCTCTACCGGACTGCCGGATGCGGTGCTGCCCGAAGGATCGGTCTGGGTGTAGCTGATCAGCGCCAGCGTGAGGAACAGCATCGCTCCTGCCAGCACTCCGCCGCCGATCAGTTCGAAACTGCGGCGCACCGAACGGCGCAGCACGGCGCGCCAGTCAGCGCCGCTCGTGCGTGCGGAAGGTCCTGCCCGGCTTGCCATGTCTTCGTGTATCCCTGCCCTTGCTATTGCCATAATGCGCCCGTTGGGGACTCACCGTCAAGAATCCCGACAGGAAATGCGGTGAATCAGCGCTTTGCCGCGCCGGGAACGAAGCCATCGATCGCTGCCCAGCCATGCACTGGCAACCGCCGCGCCCGCGCCGCCGTCATCCCGCCAAGCGCGATTACTGGCAAAGGCGATTGCCACGCGAGCATGAGGAACCGCACCGCCCCCAGCACTTTCGCACCAGGATGTGAACGGGTAGCGAAAACGGGCGAGAGCAGAACCGCGTGCGCACCTGCACGCATAGCCATGCCGATTTCCCTCAAAGAGTGTGCTGTCGCCAGCCGCAGGCCAGCCATTCCTGCAATGTCCTTCGCCGAACCATAGATCCCGTTTGCCCGCCACCCGGACGGAACCTGTGCGCCGATCATCAGCACCCCGCGCCCCTCCGCCAGCTTGCGAAGACGCATAAAGCGTTCGCGGCGCGCATCCTGATTCAGATGATAGTGCCGGAAAACAACAGCGCTGCCGCGCGGCAACCTCATGATGGCCCGCGCCAGCCCGGAATCATTGCGCGCATCTGTCAGCACTATGCAACGCGGCACATCCCGCTTGCTGATCATCTGGCGCTTTCCCATCGGCGCGCTATAGCACCGGCGCATGGAACAGGCAGTCCCTTCATCACCGCTCGAAATCGTCCGCAGCCGCATGGCAGGTGCAGCGCGCATCGCCGGGCGCAAGCCCGATCAGATCACGCTCGTCGCGGTTTCGAAGACCAAGCCTGCCGAGGCCATTCTCGATCTTATCGCACAGGGCCAGCGCGTGTTCGGTGAGAACCGCGTGCAGGAAGCGCAGGAGAAATGGCCTGCGATCCGCGCTGCCTATCCCGACGTTTCGTTGCATCTGGTTGGCCAGCTCCAATCGAACAAAGCCGAAGATGCGCTGGCGCTGTTCGATTACATTCACTCGCTCGACCGCGCCAGCCTGATCGCCGCGCTGGGCAAAGCACAGGACAAGCTGGGTCGCAAAGTGCCGTGCTTTGTGCAGGTCAATATCGGTGCTGAAGAACAGAAGGGCGGCTGCACCGTGGCCGAACTGCCCGCGCTGCTCGATCAGGCGCGTGCCGCCGGGATCGAGGTGATCGGCCTCATGTGCGTGCCACCAGCAAACATCGAACCCGCGCCGTTCTTCGCCCTGCTCGACAAGCTGGCCGACGATCACGGTCTTGACGCGCTGTCGATGGGGATGAGCGACGATTTCGAAACGGCCATCCAGCTCGGCGCCACGCATATCCGCGTCGGCTCAGCGCTGTTTGGAAATCGCTGAAAAATATACCGACTTAACGTTAATTTCAGGACTCTTTGCCAAACGGCATTCTACTGCTGTCGGGTTTAATCGGTCGTGCCCGGTCCATGTCCTAACAATCACGGCATCCCGGGAGAACGAATCGCAATGGCAGACGTGCCACAACCTGAACAAAGACGGCTGCGCGCCGACGATGCCATGCTTGATCGCACCCACATCGGCGCGATGATCGGCCAGGCTGTCGTACTTGTCGCGGTCATGCTGATGCTGTTCTTCGACGAAGAACATCACGATCAGCTTGCTGCCGTTGCCGCATTGGGCCTGACCTGCGTTTTCGTGCTGCAAATGGTTCTGCGCCGCATCGCGATGTCGATCCGCGCACGCCAGCAGCAACAGTATCGGGAAACGCGCGATTCACGCGAGCAGATCCAGGAACTGTTCGCGATGACCGATATGCTGCAGGCAGCAGAGACATACGACGATGCCAGCGCCGTGCTGATGGCCACGGCGCGGCGTCTGCTGCCAGGCTATGGCGCCGCACTGCTCGTGTTCAACAATTCGCGCGATCGGCTTGATCTGGCGCGCGCGTGGGACATGCCCGATGATTACATCGCGCCCGAAGTCCTCTCGCCATCCAATTGCTGGACGCTGAAGCGCGGCAAACCACACATCAATGCACCGGGTGATGCCACGTTGTGCTGCGCGCACCACGCCTCGCAGGTGGCGAGTGTGGAACTGCCGATGATGGCTTGCGGGCAGGTCCACGGGTTGCTGATCATCGCCCACCCTGAAGCCGAAGGCGCATTCGACCGCTTGATGGACATTCGGCGTCTGGGCCGGGCGCTGGCAGATTCGATGTCGCTTGCGCTGTCGAACATCGCCCTGCGCGAAAAATTGCGCACGCAATCGCTGCGCGATCCGCTGACCGGGCTGTATAACCGCCGCTACATGGAAGACGCACTGGAACGGTTCGTTTCCCTCGGTTCGCGCACCGGTGGAAGCACGGCAGTGGTGATGCTCGATCTCGACAACTTCAAGAAGCTGAACGACGAACATGGCCACGCCAAGGGCGATGCCGTGCTCCGCGATGTTGCCGCCCAGATCGTAGGCGCCCTGCGCCCTACCGACGTCGTTTGTCGCTATGGCGGCGAAGAACTTGTCGCGATCCTTCCAGACTGCTCTTTGGAAGATGCGATGGAAAAGGCTGAAGCCCTGCGCGACCGCATCGAATCGCTGAGCGCAAGCCACGAATGCGCGATCAGCGCTTCACTCGGCGTCGCCACGGTCCCCGAAACGGCAACGTCGGCAACCGACGTACTGCCGATCGCCGACGCTGCACTCTATGCTGCCAAGAAAGCTGGCAAGAACCGGATCGTCGCCTCGGAAAAACGCGCAGGACGCGATGCGCCAAGGCTGACGACGATAAAGTCCCGTCAGCTATAGCGGTCCAGTTCATTGCCGGTCAGAGTGACGACGTGGAGCAGATTGGTTGCCCCCGGCGTGCCGAAGGGGACGCCGGCCAGCGCCACCAGCTTGGCTCCGGCTGCGCCAAAACCATGACGCAATGCCATGCGCTTGCCCTTGGCGATCATTTCCTCGAAGCTGCCAATGTCCTTGGTGCTGACAGCGTAAGTGCCCCACAGCAGACCAACCTTGCGGGCAGTCTTCTGTGAAGGCGTGAGCACAAGCATCGGCACCGAAGGACGCTCCCGCGCCACACGGCGTGCGGTCGATCCCGATCCGGTGAAAACGATAATCCCTGCGATGGGCAGCGTATCGGCAATGCTTGCCGCTGCTTGTGCCAGCGCGTCTGCCGTGGTCGGATCGGGCAGGGTTTCGATGAAGTGAACGCGCGCATGATAACCGGGATCGGCCTCAACCTGCGCAGCGATGCGGTGCATGATCGTAACCGCTTCTTCCGGCCATGCACCAGCCGCCGTCTCTGCCGAAAGCATTACCGCGTCCGCGCCATCATATACAGCGTTGGCCACGTCGGAGACTTCGGCGCGGGTCGGCGTCGGTGCTTCGATCATGGATTCGAGCATCTGTGTGGCCACGACCACCGGCTTGCCCTGACGCCGCGCGCTTTCGACAATCCGCTTCTGCAGCGGCGGCACTTCTTCCGGGTTCAGTTCGACACCCAGATCACCGCGGGCAACCATGATGCCATCTGAAAGTTCGATGATCTCTTCCAGACGCGAAATCGCTGCCGGCTTCTCGATCTTGGCCATCAGCGATCCATAACCGCCCATCAGCCGCCGCGCTTCTGCCACGTCTTCGGGACGTTGCACGAAAGAAAGCGCGATCCAGTCTGCACCGTTCTCCACCGCGAAGGAAAGGTCGCGGCGGTCCTTGTCGGTCAATGCGGGCACCGGCACCACTGCATCGGGCACGTTCACGCCCTTCCGGTCAGAGATCACGCCACCGACTTCGGCAGAGCACAGGATCTCGTCCTGATCGGCGCGGATCACGCGCAGCCGCAGCTTGCCATCGTCAATCAGCAGGCGCTGGCCCTTTTGCAGGATGCCGAACAGTTCGGGGTGTGGCAGGCACACGCGCGTTTCGTCACCCGGTTCCGGATTGCGATCCAGCGTGAAGTGTCCCGAATGGCGGATCACGGCGCGCCCATCCTTGAACGTGCCAACACGCAGCTTCGGCCCCTGCAGATCGCACAGCACCGTGATCGGACGGTTCACCTTCTTTTCCAGCGCGCGGATATTGGCGATGGTTTCGGCATGGGTGGCATGGTCGCCGTGGCTCATGTTCACGCGAAAGGCATCGGCCCCGGCACGATAGAGCTTTTCCAGCATTTCGGGATCGCGGCTTGCCGGGCCGACTGTCGCAAGGATCTTTACCTTGCGACCCAATACCATGCTGGAGCGAGGATCAAGCTTGGCCACGGCACTGGTACTCCTGTATGAATATCGCCCGACGCATTTATCAAGGCGCGCTATGGCCCATGCCATTTGAAAACCCAAGGACGATTACAGTGGATACGAATGCAATCGATAGCCTGCCCGATGATGTCGCTGCGGCTGCCTTCCGCCGGTTGGTGAAACACCTGCAAAAGCGCCACGATGCCGAAAACATCGATCTGATGGGCCTTGCCGGTTTTTGCCGCAACTGCCTGTCGGACTGGATTCGCGATGCAGGCTTCGAGGGCGACAAAGCCGCTGCCCGCGCCGTGATTCACGGGATGCCGTTCGATGCATGGAAGGCAGCCTACCAGACCGAAGCAACGCCCGAACAAATGGCGCGCATGGAGGAAAGCCTGAAGAAAAACGGCGGCTCCCACTGATCCGGCCGTTCTGGCCCTAGATTTCCACAGCCTCACTTTGCCCGAATCCAAGCCTGCGTCTATCAGCCGCGCCAACCGATTCACCAGTTTACCCGGAGACTTCCCCGATGGCCGATTCCGCTGACGACCGCCTGCGCCTCCTGATCGAGCGCATCGAACGCCTCGAAGAGGAAAAGAAGGGCATCGG
>NZ_JBMLSM010000215.1:0-26627 GCF_049240505.1 Novosphingobium sp.
GACGACCGGCACGCCGATCAGCCTGATGATCGAGAACGTGGACCAGCGATCAAAGGACTATGGCGATGTCGCCAAGGCCTATCGCCCCGGCCATGCCGACTATGCCTATGACGCGAAGTATGGCTTCCGCGATTATCGCGGCGGCGGACGTTCCTCTGCGCGCGAAACGGCGGCGCGGGTGGCGGCAGGCGGGGTGGCGCGGCTCGTGCTGCCGGAAGTGAAAATCCTTGCATGGGTGAGCGAAATCGGCGGCGACGCTATCGACGTCACCCGGTTTGATGAGGCCGAGATCGGCCGCAACCCGTTTTTCTGCCCGGACGCAGACGCTGCCGCCCGCTGGGAAGCGCTGGTGGACGATGCGAGGCTGTCCGGCTCCTCGCTTGGCGCGGTGGTAGAATGCGTGGCGACGGGCGTGCCAGCAGGCTGGGGCGCGCCGCTCTATGCCAAGCTCGACGCCGAACTCGCCCACGCGATGATGGGCATCAACGCGGTGAAAGGCGTGGAAATCGGCGATGGCTTTGCCGCCGCGCGTAACACCGGCGAAGGCAATGCCGATCCGATGCGGCCCTCAAAATCCGGGACAGGCGCAGCAGGCCCGGAATTCCTCGCCAACCACGCAGGCGGCATCGCGGGCGGCATTTCCACCGGACAGCCGGTGAGCGTGCGCGTGGCCTTCAAACCCACGTCCTCAATCCTCACCCCCATGCCCACGATCACGCGAGAGGGCGAGGCCACCGAACTGTTCACCAAGGGCCGCCACGACCCCTGCGTCGGCATTCGCGGCGTGCCGGTGGTGGAAGCGATGATGGCGCTGGTGCTGGCCGACCAGAAGCTGCTGCATCGCGGGCAGTGTGGCTAAACTCATCCTCAACGGTTGAGCCTGTCGCGAAACGTCGTTAGTCTCTCTCGCAACAAAATTGCGGGAGCATAGTTCTTGGCCAGGCGCCTTACCCTTTACATCCTGATCGGCATGGTGCTGGGCATCGTCGTCGGTTACGCGCTGAACGTGGCATATCCGAAGGGCGATGCGACGCTGGCCTATGTTGCCGATACGCTGAAGCTGCTGCCCGATGTGTTTCTGCGGCTGATCAAGATGATCGTGGCGCCGCTGGTGCTGGCCACGATCGTCACCGGCATTGCTTCGATGGGCGATAGTGCGGCGCTCGGGCGCATTGGCGGGCGGTCGCTGGCGTGGTTCATCACGTTCAGCTTCGTTTCGATCAGCCTTGGTCTTGTGCTGGTGAATCTGCTCAAGCCCGGCGTCGGGCTGGAACTGACGCCTACGGGGGACCTGGGCGAGCTGGCGACGGGCGATTTCACGTTCCGGCACTTCGTGCTGTCGGTGTTTCCGGCCAGCCCGATCGAGGCGATGGCCAAGAACGATATCCTGCAGGTACTGGTGTTTTCGCTGTTCGTCGGCATTGCGCTGTCTGCCGTGGGCGAAAAGGGCGCGCCTCTGGTGCGCGGGGCCGAGGCTTTGGCGCAGATCATGCTGACCATCACTGGCTATGTCATGCGCTTTGCCCCGTTTGCGGTGTTCGGCGCGATCTCTTCGGTCATCGCGGTGCGCGGGCTGGGGATTATCCTGACCTATGGCAAGCTGGTCGGCTCGTTCTATCTGGCCATGATCATCCTGTGGGCTGTGTTGCTGGGCGCGGGTGCGATTTTCCTGCGCGGGCGGATTTTCACGCTGATCCGGTATATCCGCGAACCGTTGCTGCTGGCCTATACTACTGCCAGTTCCGAAGCGGCACTGCCCAAGTTGTTCGAGCAGCTGGACCGGTTCGGCGTTCCGCGCCGCATTTCGGGCTTTGTGCTGCCGCTGGGGTACAGCTTCAACCTTGATGGTTCGATGATTTACACCAGCTTTGCGGCGATGTTCATCGCGCAGGCCTATGGCATCGAACTGCCGGTGAGCAGCCAGATCGTCATGCTGCTGACGCTGATGGTAACATCAAAGGGCATTGCCGGGGTGCCGCGCGCCAGCCTTGTGGTGATCGCGGCCACGCTCAGCCAGTTCGGCCTGCCGGTCGAAGGCATTGCGCTGGTGCTCGGGGTGGACCACTTCCTCGACATGGGGCGTTCGGCCACCAATGTGGTGGGCAATGCGGTGGCCACTTCGGTTATCACCAAGTGGGAAGGCATGTTGCAGCCGCCGCTGGACCCGGATGCCGAACCGGCCCACGCGCCTGCGCATACGGCGGCGGATGGCCGGGCCGGGCTGAACCTCGATCCGGTGAACTTCGAGAGTTGAGATGCTGCCGCATCACTCGCCAGTGCGGGTGATGCGGACAGTTATTTCGTCAGCTCGACCGGCGTAAATTCGCCCAGCCCACAAGAGCTGCGATTCATCGGTCCCGGTCCGGCGGTGTTCGCGATGACGGTGATGATGTCGACGTTGCACAACTGCGTCTGCGAAGTGGCGTAGCTGAACGCGCGTTCGAAGCCCAAGCCGTTGCAGCGGCGCGGCAGGCTGTTGCGATACCAGGTGCTGGCGCCGGTGCGGAAATCGATGGTCCAGTCATCGCGCACCACGCTTTCGCGCAAGGACTGGATGGGCAGGCAGTTCACCGCCTTGCCCACGACCTTTGCCTTGGGGATATCGCTGCGGTGCCCGTCGTTGCCGGGTGTTGTGCTGGCGGCGCAACCGGTCAGCGCGATGGCGATGCCTGCCAGAAGGATCGGAGTCTTGCGGTTCATGCCATACTCTCCTTGCGTTTGCGCGCGGCGGGCTTTTTCGCTGCCGTCGCGGGTTTCGCCCCCTTCTCCAGAACCTTGCCCTTGAACCCGCAAAGGTCAACCAGCCCGCAGTGCCAGCATTCGGGCGTGCGCGCCTTGCAGATATAGCGCCCGTGCAGGATCAGCCAGTGGTGTGCGCCCACGCGGAAGGGCTGGGGGACGTGTTTCTCCAGTCCTTTCTCAACGGCGAGCGGCGTCTTTCCCTTCGCAAGGCCGGTGCGATTGCCGACGCGGAAGATGTGGGTGTCGACCGCAAAGGTTTCGGCCCCGAAAGCGCAGTTCATCACCACGTTGGCGGTCTTGCGACCGACGCCGGGCAGGGCGGTGAGGGCGTCGCGATCTGCGGGCACTTCTCCGTCGTGTTCGCGCACAAGGATTTCGGCCATTGCCATCACGTTCTTCGCCTTGGAATTGAACAGGCCGATGGTCTTGATGTGGCTTTTGAGCCCCTCCTCACCCAGATCGAGCATGTCCTGCGGCGTCTTGACGATGGCGAACAGCTTTCGCGTGGCCTTGTTCACGCCAACGTCCGTCGCCTGCGCGGAAAGCGTGACGGCGACGAGCAACTGGTAGGTGTTGCCGTATTCCAACTCGGTTTCGGGCGCGGGGTTGGCTTCGGCCAGACGGCGGAAAAACTCGAAGACGTCGGCCTTCTTCACGTCAGAGGCCCAGAACTTCGGGCATGGTGTAGCGGCCCGGCTTCTGTCCCAGCATCCATTCCGCTGCGCGAATGGCGCCCTTGGCAAAGATCGCGCGGTTTTCGGCCAGGTGGGAGAAGGTCAGCCGTTCATTGTCGGCAAGGAAGTGGACGGAATGATCTCCCGCTACCGATCCGCCGCGCAGGGCGGCAAAGCCGATGGTGCCCGCCTTGCGAGCACCGGTGATGCCATCGCGCCCGCGCACGGCTTCATCCGTCAGCGCAACGCCGCGACCCTTGGCCACAGCTTCGCCCAGCAGCATCGCGGTGCCCGATGGTGCGTCAACCTTCATGCGGTGGTGGGTTTCCACGATCTCGATGTCCCAGTCATCGCCCAGCCTTGCCGCCGCTTCGCGCACCAGATGGGCGAGCAGCGTGACGCCGAGCGAGGTATTGCCGGTTTGCAGCACGGGAATGCTTACCGCAGCAGCATCGATCAGCCAGTGGTGGCGCTCTTCAAGGCCGGTGGTGCCGACAACGATCGGGATGCCCGCATGGATCGCCGCATCGAGATTGAACTCCAGCGCGGCGGGGGCGGAGAAATCGACCAGCACATCGGCGGCCTGCGCCAGCGCCTTAGGATCGCCGCCCTTGTCGATGCCGCCTGCAAATTCGTGCCCTGCCGCTGCGACTGCGGATTGCAACGCATTGCCCATGCGCCCTGCGCTGCCGATGATTCCGATTCTGGTCATTGCCTACCCCTTGCGTTGCGTGCTTCATGGTCGGGATGATACGCCCGCGCAATATCGTGATCCTCACCGGAGCCGGAATTTCTGCCGAATCCGGCATCGATACCTTCCGTAGCGAAGGCGGGCTGTGGGAGCAGCACCGGGTGGAGGATGTCGCCACGCCTGAAGCTTTTGCCCGTGACCCCGATCTGGTGCTGCGTTTTTACGATATGCGGCGCGAGGCGATCCAGACCAAGCAGCCCAATGCCGCGCATGTCGCACTGGCCCGGCTGGACCGGGAATGGCCGAAGCTGGCGGGCGGCGATGTGCTGATCGTGACGCAGAACGTCGATGATCTGCATGAACGCCCCAACGCGGAAAACGATGGCGCGCTGAATGTCCTGCACATGCATGGCGAACACCTCAACGCATGGTGCACCGCTTGCGATGTGCGCCATCGTTGGACCGGATCGCTGATCGCGCGCCCGGCTTGCCCGGCGTGCGGCGAACCGGCGTTGCGCCCGGACATCGTGTGGTTTGGCGAAATGCCGTATCGCATGGACGAGATCTATCAGGCGATATCCGCCGCCGACCTGTTCGTGTCGATCGGCACATCCGGCGCGGTCTATCCGGCGGCAGGTCTGGTGCGCACGGCGCGCGATCTGGGGATGCAGACGCTCGAACTCAATCTTGAGCGTTCGCAAGGCTCGGCGTGGTTCCATGAGACCCGGCTTGGTCCGGCCACGCGGGTCGTGCCGGAATGGGTGGACGAACTGCTATCGTCATAAAGCGTTGCGGCGCGCAAAAGGATGGCCGCCGGTCTACCCGTTGCGCGCAAATCGTGTTATCTACACTGATGTGAGCAACGCGATCCCCCATCTCGTCCCGATTTCCGTCGATCCTGCCGACATCGATTTCATGGGTCATGTCAACAATGCGTCCTACCTGAAATGGGTGCAGGACGCGGTTATCGATCACTGGAAGGCACTGGCCCCGGCAGAGGCTGTGGCGGCGCACCTGTGGGTCGCCCTGAAGCACGAGATCACCTATCGTCGCCCGACGTTTCTGGATGATGCTGTGATTGCCCACGTGATCCTTGAAAAAGTGCAGGGCGCGCGTGCCTTTTACGAAACCGTGATCAAGCGCGGCGAGGACGTCCTGGCCGAGGTCAAATCAAGCTGGTGCTGCCTCGATGCCGAAACACTGCGTCCGGCGCGCCTTGCCCGCGATCTGGTGGAGAAGTTCCTGCCTTCATCGGCAGACTGAGCTTTATACGATTCGTTGATCCTGCGCCGATATTGCTGCGCGCATGAAAGACCTGCTCGCCCCGTTGCTGACGCCTGCCAATATCGCGATGGCCTTTGCCGCGCTGAATGTCCTCGCCTTTGCGGCGTTTGGCATCGATAAATGGAAAGCGCAGACGGGTCGCTGGCGGACGAGTGAGGCGACGCTGCTCCATCTGGCGTTTCTTGGCGGCACGCCGGGCGCCTATCTTGGCCGCAAGCTGTTTCGGCACAAGACGCGCAAACAGCCCTTTGTCCGCAACCTTCACACGATTGCGTTTCTGCAGGTCATGGCGATTGTTGGCTGGAACGGCTGGGATCTTGCCAACCAGTTCTGGAAGTGACGGTCAGCGCAGCTTGGCGATGCTAAGCCCGTCGTTCTTCGCGCGCTGCTTCACCGATTCTTCGCTGCGGGTCAGCGCCTTGGCTATGGCTTTGAGGGCCATGCCCTTCTTCGCCAGCGTGTGCAACTTGCTGATCTCGTCAGCGGTCCACGCCTGCTTGTGGCGCTCGAAGCGTTCAGCGGCCATCGTTCAATCCTTCCGCGTGACAGTGGCGATGTAGTTGAGCGCAAGGTCGTCTGACAGATGCAGCCCGCGTGACACGCTCCATGCGATCCCCATCGGGTTGCCCATCTTGAGTCCCGCCGCATCGAGAAGGTCATGCAGCTCAACGGGGGTAATGAAATCGTTCCAGTGGTGCGTACCCTTGGGCACCATGCCCAAGCCCTCGGCGCCTTCGACCAGCAGCAGGCGCGAACGGGTGGTGCGGTTGGGGGTGGACAGGATCATCAGCCCGCCATCTGTCAGCGCGGCCTCCAGCGCGCTGATGAACGCCGTCTTGTCTGCCACATGTTCGATCACTTCCATCGATGTGACAAGATCGTATCCGGCAAGGCCAAGCTGGCCGACATCGCCGCAGCGGTAGTCGATGGAAAGACCGGCGCCTTCGGCATGGAGCCGGGCGACGGCCACATTTTCCTCTGCGGCATCCACGCCGGTAACGGCAGCACCAAGCCGGGCCAGCGGTTCGCACAGCAATCCCGCACCACATCCAACGTCCAGCGCGCGCCGCCCCGCCAGCGGCTTCACCCCGCGCGAATCGCCACCGAAATGCGCGTCGATCGCATCGCGGATGAAACCCAGTCGCACCGGGTTCAGTTTGTGCAGCATGGCTGAGGAACCCTTGGGGTTCCACCAGTCCGCCGCCAGTTTCCCAAAGTGGGCGGCCTCATCGGCCCGTATGGTTTGGGGGCGAATGGTATGCGCAGAGGTTGCATTGCTCATAATGCCTCCCTAAAGCGCCCGCGCCGCATTTTCCACCGGACTTGCGGGAAAGATTCTTTCGTTGAGATTTCAGGAGCAAGCCCTTGGCCCGCATCGTGATGAAATTCGGCGGCACCTCGATGGCCGGAACCGAGCGCATCCGCCGCGTGGCGCGCATCGTGCAGCGCCAGCAGGCGGCAGGCCACGAAGTTGCGGTGGTCGTATCGGCAATGGCGGGCGAGACAGACCGTCTCGTCACCTTCTGCCGTGAAGCCAACCCGCTTTACGATCCCGCCGAATACGACGTGGTTGTTGCCAGCGGTGAACAGGTGACATCCGGCCTTCTGGCGATGCACCTGCAGGCGCTGGGCTGCAAGGCGCGGTCATGGCTTGGTTGGCAGGTGCCGATCAAGACCGATGATGCCCACGCCAAGGCGCGGATCGAGGATATCGATGCCGAGGCGCTGCTGGCCAGCATGGGCGGGGGCGAAATCGCCGTGATCCCCGGCTTTCAGGGCGTTGCCCCAACCGGCCGTGTGACCACGCTGGGCCGTGGCGGTTCCGATACTTCGGCTGTGGCCGTGGCGGCTGCGGTCAAGGCCGATCGCTGCGACATCTACACTGACGTCGATGGGGTTTACACCACCGACCCGCGTATCGTGGCGAAGGCGCGCAAGCTCAAGAATGTCACGTATGAGGAAATGCTTGAACTGGCCTCGGTCGGTTCCAAGGTTTTGCAGACCCGTTCGGTCAGCCTTGCCATGAAGGAAGGCGTGCGCGTGCAGGTGCTGTCATCGTTTATCGATGACGATGCCCCTGCCGCCGATACGATTCCCGGCACAATGATTGTCTCTGACGAAGAGCTTGAAGGACTCGATATGGAACGCCAGCTCATCACCGGCATCGCCGCCGACAAGAACGAAGCCAAGATCACCCTGACGCGCATCTCGGACCGTCCGGGCGCCGTTGCCGCGATCTTTGGCCCGCTGGCAGCGGCCAACATCAACGTCGACATGATTATCCAGAACATCGCCAAGGACAAGGGCGAGACCGACGTCACCTTCACCGTGCCGATTTCCGATCTGGCCCGCACACAGGCGCTGCTGGAAGAGCGCAAGGACACCATCGGCTATTACCGGATGTTGTCGAACAGCAAGGTCGCCAAGATCAGCGTCGTTGGCGTTGGTATGCGCAGCCACGCGGGCGTTGCCGCCACGATGTTCCGCGCGCTGGCCGATCGCGGCATCAACATACAGGCGATCACCACCAGCGAAATCAAGGTTTCGGTGCTGATCGACGAGGACGAAACCGAACTGGCTGTCCGCGTGCTGCACACGGCTTACGAGATGGACGGCGAATAAGCCGCTCATCTGCACCAACGAAAAGGGCCCCGGCTGAAAAGTCGGGGCTTTTTGTTTGTGTGGGTCTCTCGCTACGGCCGCAGTGAAAACAGTGCGATAGAACGCACCGGCTGATCAGGGTGCCCATCTACATACCAGATCAACCAGCGCGCTTGCAGGCGCGCCGGGTCGCCACCGCTTTCGGCAATAGCCGTGCGCAGGCTTTGTTCGATCCGGGCAGCGGGGTAGCCGCGCACATCCGCCGTGATTGCGATAATCGGGCACACGTCCTGTCCGGTCAAACGCCCGGCCAGCAATGCGCGCGGGGCGACCTGGGCGTCATATCCGCCGCGCACCAGTATGAAAGGGATAAAGCGCTGGCCAGCGCTATCGTAATAGCCAAAGCGTTCACGCAGCAGGGTGAGCATCCCGGTGCCGTCCGATGCGATATCCTCCCGCGCATCCACATCGCGCAGCACGGGAATTACCGCGCCTTTGCAACCGGGTTGGGCGGCAAGCTGTCTTGCCAGTTCCCGGAAATCCGGGCGGCTGGGCAGCGGGCGCAGGCCCTGCCATGACAGCAGCCATGCACCGGTCATCGCCAGAGCCGCCAGCAGTGCGGCGGGCACCACGTGGGAATGGTTCTTGGCTGCTCTGTCGATCAGGCCGATCAACCCGCACCATCCCAGTACCAGCCCCACCTGTGGCCCGCGATAGTTCAGGCTGGGCACGATCAGCGTCACCAGGAGTCCTGCCAGCGTTACCGCCAGAGGTCCGGCCAACAGGGCAATGTCATGAAGCGTGGCAGCGCGGTCTGTCCGGTCGGAAAATCCGCGCCTTGCGATGATCCCCAGTGTTGCCAGCACCGCCAGCATGGCGCAGCCCAGCAGCAGGGGAAGCCCGGCAGAGCGCAGGCCGATCATCACATGGTTGAGCAGGAAGGCAGGGGTGGGGGTGAACAGCAGGCCGGAATTGCCGAAGTCATGGAACAGCAGGATCTGCGTGGAATAAGCGGCCCCTGCAAGAGTAACGCCCGCGATAACGCCCAGCGCGGTCCGCCATTGGCCGAGGCGCACGCCAACCAGAGCCAGCGCAATCCACGCCGCACCATAGAGCGCGAACAGATGGGTGGCGGCGGCCAGCGTTGCGGAAAGGACAAGCGTGATCTGCCATTTTCGCGTGTTATCGGGTGCCGCGACGATCCTTGATGATGCCAGTGCGGCAAGGGCCAGCAGCAGCGCTGCCAACGCATAGGACCGCACTTCGGCTGCATGTTCGTTCCAGAAATGGCTCGTCGCCACCAGCGCCGCAACGAACAGGCGCGGCAGCACGCCAATGCCGGGGCGGGGCAGGCACAGGATCGTGGCCAGAAGGCCAATCGAACACAGCAGAGGTAATATCCGCGTTTCGATCTCGCCAAAACCGGCAAGGCGGGTCCAGCCCCACAGCAGTGCATAGAACGTGGGCGGATGGGTGTCGGAAGCGGCGCTGCGCAGCATCTGGGCAAAGTGCGGCACCCGCGCGAGATTCATCGAAAACAGCTCGTCCTGCCAGAAGCTGTTGATCGCAAGGCTCGCCACAAGCCGCCACAGCGCAAGGGCGATAAGCCCTACGGCAAGCGCGCAAGCGATGTGGGTGAGTGGGCGAGATATCCGACTCATGTGCAACGCCCCCGTCAACCTGTGTGCATCACCGTATGAGCAGGCCCCAGCCCGAAAGCAACTGCTCTGCCTGTTCGCGCGATATCACCGCGCCGCGAAAGACGCGGGCGTCCTCAAGTTGCAATCCCCCCAGATCAGCTCCGCGCAAGTCCGCGCCACTGAACTGCGCGCCATCGAGGTTGGCCTCGCGCAACGAACAGCCTTCGAAGACTGCGCCCCGGAAATCGCACTTCGCAAGATCTGCCTGCGCCAGATCGAGCCGCTGGAGCACTTCCTTACGAAACGAAAGTCCGGGCAGGCGCGCGCCGACGAGCAGCACTTCCTCGAAACGAAAATCCATGCCCTTTGCCATGTGAAAATCGGCCCCGGTCATCCGGGTGGCGGTGAACCTGGCCGAAGCGATGTTGGCGCGGCGGAACACCGCGTTGTTGAAATCGCTGGCGCCGATCACGGCCTCATCAAGGTCGGCCCCGGTAAAGTTGGCGAAGGGGCCTTTGCATCCGCGCCAGTTGGTGCGGTTGAGTTTCGCGCCGGAAAAATCGGCATGGCGCAGATTGCACCGTTCGAACGTCCAGCCCGAAAAGTCGATCTTCGAAAGATCGGCTTCGGCCAGATCGCATTCGATAAAGTGGTGCGCGCCCCGCCGCGCGAAATCGGCCACGGCAGCGCGATCAAGTGTTTGGCCGGTAAGGGTGTTGTGGGGGGCGATATCGTTCATCGAGCGCGCTTACGCGAGTAGACGGCCATACCAAAGCAAAACCCCGCCTTCCGGCCGATCCATTTGCCGGAAGACGGGGTGCGACCCTGAGCCAGCCCGATGAGGGGGAGATCTGAGCATTACGGCTCTGGGCTATGCAAATGAAATACGGCAATGCGGTTGATCGGTAAAACGCATTGATGTGGACAGAGTGATCGCCGCGATAGATCAAGTGCCAATGTGTGGTGCAAGTCTTGCCTTGTTGCCGACACGAACCAGCCCTAAAGCGCGCGCCGGACTCTCGCACGGAACCACATCATAATGACCGCAACGCCCCAAACCTCTGCCCTGATGCGCCGTGGTGCCGAATTTCTTGGCACCGAACACGCAATTCTGTGCGGGGCGATGAGCTGGGTTTCGGAACGCAATCTCGTTTCGGCCATCAGCAACGCGGGCGGCTTTGGCGTGATCGCCTGCGGCGCGATGACGCCCGAACTGCTCGATGCGGAAATCGCGGCGACCAAGGCGCTGACGGCAAAGCCTTTTGGCGTGAACCTGATCACCATGCACCCGATGCTGTTCGATCTGATCGCAGTCTGCGCGAAGCACCAGGTCGGTCATGTCGTGCTGGCAGGCGGCATTCCGCCCAAGGGCAGCGTTGAAGCCATCAAGGCATTTGGCGCCAAGGTTCTGGTGTTTGCACCCACGCTCGCACTGGCCAAGAAGCTGTTGCGGTCGGGCGCCGATGCGCTGGTGATCGAAGGTTCGGAAGCGGGCGGGCACATCGGCCCCGTCTCCACCTCGGTTCTCGCGCAGGAATTCCTGCCTGCATTGGCCGAAGACCATGTCGTTTTTGTCGCGGGCGGAATTGGCCGGGGCGAGATGGTGGCAAGCTATCTGGAAATGGGTGCCTCGGGCGTCCAGCTCGGCACGCGCTTTGCCTGCGCCACCGAATCGATTGCGCACCCTGCGTTCAAGGCGGCGTTCTTCAGGGGCAATGCGCGCGATGCGATCGCTTCGGTGCAGGTCGATCCGCGCCTGCCGGTTATCCCGGTGCGCGCGCTCAAGAACAAGGGCACCGAGGAATTCACCGCCAAGCAGGTGGAAGTGGCAAAGAAGCTGGACGCGGGCGAAGTCGATATGGCTGCCGCCCAGCTTGAAATCGAACACTTCTGGGCCGGTGCGCTGCGCCGCGCGGTGATCGACGGCGATGTTGAGCGTGGCTCGATCATGGCCGGGCAATCGGTCGGCATGGTCAACGCTGAAGAGCCGGTGGCCGATATCATCGCGCAACTGATGGCGCAAAGCGAGGACGCGCTTTCGCGCCGCTGACCTGATGAAGGGTGCGCGCGCCTCTTTCGGGATCGTCTTTGCGATCGTCCTGATCGACATGCTGGGCTTTGGCATCGTCGCGCCGGTGCTGCCCGGTCTGATCATGGACCTGACACATGTGGATGTGGGCACGGCGGCGGGTTATGCCGGGTGGCTGGGCGCAGGCTATGCCGCGATGCAGTTCGTCTTCGCGCCCGTGATCGGCAACCTTTCGGACCGTTTCGGGCGCAGGCCGGTGTTGCTCGGGGCCGTGCTGATGCTCGGGCTGGATTACCTGTTACAGGCGATGGCTCCCAATTTCGGCTGGCTGATCGCTGGCCGGTTGCTGGCGGGAATTACCGGAGCCAGCTTCTCTGCCGGCTATGCCTATATCGCGGATGTCACCCCGCCCGAAAAGCGCGCCGCCAACTTCGGCCTGATGGGTCTTGCTTTCGGGATCGGCTTCGTCGTTGGCCCGGCGCTAGGCGGCTTGCTCGGCTCGGTCGATGCGCGCCTGCCGTTTTATGCGGCGGCGGGACTGGCGCTGGCCAACGCTGCCTTCGGGTTCTTCTTCCTGAAAGAGTCGCTCGCGCCCGAAAACCGCAGACCATTCCAATGGCGCAAGGCCAATGCGCTTTCGTCGTTGCGGGCGCTCAAAGGACAAAGCCCGACCGTGCTGTGGTTCGTGGCGGCGCTGGGCATGTGGCAACTGGCGCATGTCGTTTATCCCGCAGTCTGGCCCTATTTCGCCATCGCTGCCTATGGCTTCACCACCGGACAGGTGGGGCTGGCTCTCGCGATGGTCGGCTTTACCAGCGCGCTGGTGCAGGGCGTGGCCCTGCGCCTCTTCCTGCCCAAGCTGGGAGAGCGGCGCGCGGTGATGCTGGGCGTTGCGGGCCTCTGCGCCTCGGCGGTGCTCTATGTGCTGGCGGTGGAGACATGGCAGGTCTATCTGGCCATTGCTGTGGGATCGCTGCAGGGCTTCGTTCAGCCGCCGATTTCGGCCTACAACAGCCGCGCGGTGGACGCGCGCAGCCAGGGCGAGTTGCAGGGCGCGGTCCAGTCCATCGGCTCGATTGCCGCGATCATCGGCCCACCGCTCTACACCCAGACGCTGGAGCGGTTCAGCGGCCCTGATGCCGCGATACATCTGCCGGGGATGCCGATGCTGCTTTCGGCGGGCATTTCGGTGCTGACGCTGATCCTGTTCCTGAAGGGCGCCTCCCTGCTCGGCCGAAAGCCCTAAGCTCAGGCGTCCTTCGACAGGCTCAGGACGAGCGGACCTTTGGGGATGATATTGTGAACCGTTCATGCTGAGCTTGTCGAAGCATCAGCTTTCCAGCTCAACATCCCAGTAAAGCCAGTCCCGCCACGTCTCATGCAGATAGTTCGGCGGGAACGCGCGCCCCCGCTCCTGCAATTGCCATGTCGTGGGCCGGATGGCGCGGTTCATCAGCCGCATGTGCGCCTGTTCTGGCGTGCGCCCGCCCTTCTTCAGGTTGCAGGGCGCGCAGGCAGCGGCGACGTTTTCCCACGATGTCCGCCCGCCAAGCCGGCGCGGCACGATGTGGTCAAACGTCAGGTTCTCGTGCGTGCCGCAGTATTGGCAGTGAAAGCCATCGCGCAGGAACAGGTTGAAGCGCGTGAACGCCGGATATTCGCTGGGCCGCACATATTGCCGCAGCGCGATCACCGAAGGCAGCCTCATGCCGAAGCTGGCGCTGTGTACCTCGCGGTCATAAGTGTCGATAATGTCCACGCGCTCAAGGAAAACGGCCTTGATCGCGGTCTGCCACGGCCACAGGCTGAGCGGATAATAGCTGAGCGGCGTGTAATCCGCGTTCAGAACCAGCGCAGGGCAATTGGCAAGATGCCGGTCGTTCTGCAAAACGTCGTTGATCGCGGCGCTATCGCCGCTGTGGGGCCTGGCCGAAGCCGCCCGATCGATCAGCGCCTTGTGCAGCACGTCCTGAACCGGTCCCTAAAAACGGGGGCTGGGAAAACGGGGGCGGGATCGCCTCCGCAGGGGCAGTCATGGCTGAGCCTCGTGACCGCTGTGTTACGCATGAAGGGAAGAAACACCCCCGCGAGTCCCGCGTCAAGGGGGAGCAGGCCGCGCTATCCACAGCCTGCCCCCTTTACCGTGCCGTTCAGCCAGCCAAAGCCTTGACCAGATCCGTCAGATATTCGCGCGCCTTGTAGAGCGACTGCACCTCGATCCGCTCGTTCAGCCCGTGAATGCCGTTGCCATCGGGATCGAGCCACGCGCCCGGCACGCCATATGTCGGGATGCCCTTCAGATAGACCGCATCGGTAGCGCCGGTCAGCATCGTGGGCAGCACCAGCACGCCGGGGTAGTGCTTTGCCGCCAGCTTCTCGATCGGGCCAACGATCGCCGGGTCCATCGGCGGCACCACCGCAATCGGCTTGCCCAGCACCTTGGGCACGAGCTTCAGCGCGGGATTGGCGATCACCTTTTCCAGCATGGCCTGCGTTTCGTCCGTCGTCCGACCGGGGAACATGCGGCAGTTGACGTTGGCCGTGGCGCGCTGTGGCAGGGCGTTCTGCGCATGGCCCGCGTTCACCAGCGTGGCGACGCAACTGGTGTGCAGCATCGAATTGAGCATCTTGTCCTGCCGCAGCACCGCCAGCGCCGCATTGTCTGCCGGGTTGGCGACAATGGCCTGCATCGCCTTGCCCACTTCGCCGCCGCGCGCCGCGCCCGCCTTGGTGAAGAAAGCGCGGGTGGTATCGTTGAACTCTACCGGAAATTCGAACTCGCGGATTTTCAGCAGGGCTTCGGACAGGTCATAGATCGCATTGGCACGCACGGGTTGCGAGCTATGTCCGCCGGGGTTGGTCGCGGTCAGGGTGAAGTCCTGATAGGCCTTTTCGCCCACCTGCAGCGTCTGCACTTCCAGCTTGCCGCCTTTGGAAATGGGCGTGCCATTGGTGCGCCCACCGCCGCCTTCATTCAGCGCAAAGGCCGCGTCGATCAGATCCTTGCGGTTGTTGGCCAGCCATTCCGCACCGTTGAACGCGCCGGATGTTTCCTCACCACAGGTCAGCGCCAGCTTGATCGTGCGCTTGGGCTTGTAGCCCTGCTTGGCAAAACGCACGAAGATGTCGGTCCAGATCGCGGCCTGCGCCTTGTCGTCCACCGTGCCGCGGCCATAGAAATACCCGTCTTCCTCGATCAGCTTGAACGGATCGCGGGTCCAGTCTTCACGCTTGGCTTCCACCACGTCGATATGCGCGATCAGCAGCATCGGCTTGAGGCTTTTCGACGTGCCGGGGATCATCGCCACAAGGCCGCCGTCCTTGGGGTGTTCCGGTGTTGAGAATGGCACGATCTGTCTGTCTGGAAGGCCCGCCGCTTTCAGCCGTGCCGCCATCTTTGCTGCCGCTTCGGTGCAGCTGCCATTGTTGACGGTGGTATTCGTCTCGATCAGCTCGCGGTAAAGGTCGCGGAACTGGGCCACGTCGGGCGCCAGCGGCGCGTCTGCGGCATGGGCCGCCGTGCCGATCTGCGAGGCGGCCAGCGCCGCGAGAAGCAATTTTTGCATGATGCATGTCCCCTGAACCGGCGGCGCGGCCACCGTTACTGACAGACAATTCAGCAGAGTTCCAAGCGCTTGAACAGGGGGCGATTTTCCCCTTGTTTCGGATTGGATGAAACTGCGCCCGGTCCTGTGTAAAACAGGCCGGATTCGCTTGGGTTTTTACGCCTTGATGACTATGTGCAAACGATGGCCAGCACGAACGAAAACACCCCCAACACCAATTCCTATGGCGCGGATTCGATCAAGGTCCTGAAGGGCCTTGATGCGGTGCGCAAACGCCCCGGCATGTACATCGGCGATACCGATGATGGTTCGGGCCTGCACCACATGGTGTTCGAAGTGTCGGACAACGCGATTGACGAAGCGCTGGCCGGGCACTGCGATCTTGTGCTGATCGAACTGAACCCCGATGGTTCGGTTTCGGTGGAAGATAACGGCCGCGGCATCCCGACCGATATTCACCCCGAAGAAGGCGTTTCGGCGGCCGAAGTCATCATGACCCAGCTTCACGCGGGCGGTAAGTTCGAAAACACGTCTGACGATAACGCCTACAAGGTTTCGGGTGGTCTGCACGGCGTGGGCGTTTCGGTGGTGAACGCCCTGTCCGAATGGCTGGAACTCACGATCTGGCGCGAAGGCAAGGAGCATTGGATGCGCTTTGCCAATGGCGATGCCGAAGGGCCTCTGGTGGTGCGGGGCGATGCGCCAGCAGGCAAGAAGGGCACGCGCGTGACCTTCTCGGCCAGCCACGAAACCTTCAAGAACGTGCTGGAGTTCGATTTCGACAAGCTCGAACACCGCTACCGCGAACTCGCGTTCCTCAATTCGGGCGTGCGCATCCTGCTGCGTGACCGTCGCCATGAAGAGGTGAAGGAACACGATCTCTATTACGAAGGCGGCATCGCGGCTTTCGTGAAGTACCTCGATCGCAACAAGCAGCCGCTGATGCCCGAACCGGTGGCGATTTCGGCCAACCGCGATGGCATCGGCATCGATGTCGCGCTCGAATGGAACGACAGCTACTACGAAAACGTCCTGTGCTTCACCAACAACATCCCGCAGCGCGATGGCGGCACGCACCTGGCGGCCTTCCGCGCGGCGCTCACGCGCACGCTCAATGGCTATGCCGAACGGTCGGGCCTGTTGAAGAAGGAAAAGGTCAGCCTCACCGGCGATGACATGCGCGAAGGCCTTACCGCCATCGTCTCGGTCAAGCTGCCTGACCCGAAATTCTCCTCGCAGACCAAGGACAAGCTGGTCAGTTCCGAGGTGCGTCAGCCGCTGGAAAGCCTGATGGCCGACAAGATGGTCGAATGGCTGGAAGAAAATCCCGGCCACGCCAAGGCTATCGTCCAGAAGGTGATTGACGCTGCCGCCGCGCGCGAAGCCGCCAAGCGCGCGCGTGAACTGACCCGGCGCAAGGGCGCGATGGATATCGCCTCGCTACCCGGCAAGCTGGCCGACTGTCAGGAACGCGATCCCGCCAAGTGCGAACTGTTTCTTGTCGAGGGTGACTCGGCAGGCGGCAGCGCCAAACAGGGGCGCGATCGCAAGACGCAGGCGATCCTGCCATTGAAGGGCAAGATTCTCAACGTTGAACGCGCGCGGTTTGATCGCATCATTTCGTCCAAGGAAGTGGGCACGCTGATTCAGGCGATGGGCACGGGCCTGCGCGATGAATTCAATCTTGAAAAGCTGCGCTACCACAAGATCGTGATCATGACCGACGCTGACGTCGACGGCGCGCATATCCGCACGCTGCTGCTCACGTTCTTCCACCGCCAGATGCCCGAAATCATCAAGGCCGGGCACCTCTTCATCGCCCAGCCTCCGCTCTACAAGGTCGCCAAGGGCCGCAGCGAAGTCTACCTCAAGGACAACGCCGCGATGGACCGCTATCTGGTCGAAGCGGGCCTTTCGGGTCGCGTGCTGGAAAGCACCGGAGGCGCCCGCAGCGGGCCGGATCTCGAAGGGCTGGTCGAACATGCGCTGCGGATGCGCAACCTCATGGCTTTCGCGCCACGCCGCTATAACCCCTCGATCATCGAGGCGCTGGCTCTGGCGGGTGCGCTCGAACCTGAAATGACGGCGGAGCAACGCGATGCGGCGCTTGCCCGTGCGGCAGACTGGCTCAATCGCGGCGATACCGAAGCGCGTTGGAGCGTCATCGTTTCCGAAGAAGGCGGATACCATGTCCAGCGCCTGTGGCGCGGCGTGACCGATCATCACATGATCGAAGCCGGTTTCCTAGTCAGCGCAGAGGCTCGCAAACTTGCGCGCCTCGCGGCGGAAAACGCCGATGTCTATTCCGGCATGGCGCGGCTGGTGCGCGCCACTGCCGCTGAGGCTGAAGTGGCTGCGCCTGTGGCCGATGGTGATGATGAAGCCCCGGTGGTTGTCACCGCCAAGCCCAAGGACGCGATCACGCGGCCTTCGGAACTGCTTGATGCCGTCTTCGCTGGCGGGCGCAAGGGCCTGTCGATCCAGCGCTACAAGGGGCTGGGCGAAATGAACGCGGAACAGCTGTGGGAAACCACGCTCAACCCCGACATCCGCTCGCTCCTGCAGGTAAAGGTTGAGGATGCCGACGTGACGGACGAAATCTTCACTCGCCTGATGGGCGATGTGGTGGAACCGCGCCGTGATTTCATTCAGGAAAATGCCCTGAACGTGGCGAACTTGGACGTTTGATGGCTTTCACTGACGACATTCCGTGGGACCAGCCCGCAACGATGATCGACCTTGAAGGCCGCGCGCCCATCATCGGCACGATCCGTGACTGCGCGCTGCACTATGGCCTCTACAAGCCCCATGCGCGCGATAATGCGCGGGTGCTGTTGACCAAGCCCATCCACCGCGAAGGCCGGGCAACGCGCACATGGCTGCTCGATCCTTCGGAAATCGCCGAACTGGCCGACAGACTGGCGCGCGAGACGAATTGAAACCGCTGAATTATTGCACGCGAAGCCGCAAAGGCGCGAAGATGTCGCGCCGGCGGCGAAGCCGTTTGTTCATCTCAGGCAGCGCCAAACGCAACGCATGAGAGAATGTCCAGCCTGACGACAAGAGCGACATCTTCGCGCCTTTGCGGCTTCGCGTGAACATCATCTTATTTTCTACCGGTCTGCGGAGAAGCTCAATCCGCCCGCATCGCCGCCGCGGCAAGGCTCTCCGCCTCGATCAGCAATTCGTCGTCCGCCGCGCCCGCAGGCGTCGTTTCGCGCCCGATCATCACCAGCACCGGCACCGCCAGCGGGCTGACGCGATCCAGTTCGACATGGACCAGTTGCCCCTGTGCGCGGTCCAGCAGGTCGCCCAACCGCCCCACATCGGTCATCCGCGCCCGCGCATCGGCCCATGCCGCCTCGATCAGCAGATGGTCCGGTTCATATTTGCGCAGCACATCATAGATCAGATCGGTCGAAAACGTCACCTGTTTGCCTGACTTGCGCTTGCCGGGATGCTGCCGCTCCACCAGCCCGGAAATCACCGCCACTTCGCGGAAGGCGCGGCGCAGAAGGTGCGATTCCTGAACCCATTCCACGAATTCGTGGGCAAGGATATCGGGCGATAGCAGCGGCGCCGGGTCGTCCACGGGCCGCGCGCCCCACACGGCCAGCGAATAATCGTTGGCGACGAACCCCAGTGGTACCAGCCCACGTTCGTTCATCCGCCGCGTGATCAACATGCCAAGCGACTGGTTCGCGTTCCACCCTTCGAACGTGTAATAGACGGTGTAGTGCTTGTTCTGGTGTGGGAAACTTTCCGCCAGCAGCATTCCGGGACCGGGCAGCTTGCTCCGCCAGTCCTGCATTTCCAGCCATTCGCGCACATCATCGGGGAAGCGCGCCCATCCTGCCCGGTCCACCATCAGGGCGCGCACCCGGTCCGAAAGGTGCGTGGTCAGCGGCAGCCTTGCCCCCATGTAGCTTGGGATCTGCCCCGGCTTCTTCGCCGCCCGCACGATCAGTTCCAGATCGCGCACGCCTTCGACTTCAAGGTCCATGCCCGCAAACCGAATCGTGTCGCCGGGCGATAGTGTCGCCCCGAAACTCTCTTCCACCTTGCCCAGCGAGCGACCGTTCCTGAACCGCACATCAAGCATTTCGGAATCGACGATGATCCCCGCATTCAACCGGTGCCGCGCGGCATGTTCGGGGTGCGTCAGCCGCCAAGTGCCGTTCCGCTCGCGCACAATGCGCTTGAACCGGTCATAGGCGCGCAGCGCGTATCCGCCCGTCGCCACGAATTCCAGCACGCGCCGCCACTGCGCCTCGTCGATCCAGCGATAGGGATGAGCTGAACGCACCTCGGCCAGCAAGGCCGCCTCATCAAACGGCCCCGCGCAGGCGCAGGCCATCACGTGCTGCGCCAGCACGTCCAGCCCGCCCGCGCGGAACTCCTCGCCATCGCGCCGCCCTTCGTGGACGGCCTCCTGCGCGGCGAAGGCTTCCAGAAACTCGAACCGGTTGCCCGGCGCCAGCAGCGCCCTGCTCGGGCAGTCGAGCCGGTGATTGGCCCGCCCGATCCGCTGCAGCAGTCGCGACGATCCCTTGGGCGCGCCCATCTGCACCACCAGATCAACGTCGCCCCAGTCCACGCCCAGATCGAGGCTGGCGGTGCAGACCAGTGCGCGCAATTCGCCCCGCGCCATCGCCCCTTCCACCTTGCGCCGCGCCTCCTTGGACAGCGAGCCGTGGTGGATGCCGATGGGCAACTTGTCGTCGTTCACATCCCACAGCAACTGGAAGATGTATTCCGCCAGAAACCGGGTGTTGGTGAAGATCAACGTCGTCTGGTTGCGCCGTATCTCGTCGTAAAGCTGCGGCACCGCCCAGGCAGCCGCATGGCCACCCCAGGGCACGCGCTCATCCTCCGGGTTCAGGATCGCAAGTTCCGGCTTCGCGCCCGCTTCCCCCTCAACCAAACGGACGGAAGCGGCATCGCCCCCCGGCGCAAGCCATGCGCAGAAGTCCTGCGGGTCCGCCACCGTGGCCGAGAGAGCCACGCGCCGCATCTCTGGCGATATCGCCTGCAACCGCGCCAGCGAAAGCGCCAGCAGATCGCCGCGCTTGCCCGTGGCAAAGGCATGAACCTCGTCCACGATCACGCGCCGCAGCCCCGCAAACATCGTCGCCGCCTCTGGATAGCTCAGCAACAGCGAGAGTGATTCGGGCGTCGTCAGCAGCACATGCGGCGGCTTGGCTCGCTGCCGCGCCTTGCGGTCGGACGGCGTATCCCCGCTGCGCGTCTCCACCCGGATCGGCAGCCCGATCTCCTCAATGGGATTAAGCAGATTGCGCTGCACGTCATGCGCCAGCGCTTTCAGCGGCGAAATATAGAGCGTGTGCAACCCATCGCCCGGCGCATGATCGCCCGCAAAGTCCGCCAGCGTCGGCAGAAGCCCGGCCAGCGTCTTGCCCGCGCCGGTATCGGCCACCAGCAGGGCGTGCTGTCCGGCACGCGCCGCTTCGAGCATCTCGCTCTGATGCCGCCGCACGCGCCAGCCCCGCGCGGTGAACCAGTCGGTAATGGAGGCGGGCAGCGTCATCCTGCCCAAGATAGGCACGCGCTTAGAGAACCGAAAGTATCGCCTCGCGGTCCTTGCCCTTCCACGCCAGCGTGGCGTCGATCAGCGCGATATTGACGGCGCACTGGTCGGCATCGCTGCCCTTTCCATTCATGGCCTTGCGCACGCGCTCGTCTGGAATGCCAGTCAGCAAGATTACTTTTCCGACAAGCTCGCCGGGCACCTGCGCTCTTGCCGGTGCCATCCGTTGCGGCGGGCCAAGCTGGCTCGCATCGAGCATCCGCACCGCGAGCTTGCGCTCCTCCTCAAGCGTCGCTTCGGGCACCACCACCTGCGGGTCCAACCTGCGCGTGCGGACAAAGGCCATGCACTGCGCTGCGCCTACCTTGCGCGCGGCGCGCAGCAGATCGGCCCGCACGCGCTGCACATCGGCCAGCAGCGGCCCTTTTTCGACAAGCGCGGTCATATACATCCGCTCGCGCACCAGATCGTGAACCTTGGCGTGATATGCCTTGTCGTCGCTACCGTCAGCGCGCGCGATGGTGCGGTTTGCGCTGAACAGCGCCGACAGATCGGGCTGCAGAGATTTCAGCCCCTCCAGCGTGATCTCCGGCCCAAAGATGGCTGCGATGGCGCCGCCGATTGCGTTGCTGTCCTCGGCCATCTCGCTTGCAGAAAGCGCAACTGATGGAGGCGGGGCTGAACTGTCGGACGACCCGCTATCGAAAGCCACCCGCAAGACTTGAATCAGAAAAATCAGAGCAATCGCGATCAATCGCCCGTTGCTGAACCAGCCGCTGCCAACATCGCTGCCATCCGCCTTGTCCCACAGCGCAACGCGCCACGGATCGAAGTGGTGTTCGAGTTCGGGGAAGTTCTTGCGCACGCCCGCAAGCAGTTGCTCCACCTCCGCCCGCTTCACAAACCAGCCCTTGCGGCTGCCCTGCTGCGCGGGTGTGGTCAGTTCCTTCCAGGCCTTGTGCAGCGGATGGCCCGGCTCCTGCACCTTTTCCCGAAAGCGAAGGCCCCGCAGCCGTGCATTGAGGAAAGCGATGGCGGGTCGTTCCGAAACCTGTCCGCGCTCGCTTTCCCAGCCGAACACTGCCGCTGCCGGTTCCAGCAAGGGAGCTGAACGCGGCCAGCTATCTGCGAGCATTCCGGCCAGCCAGTTGTCGATCTCGTCAAAGGCGGTGACGCTCACCGTCTCGGCATGGCGCAGCACGGCCTTGAGATGGCCCAGCGCCATCGCCTCTTCCCACCCTTCCAGCGGAGGCGGTGTATCGTCGTCATTGTCCTGCCGCTGGACGGCAAAGAGCAGCCGGTGCAGCGCCTGCTCGTGCGCCCATGCGGGCATCACTGCGTCGGATGTCGGCTCCAGACCCAGCAGAACGGGCCGGGCAAAAGGATCGCGGGCCACCGCAATCGCCTGTTCGGCAGGTGCCTGCGCTGCCGAAAAGCCGGTGGTCACGTCCAGCTTGGGTGAGGAGTCACCCAGCCGCGTGGTCAGGCTCGGATCGGCTTCACCCTGCGCTGCGGGGGCAGCATAAAGCCAGCTTGAGGTTTCGGATTCGGCAATCGATTCCAATGCCTTGCTCGGCTCGGTTTCCTCCGGCGGCGCAACCCCTGCGAATGGATCGAACTCTTCGCTTGGCTCAGACTTGGCCTGCATCCTGGCCCAACGCAGCGCCGCATCGCGCGCTTCGCGCAGCCGGGCATAGCCATCGACATCCTTGTCGATATCCATCGCCTTCAGCCGCTCGGCATAGGCGCGGCGGATCGCGCCCACATCGGGCGTCTTCGCTATCCCAAGGACTTTCCAGGCCTGAGTAGGTGTCAAAGCGGCGGGTTCGCTTCCAGCATGTCGAGCAGCCCGGCCAGATCGGTGGCGGCATCGGCGATGCGGCGCGGGTCCTGGCTGTCGAGCGCGGCCACGAACATGCGCGTGCGGTCACCCACCACCGCGCGCACGTCGCCCAGAAACTCTTCATAACAGCGCTCTGCCCGCGCCAGCAGCATCTGGTTGGCCGCCTCTTCGCGCGGGTGGTGCTTCAGCGCGGCCAGAGCCTTGCGCCGCGATTCCAGATCGCTCGCGGCCTTGCGGTCTTCCTCGTCAATGATCACCAGATTGTGCGTGGCACCGGTCAAAGGCACTTCCACATCCACTTCCAGCAGGCCCGAACTGTCGTAGGAAAAGCGCACGTCGATCGACACTTCGCCCGCCGGGCGCGGCGGCACCGGCACTTTCAACTGGCCAAGGTGGACATTGCCCGAAACTTCGCGCGCCTCACCCTGATAGATTTTCACCTCGATCTGCTTCTGTCCGTCGCCCATCGTGCTGAACACGCCCGAACGGCTGACCGGCACCGGCGTGTTGCGCTCGATGATCGGGGAGAACAGCCCCTGCTGCACGGTGCCGCGTGCCGAATGTTCCGCCGTCTCTATCCCCAGCGTAAACGGGCAGACATCGGTGATGCGGATTTCTTCAAGCCCGCCGTCGCGCGCAATCAGCCCGCCCTGAATTGCCGCGCCCAGCGCCACCGCATGATCGGGGTGAACCGATGAGTTGGGAAAACGTCCGAACAATCGTGTGATCGCCTTGCGCACCAGCGGCATCCGGGTGGCTCCGCCTACCAGCACGATCTCGCTCAACGATGGGGCATCGATCTGGCTGTCGCGCAGCGCCCGCACCACCGGATCGCGCAGGCGGCGGATCAATCCTTCGGCCTGCGCTTCGAACTCGCTGGCTGTGACTGTCGTGGCCAGCCGCGTGCCATCCACGGTCAGCGCGAACTCGGCCTCCTGCGCCTCGCTCAACCCCCGCTTGGTGCGCTCAGCCGCTTGCAGCAGCAGCGCTTGCGCACGCTGTTCGTCGATCTTGCCCAGCAGGCCATCGGGATCGAGCCGCCCGCGCACCGCCGTGGCGATGGCGTTGTTGAAATCGTCCCCGCCCAGCCGGTTGTCGCCAGCAGAAGCGCGCACCTCCACAATGCCTTCGAACATCTCGACAATCGAAACGTCAAACGTGCCGCCGCCCAGATCGAACACCAGAAACGGTTCGCGCTCTTCCTTGTCCTGCAAACCAAAGGCGAGCGCGGCGGCAGTGGGTTCGTTGATCAGGCGGCGCACGGTCAGCCCCGCCAGTTCGCCCGCACGGCGCGTGGCTTTGCGCTGACGGTCGTTGAAATAGGCGGGCACGGTTATCACCGCTTCGGTCGGGCGCGTGCCGGTCTGCGCTTCCACATCGCTGCACAGCGCCATCAGCACCAGCGCGGAAAGGTCCTCTGCGGCAAATTCCTTCTTGCCCAACCGCACCTTGCGGTCTGTGCCCATAAGCCGTTTGAAGCTCGTCGCCGTGGCACCGTCTTTCAAACCCATGCGCTCCAGCGCGGCGGCGCCGACCAGCGTTGAGCCATCAGGCAGGACCGATACGGCAGACGGCGTGAGCAGCGAACCCAGCGCGTTGGGCACGAGCTGCGCTTCACCTCCGTTTTCGCTGTTCTGCCACAGGGCCACCGCGCTGTTGGTGGTTCCCAGATCGATCCCGATAAGCATCCGTAATCCCGTCCGTCCGACCCAAGCCTGATGCGTCAGCCGCAGCGGATTTGGCAAGAGTAAAGCGACGGCGCGACGAGGTGCCTGATGCGTGCGACAATCGCCGGGGACCAACCTTCGTCAGGCCCGTTATCCTTGCATGACAACAACTTATGGCAATTCTGCAGGAGAGTGACGATGGCAAACCGCTTTGATTGGGAATCGCGTGACCGCTGGGAAGACGAGCGCCGCAACCGCATGGCAGGAAACGATCATGCACGCGGGGGCTATTCGGGCGAATTTGGGCGCGACCGTTGGGGCCGTTCGGGCAATACTGGCGCAGGAGCGCCGCGCTCCTACCAGAGCAATGACGATATGCGCGGTGATCGTCGCACCCACGATTGGGAAGTGGGTGATCGGCATTACAATCACTATAGTGACCGTGATCAGAACGAAACCTATGGTCGTTCGCGCTGGCAGGATGGGCAGGGTAACCCCAGTCCATCCGGCGCTGACTGGTTTACCTCGCAGGACTATGGCCAAGGCATCGGCGCTTGGGGAGGCCGGACGAGCTATCCATCAGGCGGCGCGGGATACGGAGCCGGATACAGCGGGCGCGGCGCGTACCGTGATGATGATCCGCGTGGCTTCGTCGATCGCGCGGTCGATGAAGTGCGTAGCTGGTTCGGTGATGACGATGCCGAACGCCGACGTGAACAGGATCATCGCGGGCGCGGGCCGAGCGACTATATCCGCACCGACGAACGAATCCGCGAAGATGCCAATGACCGCCTGACCGACCATCCTTTCATCGACGCACGCCAGATTTCGGTCAGCGTGACCGAAGGCGAAGTCACGCTGACAGGCACGGTGGCCAGCCGCAGCGACAAGCGCCGCGCCGAAGATTGTGTTGAGGATGTCAGCGGGGTGAAGCACGTGCAGAACAATCTGCGGGTCAGCACCACAGGCGCGACGGACAGCCGGGAAGAAGCGCGTGAAGGCGGAACCTTGGGCTGGGGTGTCGGTGGAACGCCGGTCGCGTAAAACCTTGGCGATTGTATCGTTTGCAAACACATATCGTCATTGCGAGGAGGCAAAGCCGACGAAGCAATCCAGAGTTGGCTTAAACCGCCCTGGATTGCTTCTCCTCGCTACGCGAGGCTCGCAATGACGATTGCAAAAGGTGGTTGTTTGCAAAGTATATAATCGCCAAAACCTCAGTGCGCGGCTTGTGGGCCGCGCTCTAGACCAACGGCGGCGAGGCGCACGTCAACTTCCGCAAGGAGGCGGGCGAGGCCCTCGTCGCTGTCGCTTTCGGCGCGCACGACCAGCACGTCCTGCGTGTTCGATGCGCGCAGCAGCCACCAGCCGTCAGCCGTGTCCACGCGCACGCCGTCCGTGTCGTTCAACTGCGCGCCATCGGCCGGCAATTCGCGCAGAACCTCGTCCACGGCGGCAAATTTGCGTGCCTCATCCACATGAAAGCGCAGCTCTGGCGTGGCGATGCGTTCGGGCATAGCATCGCGCATTGCGGTCAGGCTCGTTCCGATTCGGATCGTGGCGGCGATCAGGCGCATGGCGGCGTAAAGAGCGTCGTCAAAACCGAAATATCGGTCGGCAAAGAACATGTGCCCGCTCATTTCGCCTGCCAGAGGTGCGCCCGTCTCCTTCATTTTGGACTTTATCGGCGAATGCCCGGTTTTCCACATCAGTGGTTTGCCACCCAGTTCGGCAATGCGCGCAAACAGGGTGGAACTGGCCTTTACATCCGCGATAACCGTTGATTCCGGCCATTCGCGCAGCAGATCCTGCGCATAGATCGCCAGCAACTGGTCACCCCAGATCACCCGACCCCTGCCGTCCACCGCACCGATCCGGTCGCCATCTCCGTCGAATGCCACACCGAAGTCGAGGCATCCCTCCACGACAGCAGCCTGAAGATCGGCAAGATTGGATTCCACAGTCGGATCAGGATGATGGTTGGGAAAATGGCCGTCCACGCTCGTATGAAGAAGGACATGGGTTCCGGGCAGCCGCGCGGCCAGCGCCTCGACCACGGGACCAGCCGCGCCGTTCCCGGCATCCCAGCCGATGCGGATGTTGTCCAGGGTGCCCCTGTCGATTCCGTCCAGCGCGCCGATCAGGCAATCGACATAGGCTTCGGTAACGTCGGCATCGCAGACGCCACCACTACCGCTGATCCACGCGGCTTCATCGGCGATGCGCCCGAGATCGACTATGTCGGTCCCAAAAAACGGGGCGCCTTCAAGTACCATCTTGAAGCCATTGTGATTGGCGGGATTGTGGCTGCCGGTTACGTGAACGCCGCCCTGCACCTCTGG
>NZ_JBMLSM010000216.1:0-5889 GCF_049240505.1 Novosphingobium sp.
CGAGCAGCCAGAAGATCGGCTTTTCGAACCAGCGGAACCAGCCCCAGTCGATCGACAGGCTGAAGTTGGCTACACCCGCCGCTTCGTACTTTTCAAGAACGCTGTTTTCCTTGCCGCCAGCAAAGAGCCGCACGGACTGCGACTGCTGCTTGCCCGGTGCGACCGAGACGTTGGGGTAGAGCAGGTCGGCGCGGAACACGCCCGGCGCCGTGGAGCGGAAAGCGCCTTCGGCCTTGGCCCCGGCATCGGGAATCAGCGCCGACAGCCAGTAGATATCGGTAAAGCCGATCCAGTTGGTTCCACCCTTGAGCGGCACGGCCTGTCCCGGCGCTTCGGTGACGGTCGAATAGTTGTTTTCGAACGTTACCGAACCATCGAGCGCGGCAATCGGACCGGAATGGAGCTGCCAGGTATCGAGGCTGGCGGTCTTGTCAGTGCGGCTGACCAGTCCGAACGGCTTGACCACAATCGGGGTTGCGCCCGCATTGGCCACAGTCTGCGTAGCGGTGATCATGTAATCCGCATCAATCGCATAGCGGATCGAGAAGGTCTGCCCGGTGGGGTTGGTCCAACGCAGCGTGACGGGGGTCTGCGGTGTCAGCTTTGCGCCGTCTGCGGTCCACATCGTGTTGGTATCGGGCGTGGCGATGCCTTCGCCGACCCAACCGATCTGGGCATAGTGCTGTGCGGGCGTTCCGGCGGGCGAGAACAGGCGCACGGGCGCGCTGTTCTTCTCGACCGTCTCGGTGTGGCGGGCCAGCGTCACGTCATCGACCAGCGCGCCCTTGAGGTTGATCGTGCCCTTGAGGCCCGGCGCATCGATAGGAAGACGGTGCCCGGCGGCGAGTTCTGCGCGCAAGTCCTTCTTTTCCAGCGCGATATCGCCAGCATTGCGCAGCCCGCCTTCGCGCGTGGGCTTGCCATCCGCCGCCGCAGTCGTGGTTGCCGTGGCGGCAGGCTTTACGTCGGCCTGCGGGTAGAACCAGCGCATCGCGCCTTCCCAGCCGAGCAGCAGCAGGCCGGTAAGGACCACTGCCAAGATGACGTTGCGCTGATTCTGCACCGGGTTTTGCGTCCTGTTATTCTATGGCGCGCAAGGCGACCTGAAATTGCACTGGTTAAGGAACGGGATCATATCCGCACCCACCCCACGGGTGGCAGCGCAATAGCCGCTTCGCCGCCAGCCAGCCACCCTTAATCGCGCCATGCTTTTCCAGCGCTTCGATCGCATATTGCGAGCAGGAAGGGCTGAAACGGCAAGAGGGTGGAAGCACGCGCGACGGGCCGAGTTGCCAGCCCCGCGCAACAAGGATGAGCAGCCGTTTCACTTGCCCCGGCCGTGATGGGCGCGCGGGCCACCGCGCTTTCTTGGCGGATCGCCCTTGCCCGCAGCAGCGCGTGAAAGGGCAACGGCCAGTTCTTCACGCAGCAGGGCGAAATCCCGCTCGACCCCGCCTTCGCGCCCGATCATCACGTGGTCGGCACCGGCAATGCCGCCTTGCGGGAGCGCCTCGCGCAGCAGAGCGCGAAAGCGGCGCTTCATGCGATTGCGGACGACCGCGTTGCCGATCTTTTTGGTGACGGTGACGCCAAAGCGCATGTCCGCTTCATCGGCGGGCGCGCAATCGCGGTTTACCAACAGCACGAATCCGGGCCTTGCGACCCGGATTCCGCGATTGGCAGCAACGAAATCTGCCCGCTTCCGTATCGTGGCGATTCGGGTCATGCCCGCTTTCGCCGGAACAGGAAGCTGGTTGTCAGGCTTCAGGCCGACAGTTTCTTGCGGCCGCGTGCGCGGCGAGCGTGCAGAACCTTGCGACCACCGACAGTGGCGGCACGAGCGCGGAAGCCGTGACGGCGGGCACGCACGAGGTTGCTGGGCTGGAAAGTGCGCTTCATCGGTTTTCTCTTCTGTTCGAATCTGTGGACTGGCCATGCCGCACAGGCAACACGCCGGAATCAGGGGGTGGCCGATAGGCGACAGGGCCGCTTGCGTCAAGCCTGCGGCGCTTCAATACGTTGCCGCCTTTCGCGTTAACGTTTAGGCACGCGCGATGAACAGGGAAAACGAATCCCGCGATGGCGCGCAGCGCCTCCATTGGTGGCAGCGCGCGCCTCGCATTCCAACGCTTGCGCTGTTTGTCGTCGTTGCGCTGGCACTGCTTGGCACGTTTGCGCTGATCCTTGCAACGGTGGAAGCCGAGCGTTCGCAAAGGCAGCAGGCGGCGCGGACCAGTGCGATTCTCGAATCGCTCGACCAGATCGTGCGCGCTACGATGAGCGGCGAAACCGGGCAGCGCGGCTACTTCATCACCAGCGACACCCGCTATCTCGCGCCTTACCGAGAAGGACGGGAGCGCTATAGCCAGGAAATGACGCGGCTGCGGCAGCAGATGGGCGACGACTTGCCCGTCGACCAGGCGGACCTTCTGGCCGAGATCGCGCGGCTGGGCGATGCGAAATGGGCCGAAATGACCGGCGTGATCGAACTGGTCGGCCAGCGACGCATCCCGGATGCGCACGCGCGCGTCCTTTCCGACGAAGGTCAACTTGCGATGACCGGGTTGCGGCGCGCGGTGGCGAAGCTAGAAGATATCGAGCGCGTCCGGCTGGCGCAGGCGGTGCAGAACGCATCTGCTGCCGAAGCACGCATACTGCCATCGTTGGCTGCGCTGTTCGTGGTGATCGTCTGCGCGCTGGCGCTGGGCCTATGGCAGGCCATCCGCAGCGCCGAAGCAGAAGCGTTGGCGGCCAACGCAGCGGTGATCGCCGAAGCGCGCGACCGGGCAGACATTCTCGCCAAGGAACTCAACCATCGGGTCAAGAACCTGTTCGCGGTCATCCTTGCCATCGTGAAGATGAGCGCACGGGGTGATCAGGCAGCGGCCCCTGCGGTAGACCGGATCGCGAAGCGCATTCACGCGCTGGTGACGGCGCATGAAGTCACGCAAGGTTCGGGCAAGGATCAGACAGTCGATTTTGCCGACCTGATCGGGAAGGCAATTGCGCCCTATCGTTCGTCGTCGGAGCGGTGCGAACTGGACGGGGGCGAACTCGTGCTACCCGGAAAGCACGCGGTGCCTCTGGGGCTGGTGCTGCACGAACTGGTGACCAATGCCGTGAAGTATGGCGCCTGGGCGCAGCCCGGCGGGCTTTTGCGCGTGACCTGGAGCCGGGAGGGCGACCGCGCGCAAGTGCTGTGGGAAGAAATCGCTGCGGGTGAAGCCGCCGCGCCTGCCGAGGCTGGCCGCGAAGGGTTTGGTTCTGCCCTGATCCGGTCATCCGAACGCCAGCTTGGCGGCACGATCACGCGGCGCTTTGGCGAACGGGGAATCGTGGTGGAGATGGACTTCGTGCTGGAAGGCGGAGAGAGCTGAACCCTCTCCGCCTTGCGCATCAGCCGTGCTTGGATTCGCGCGTGGGCTGAACCATGCCGGGCGTGATGAAGCCCAGCGGGCCGGGATTCATCGCGCGCTTCTTCAACTCGCCCTTCATCCGGGCGTAATCGTCTTCCATCTGTTCTGTCACCGTCGCGCGTGATGCTTCAAGCGCTGCGGCGAAATCCTCTGCCGTGACCTGATCGACATTGCCGCCCGCGCGACGAATGGCGTTGAGGCCGGCCCGGCGCACCACGTCTTCCAGATCCGCACCTGTAAAGCGCAGCGTTTCTGCAGCGATCAGGCTGAGGTCCACGTCATCGGCCAGGGGCATGTTGCGCGTGTGGATGCCGAGGATATGGGCACGGCCTTCTTCGCTGGGGGTGCCGACATAGACCAGTTCATCGAACCTGCCCGGACGCAGCAGCGCTGGATCAACAAGGTTGGGCCGATTGGTCGCCCCGATCAGCACGACCGATTGCAGTTCCTCCAGCCCGTCCATCTCGGCAAGGATGGTGTTGACCACCCGCGCCGTCACGTTCGGTTCCCCCTGCCCGCTGCCGCGCGCGGGAACAAGGCTGTCGATCTCATCGATAAAAACCACGCAGGGCGCGACCTGACGCGCGCGGGCAAAGAGGCGGGCGATCTGCTGTTCGCTTTCGCCATACCATTTGCTGAGCAGATCGGACGACTTGATCGCGATGAAGTTGGCCTCTGCCTCTTTCGCCACTGCCTTTGCCAGTAGGGTCTTGCCGGTGCCGGGTGGGCCATAGAGCAGGAAGCCCTTGGCCGGACGGATGCCGAGACGGTGGAACGCCTCAGGGTTCTTCAACGGCAGTTCCACGCCTTCGCGCAACTTGTCCTGTGCCTCATCCAGCCCGCCTATGTCGGCCCAGCCGATGGTCGGCGCCTGCACCATGACTTCGCGCATGGCCGAAGGTTGCACGCGCTTCAGCGCCTGTACGAAATCGTCGCGTTCGACACGCAGGTTGTCGAGCACGTCCTGCGGGATCGTCTGCTGTTCGAAATCGAGTTGCGGCATGATGCGGCGCACGGCTTCGATTGCCGCCTCGCGCCCCAAAGCCGCCAGATCGGCACCGACGAAGCCATGCGTGGTGCGGGCTAGTTCCTGCAGATCGACATCTTCGGCCAGCGGCATACCGCGCGTGTGAATGCCGATGATTTCGCGACGACCCGATTCGTCGGGTACGCCCACCACGATCTCGCGGTCGAACCGGCCAGGGCGGCGCAAAGCCTCGTCAATTGCATCGGGCCGGTTAGTGGCCGCAATGACGACGAGGTTTGAGCGCGCCTGTAGCCCATCCATCAGCGTAAGCAATTGGGCGACAAGGCGCTTTTCCGCCTCGCCATGCACCTCGCTACGCTTGGGCGCGATCGAATCGATTTCGTCGATGAAGATGATCGAAGGCGCGGCCTTGGTCGCTTCCTCGAACACCTCGCGCAGGCGCTTTTCGCTTTCGCCATAGGCCGAACCCATGATTTCGGGGCCGTTGATGGTGAAGAACGAAGCGTCGCTTTCATTGGCCACGGCGCGGGCAAGGCGCGTCTTGCCGGTGCCCGGCGGGCCGTGCAGCAGCACGCCCTTGGGCGGATCTACGCCGAGGCGCGTGAACAGTTCGGGATAGCGCAGAGGCAGTTCCACCATCTCGCGCAACTGGCGGATGGTATCGCCCATCCCGCCAACGTCATCGTAGTTCACGTCGGCGCGGCTGGAGCGAGGCTCCTCGTATTCCGGGCGCAGTTCGACTTCGGTATTCTCGTCGATATGGACCACGCCCTTGGGGCTGGTCGAAACAACGGTGAGGCGGATCTGCGTTAGCGCGAAAGCTGGCGCATTGAGCATCTGACGAAGCTGCTGCGGCATGTCCGAACGGCTGACCTGCTGCTGGCCTGCCGTGGCTACCAGATCGCCTGTAACCAGCGGACGCCCGGCAAAGTTTCGTTTCAACGCTTGCGCCGGTCCCTGCAGTCGCAAGTCCTTTTGCGCGGGCGCAAAGACAACACGCTGCGCGGGCCGCGATTCTATGCGCTGCACTTCGACGTGTTCACCCGAACCGACATCGGCATTGGCGCGCTGCAAACCGTCGAGCCGGATAAGTTCCAGCCCTTCATCTTCCGGGTAGGGTTGAATCACGCGCGCTGCCGTGGAGCGTTTGCCCACGATTTCGATCACGTCACCTTCGGTAACGCCAAGTTGCGCCATGATGTGACGACTGACGCGGGCGATACCGTGCCCGCTTTCTTCCTGCCTTGCGCCCGCGACCTGCAAGCGCACGGTACGGGCTTCGGTTGCCGCATCTGCCATGAGTGGTGAAATCCCCTTGAACTGCCGACAGGTTCCGATGTGGGAACCGGCGCGCGGGATTTCAAACGCGGTGACCAGCCTAAAGTTGCGATCTGGCTACAAGCGGTCGTTCTGCGCACAAAATCAGCAGGCAAAAAAAGACCCGGCAGTTGCCCGCCGGGTCGGAAAGTTTTGGGAGAGGATGCC
>NZ_JBMLSM010000217.1:0-2261 GCF_049240505.1 Novosphingobium sp.
CGCTTCTGGCTGCCGTGCTTCTGCACGGTATAGACATAGGCACGGTTGAGCATCGCCTCATCCGCTTGCGGATCATAGGCGAGAACACGTTCGACAAGTTCGTACTGGCGCAGCATCTATGCTCTAAATGGCGGCAAGCGGGCCTTCCCTGCAAGAGGGAAAGCCTCGCAATTGCAATCGAATTGCTCGATCAATCGGGGAACGTCAGCTCCAGACGGCTTGCGGGGGCAGGCTCATCAGGATGGCGTCGATGTTTCCGCCTGTCTTAAGGCCGAAAAGCGTGCCTCGGTCCCACACCAGATTGAACTCGGCATAGCGACCGCGATATTCCAGTTGGCGCAGCTTTTCCGCCTCGTTGAAGGCCATGCCCATGCGGCGGCGGACAAGCGTGGGGAACACCGCGAGAAACGCTTCGCCGACATCGCGGGTGAAGGCAAAGTTGGTTTCGAACGCCGCGTCGTCGGCGCATTCGAGATGGTCATAGAAGATGCCGCCCACACCGCGATGCACCTTGCGGTGGGGAATCCAGAAGTAGTCGTCGGCCCACTTCTTGAACTTCGGGTAATACTCAGCATCATGCCGGTCACACGCGGCCTTGTAGGTTGCGTGGAACTCCGCCGTATCGTCGTCATAGGGGATCGGTGGATTGAGATCACCGCCGCCGCCGAACCATGCCTTGCTGGTGGTCAGGAAGCGTGTGTTCATGTGGACGGCGGGCACATGCGGATTGGCCATGTGCGCCACCAGGCTGATGCCCGTGGCGGTAAAGCCCGGCGCATCGGCGCTCGCTCCGTTGATAGTGCCGGCGAACTCCTTTGAAAATTCGCCCTGCACGGTCGAGACGTTCACCCCGACCTTCTCGAACACCTTGCCCTTCATCAGGCCCTGCACACCGCCGCCACCGTTCGCGACAGTTTCGCCCTCATGCTCGCGGTTCCACGGCGTATAGGCAAACGACGCTTCAGAACCTGCCTCACGCTCGATCGATTCGAATTCGGCGCAGATCCGGTCGCGCAAAGTTTCGAACCATGTACGGGCGCGGGCGGTGTGGTCGGTCCAGTTGCTCATGCCCTGCCCTTGCCAACACAATCTGCATACGGCAAGGGGAAGTATGGTTCCCTTTTCGTTCGCCTCACAGGAGTTCAGGCTCGGCCCGTCACGCGCGGTGTTCTGGGTTGAGGAGAACGCGCTGCTGGTGGCAGACCTTCACCTCGAAAAGGCCAGCTTCTTTGCCCGGCACGGCCAGATGCTTCCCCCTTACGACAGCCGGGCCACGCTGGAACGGCTGGCCGAATCCCTGCGCGAAACAGGCGCGCGGCGCGTATTCTGTCTGGGCGATTCGTTTCACGATGCCGCTGCAGTGGCACGGATGGAACCCCACGCCGCCGGAATGCTCGACGCGCTTACCCGCGCAACCGATTGGATCTGGATCACCGGAAACCACGATGAAGACGCAGGCGCGCCGGGCGGCACACTGGTCGATGAACTCGATGTGCGCGGCGTAAACCTGCGCCATATCGCCCGCAAAGGCAGCGCCGGGGCGGAGGTTTCAGGCCACTTCCACCCCAAGCTGCGCGTATCGATCCGGGGCCGGAATATCGCCCGTCCTTGCGCGGTGGCCAGTGAGAACCGCCTGATTCTCCCGGCTTTTGGCGCGTTGACCGGCGGCATGGACGCTGGCGATCCCGCCATCCTCTCAGCGCTGCAACCCGCCCGGGCCATTGACGCGATCGTCCCTGCTGGAGAGAAACTGGCCCGCTTTGCCTTGTGGCGTGCTGCGGCGTAATTCGTGATTCCTTCGCAACACGCGAACATCAATCGATGATTGCCGGGAACTTCATGCAAACCGGCCCTTTCAAAGGCCGCGCATTGTGATATGAGCGCGCCAATCGTATATTTGGGCAAACTGCAGGAGAAAGCACTATAGCTCCCCCACCGCGGCGCATGATGGCGCCCCCCGTCAAGAGCGGGCCTCGCTTCAACAATATGATCAACGTGCCAAAGGTGCGCGTGATCGACGGTGATGGCGAGAACCTGGGTGTAATGTACACCCGCGAAGCGATCGAACAGGCTGCCGAAGTCGGCCTCGATCTGGTTGAGGTTTCGCCCAACGCTGACCCGCCGGTCTGCAAGTTCCTCGATGTCGGCAAGTTCCGCTACGAGGCGCAGAAGAAGGCGAATCTTGCCCGCAAGAGCCAGAAGACGCAGGAGATCAAGGAGATCAAGATGCGTCCGAACATCGATGACCACGATTACGACAC
>NZ_JBMLSM010000218.1:0-59198 GCF_049240505.1 Novosphingobium sp.
CCATCGCCAGCGCCGTGCGCAGCGTTTCCTGCGCCTTGGCAGGCCCGACAGACACAGCCACGATCTCGGAAACCACGCCCTTCTCCTTCAGACGGATCGCTTCCTCAACCGCGATCTCATCGAACGGGTTCATGCTCATCTTCACGTTCGCAAGATCAACTCCCGAACCATCCGCCTTCACACGAGGCTTCACGTTGTAGTCTATCACTCGCTTCACGCAGACCAGGGTCTTCATGGCGCAATCCATCTTTTATCTGGGTGTGGAAACCGGTGGGGCGTGCAAACCCATGCTCCCCGCCGAGGCTTGCCCTGATGTGTGCCAGACAGCGTTGCGAAAACAAGGCACCTGAGGCGGCATAAACTAATCTAAGGCTAGATATTAGACGGCCACCAGTGTTCACTAAATCAAGCTCGACGCTTTCTCATTCATCGCGGCAAGGCTGTGCAGTGGTAAATCTTATCGCTTGCATGAGCATTCCACATCGCAACCTGACTACACCGGCTGCACTTGCCTTACTTCAATCCACTTGATACGAATTTACAGTAATTGGAGGGGAACCATCGTGCAGACCTGCATCACTGTTGACGCTGGATCGTCGCACCTTCCCCTGCCTTTCCGAATGATGTCAGTGGTTGCCCATTCGTCCGCGCCGCCCCCGGTCGCGCCGCCCGTATCGGCGGCACCGCCGCCTGCTGCGGACTGATCCGACACCATTTTCGCGCCCTTGTGCAGGGCGCTGCATCATCATTCGGGGTTTACCCATGAACAATCGTCATTTGTCGGCGCTTGGGCCGACTAGCCTGTTCGTCCTGCTGTGGAGCAGCGGGACCATTGTTTCCGAAATCGGCCTGCACCACGGTTCGCCGTTTGCATTGCTGGCGCTACGTTATGTTACGGCGCTGGCCGTGCTGGTTCCGTTCGCATTGTCGAACGGAAAATTGCTGCCCGCACGCGGAACGCGGCTGCGTGTTGCAACCATCGGCCTTGCCATATCGGGCCTCTATTCCACCTGTTATCTGCTGGCGCTGGACCACGGCGTTACGCCGGGCGCACTTGCCACCATGCTGGGCGTGCAGCCCATTCTTACGCTGTTCGTGACCGAGCGGAAGGTCACACCGCTGCGCATGGCGGGGCTGCTGCTGGCACTTGGCGGGTTGGCACTTATCGTGTCCGACGGATTGCTATCGATGCGACTGCAGATGCTTGGGGTGGTCTTCGCGCTCGTTTCCCTTGTGGGCATCACGTATGGTTCGATCCTGCAGAAGCGGGAGACGCAGGCCCCTTGGGAAATGCTGCCATTGCAATACATTGTTGGCCTTGCCACCATTGCGATGATCGCGCCGTTTGGCGATTTTCGCGTTTCAACAGACATTGGCTTTATCGGGCCGGTTCTGTGGCTGGGACTGGTGATTTCGGTCGGGGCTACTTTCCTGCTCTATCGCCTGATCGCGCGGGGCAATCTCGTTAATGTCACCAGCCTGTTCTACCTTGTCCCTGCGGTTACTGCCGCGATGGATTGGGTATTCCTTGGCAACCCGATGTCACATCTGGCGCTGGCAGGACTGGCGCTGACCATTATCGGACTGGCGCTGGTGTTCCGGCAAAAGGCCGCCAGCTAGGACGATAATTGGACGCGCGGGAAACAGACATTCGTTTCCTGCGCGCCCAAGCTGTCGCTCAATCATTCCCGCGCCAGTTCGCGCGTCAGGAATGCCTGAAGCCTTGCCGCCAGTGCCGTGGTTGGACCACCTCGCTCTACCAGACTGATTTCGAACGGCGGCAGGTCGGGCAATCCTTGCGCCTGACCAACCCGGATCAGGCCCTGCGGCAGGCACGATTCCACAATGCCCACCACGGCGAGGCCAGCCTGTGCCACCGCAATCAGGCCCAACTGGCTTTTGCTGGAACAAACGACGCGAAACTGTCGTCCACTTTCCTGCAGTGCCTCAAGTGCATAGCGGCGGGCGATGTCGCCAGCCTCGAACAATCCCACCGGCACCGGATCGCGCAGCCATAGCGCATGGTCGGGCGCGGCGGCCCAGATGAAACGTTCGTGGCAAAGCACGGCAAAGGGCTGATCAGGATCGCGAGTGACCAAAGCGAGGTCGATCTGTCCAGCCTTCAGTTGCTGAAGCAAAACGGTACTAGGCTGAAAAATCAGTTCGATGTCCGCCAACGGATGTGCCTGCGAAAAACGCTCAAGCACTGGCAGCAGCAGAAATGCGGCATAGTCCTCAGGCACGCCCAGCCGGACAAGGCCTGCCTGATCCGGCCCCCGCAGGCTGGCCAGTGCTTCATCGGAAAGCCGCAACAGACGGCGCGCATGGACCAGCAGTTCCTCCCCCGCCGCATTTGGTTTCAGGGTTCGACCTTCGCGGTGGAACAGAGGACGGCCGACGTCGGCTTCCAAGCGTTGCAATTGCATGCTCACCGCAGACTGGCTGCGCCCGACCCGCGCGGCAGCACGCAATACGCTGCCGGTTTCGATGACAGTAACGAAGCTACGCAGCAGCGTGAGGTCGAGCGTTTGGATCATTCATCAAATTTCTTGAACATAATGCTCAATTTTATTCGATTGATTGATTCAAAATGCAAGTCGAAAGGAGCCTGACGCTGCACTGGCAAAAACGAGGATGGAAAATGCCATACAAGACAGGCGCACTGCTGGTGGTGACAGCCGGTCTGCTGTGGTCCTTTCAGGCACTGATCATTCGCCAGTTGGGTGAAGCAGGGTCTTGGGCGGTGTTGTTCTGGCGGTCGTCCGGTATGCTTCCCGTGCTGCTTGCTTTCATCGGCTGGCGCGCGCGCGGATCATTGGGATCTGCGATGCGATCAGCCGGGATTGCTGGCCTTATCGGCGGTGTTGCGCTTGTTGCCGCCATGGGCGGTGCCATTGTCGCCTTCCAGTCGACCACGATTGCCAATGCGGCCTTCCTGCTTGCAGCCTCTCCGCTGATCTCGGCAATACTGGCGCGGATCGTGCTGAAGGAAGAAGTGTCGGCCAGAACACGCATCGCCATTCTGATTGCTTTGGTCGGCATCTTTGTGATGGTGCGCGAAGGCCTCGCCAACGGTGCCTGGCTGGGCAACATCGCCGCGCTCGTTTCGGCGTCAGGCTTTGCCGCTTTCACGATTACGCTGCGTTGGCGCCATCTTGACGACAGCCTGCCGTCAGTCGCAATCGGTGCCGCTCTTGCCATGTCAGCAAGCATGTTCGTCGCCGCGCAGTTGGGGCAGCCGATTCTGGTGCGCACGCCCGACATCATCTGGTGTCTGCTTATGGGCGCTGTCACTCTTGCGGGCGGGATGATCCTCTACACGCTTGGCAGCAAGGCTGTGCCATCGGCAGAACTGGCACTGCTTTCCAATACCGAGGTCATGCTCGCACCGCTGTGGGTCTGGCTGGTGATGGGCGAAACGGCAAGCATTGGCACCTTCGTTGGCGGCGCGATCCTGTTTGCAGGGATTGCGTTCAATGCAATTGGCGCGACCCGCAAGGCCGTTCAACCAGACCGAAAACCATCCGAACCGGCCACGGCGCCCTGCGGGTGAGCGCCAGCATTACTCCATGCCCAACGCGGCCTTGGCCGTTTTGACGTAAAAGCTCTTGAACGCTTCGACGAGCTTTTCCTCGTTGGAGTACATGCCGGGGCGATAGGCGTCCGAACGAATGCCCGCGTGGTTGTTTTCGGCAAGACGGCCATCCTGCGCATTGGTGGCGCGCCACACGGCGGTCAGGTTGTCAACGTCGTAGTCCTCGCCTTCAACCGCATCTTCATGGACCAGCCAGCTCGTGCGCAGCATGGTCTTGTCAGCCCCCAGTGGCACAAGGCTGAACGTCACGACATGATCGCAGCAGAAGTGGTGCCAGCTATTGGGCTGGGTCCAGATCGACAGGCTGGTTTCCACCTTGTCACCATGCGGCCAGATCAGTTTCCTGCACGCAGGCTGGCCATCAAGGGTTTGTGTAACCGTGCCTGACGCCAGCCCGAGGCGGGCAACGCGGTGCCACCAGCCATCGGGAAACTCGATCAGTTCGCGATAGATGCCAAGCTTTTCCCATTCGGCGCGCTGAGCCTCGATCGCCAGTTCGTCGCCGGTCATTTCACCGCTCTGGTTGTCTTCGGGCAGGCCTTTGCCGAAACCGGTGCCGTCAAGCGACTTGAGCAGTTCAGGATGGTTGCCCTCGCAGTGGTAACACTCGCGATTGTTTTCCATCACCAGCTTCCAGTTGGCGTGGTCGATCAATTCCTCGACATAGGCGACCTTCAGCTTGTCGAGATTGTAGATGCCGATCTGTTCGGCAATGTCCTGCCCGGCGCGGTCGAATGGCGGAGGATTTTCCGACAGGCACACGAACAGCAGCCCGCCTGCGTTCTCCAGCGCCACTGGACGCAGACCGTGGGCAGACTTGTCAAACCCTTCAGGCATGTCGCGCGCGGCCAGCAGACGACCGTCAAGGTTGAAGCTCCAGTAGTGGTACGGACAGGTCAGGCGCGGCGCGTTGCCAGTGGCCGTGCCGCAGATACGCGCTCCGCGATGGGTACAGGTGTTGTAGAACGCCCGAACCTCGCCATCCTTGCCCCGGATGATCATCACCGAGTTGTTGCCGAGTTCGAACACATAGAAGTCGCCCGGTTTCTTCACATGCGCCACGGTGCAGGCATAGAGCCACACCGACTTGAGCATGACCTGGCTATCGAACCGATAGGCATCCTCGCCCACATAGAGATCGCGCGGCAGCGTAAATCCGGGGCGGTCGAGGGCAAGATCGGCGGCGACCGAGGGGTAAGACGTCATGTACGGCATCCATCGCTGATTTTCTGTCTGTCAGCACGCACGAGCTTTGGCCGACGGCTGGCATGGACAATTTACCGCGACTCAGCATTCGGTTGCAGCACAAATGCCTACATCATTTTCTCTAATGTTACGTCTTAGCTTCCCTTACTCAATGCATAGCACCTTGATGCCCGTGCCGATTTATATCCAGATGCAAACAGGGAACCCGAAAAGGGTCAGATTTCGCCATTTGACGGAATCAGGGGAGAAGCCGCGCATGACCGGTTCGGTTGGAGAAGACCACAAAAGCCTCGCGCATTCGCTGCAATCGCGACACGTGACCATGATCTCGCTGGGCGGGATCATCGGTGCCGGAATCTTCGTGGGGTCGAGCGCGGCGATCAACATCGCCGGGCCATCAGTCCTGTTCACTTACGCGATGTGCGGCACGCTTGTTTTCGTGATCATGCGAATGCTGGGCGAAATGGCCGTGGCCCGGCCCGGCGTCGGCACGTTCACCGGTTATACCCGGCTGGGCCTTGGTCCCTGGGCTGGCTTCGTCAACGGCTGGCTCTACTTCTACTTTTGGGTCGTCACCATCGCAGTCGAAGCGATTGCAGGGGCCGCGCTGCTGGCACCAGTCGTCCCCCTGCCCCAGTGGATCGTTGCCGGAGCGCTGGTCGCGATTACCACGGGCATCAATCTGATGTCGGTGCGTGCCTACGGCGAGACCGAGTTCTGGTTCGCGGCGCTGAAGGTAGCCACCATCACCGCATTCATCGCGCTGGGGGCAGGCTATGTTTTCGGCTTTGGGCCGGGCTTGCCTGCCATCACGGTACAATTCGCGGCGCATGGCGGGCTGTTCCCCCAAGGCTGGCAGGCTGTATTCACTGCCATTCCTGTGGTGATCTTCTCGATGATGGGCAGCGAGGTGGCGACTATCGCCGCCGTGGAAACCGCAGACCCGGCCAAGAACGTGGTCCGCGCTGCACGCACGGTCACCCTGCGCATCCTGTTCTTCTATCTTGGCTCGATCAGCGTGATTGTGGCCATCGTGCCGTGGGACCAGATCCTTACGGGCCAATCTCCGTTTGCGGATGCCATGTCGCGTATCCATATCCCAGGCGCTGCAGCAATCATGTCGGTGGTGGTTTTCACCGCCGTTACCTCGTGCCTGAACTCGGCGATCTATGTCACGTCGCGCATGTTGCACGAAATGGCAGAACGCGGCGACGCTCCTGCTCTCTTCGCTGAAGTTTCAGGCCGTCGCGTGCCCACAACCGCTATTCTGGTCAGCGCACTGTCGGGCATGGCTATGGTGCTGGTTTCGGTAATTTCGCCCGAACGCGCCTTCGTGTTCCTGCTGCAGTCATCCGGCGCGATCATCCTGTGTGTCTACCTGCTGATCGCGCTTAGCCAGATTGCCCTGCGCCGCCGTCTGGAAGCAGCGGGTGAACCGCTGCCGGTCAAAGTCTGGGCCTTCCCTTTCGTCAGCTACGCGCTTGTCGGCGGCATTCTGGCAGTGCTGGTGCTGATGGCCAGCAAGCCCGACCTGCGTGAGCAAGTAAGCCTTTGCGCCATGCTTTTCCTTTTCGCCGTCGCGGCCTTCCACTTGCGCAAGCGGGTGGGGACAGCCGCCGTGACTTCGTGATCGTGTGAACTTCGCGCGTTGGCCCCAGCGCCCGCGCGCCTGAAAATCTGGAGACAAGAAATGCAATCTACGGCACGCGTCGTGGTTATCGGTGGCGGCGTGGTCGGGGTCAGCACCCTGTACCACCTTGCCAGGATGGGTTGGTCGGATGTCTGCCTGCTGGAACGCCACGAGCTGACATCAGGCTCCACCTGGCACGCGGCTGGTCTGCTGCCACTGTTCAACTTGAGCTATTCGGTGGGCAAGCTCCATCAGTATTCGGTCGACTTCTATCCCACGCTGGAAGCGGAAACCGAACTGAACGTCGGCTTTTCCAATGTATCCAACATCCGCCTTGCCACCAGCCAGGACCGGCTTGACGAATACCTCTACTATGCCGGTGTTGCCCGCACCATTGGTGTCGAAGTCAACTTCCTGACGCCTGATCAGGTGCGCGAAGCATGGCCACTGTGCGAAACGCAGAATGTCCTTGGCGCAATCCAGCACCCCGCCGATGGCTATATCCAGCCAGCCGACCTCACGCAGGCGCTGGCCAAGGGCGCGCGCAACCGTGGCGCGAAAATCTATCGCAACACGGTGGTTAACGGCATCACCCAGAAGCCCAACGGCGAATGGATCGTCTCGACCGACAAGGGCGATATCACCTGCGAACACGTCGTATCGGCATCAGGCAATTTCGCCCGCCAGACCGGCGCAATGGTTGGCCTCGATATCCCGGTCGTGCCGGTCGAACACCAGTACATCGTCACTGAACAGCACCCCGCAATCATGGAACGCCGCGCCAAGGGCTTGCCCGAAATGGGTGTCCTGCGTGAATCCGACGCATCATGGTACATGCGCGAAGAAGCTGGTGGCCTGCTGCTTGGCCCTTACGAAGTCGGCGCGCCTGCCTGCTATCTTGATGGCCCTGCACCCAACGCCGAATACGAACTGTTCCCCGACGCGCTGGAACGGCTTGAACCCTACATCCTCTCGGCCATCGAACGTGTGCCGGCATTTGGCGAAGTTGGCGTAAAGCGCGTCTATAACGGGGCCATCGCCTATACCCCGGATGGTTCGCCCATCGTCGGGCCTGCATGGGGCAAGAAGAACTTCTGGCTGAACGAAGGCCATTCCTTCGGCATTACCGCCGCTGGCGGCGCGGGCTGGCAGCTCGCCAACTGGATTGTCGAAGGCGAACCCTCAATCGACATGATGGGCGTCGATCCGCGCCGCTTTGGCGACTACGCCGGTCGCGGTTACCTTGTTGAAAAGAACGAGGAAGCCTATGCCAAGGTGTTCACGGTTCATTATCCCGACGAGGAGCGCGAAGCCGCACGTCCGCTGCGCCAGACGCCGTGCTATGACCGCATGAAGAAGCTGGGCGCGGTGTTCGGCAGCGTGTTCGGCTGGGAACGCCCGAACTGGTTCGCCCCTGAAGGCTACGAACTTTCCGAAGCCGATCTCGACAAGCCGGACGTCATCCTGAACCACAACCACCCCGATGTGGACAATGAACCGGTACGCGAAAAGTGGTCGTTCCGCCGCTCCAATTACTTCGATTTCGTAGGGGCCGAATGCCGCCACGTACACGAAAAGGTTGGCCTTCAGGACATGAGCGCCTTCGCCAAGTGCGAAATCTCCGGCCCCGGTGCGGAAAGCTGGCTCGACGGTCTGCTGACCAATGCCGTTCCCAAGAAAGTCGGGCGCGTCTCGCTGTCGTATCTGCTCACCTCGCGCGGGGGCGTGCGCAGCGAGTTCACCGTCTACAAGATGGCCCCGCAGCGCTATTACCTCGTCTCGGCTGGGGCCTATGAGCGGCACGACCACGATTACCTGAAAAAGGCCATGCCAACCGACGGTTCAGTCACGTTTGAACGCCTGACCACCGCGATGGGCGTGCTGGTGCTGGCAGGACCACGTTCGCGCGATGTGCTGGCGAAGCTGACCGACGCCAACCTTTCCAACGAGGCATTCCCCTGGCTGACCGGCAAGACCATCAGCATCGGTGCTGCCCCCGTGGAAGCGCTGCGCGTAAACTTCATCGGTGAACTGGGTTGGGAAATCCACCACCCGATCGAGACGCAGAACTACATATTCGACAAGCTGATGGCCGCAGGGGCCGAATTCGACATCAAGCCCTTCGGGATTCGCGCAATGGTGTCGATGGCGCTGGAAAAGAGCTACAAGCTCATCCCGCGTGAATTGTCGGTCGAATACTCGGCCTACGAAAGCGGCCTCGACCGGTTCATCAGCCTGAAGAAGCCCGGCTTCCACGGCAAGGACGCGCTGCTGGCATGGAAGGACAAGGGCCTCGCCAACGCGTTTGTCACAATGGAAGTCCACGACGTGACCGACGCCGACGCGCGTGGATCGGAAGTGATCCTGAAAGGCGAGGACGTGGTCGGGCGCGCAACTTCGGGTGGATACGGCTGGCGCATCGGCAAGAGCATAGCGCTGGCGATGGTCAATCCTGCTTATGCCGCTGAAGGCACCGAATTGGAGATTGTGATCCTGGGTCAGCGCTATCGCGCCACCGTGATCGCTGACTCGCCTTTCGACGCTGACAACACCGCACTGCGCGCCTGATCCGGCGGGCTACGCAACGAGGGCGCTCCATTCCAACCAGACAGAGCGCCCTCAGCCTTCAGGAAGATGATCGGATCAGGGTATGCGCCTTCCATCGGAGTTCGATCTTCACGCGCTGGAAGTGTTCATTCTCACCGTGGATCTGGGTGGCATGACGCCCTGCGCCTTGCGCCTGAACGTCACCCAATCGGCCGTTTCGCAAACCATTGCGCGGCTCGAAAGCGGCCTTGGCGCCGCATTGTTCGACCGTTCACTGCGCCCGCTGGGCATTACCCCGGCTGGGCGGTCGCTTTATGTGCAGGGCCTGGAACTGCTGTCCGAGGCCAAGCGGGTTTATGATGGTGTCCGCGAGGAATCCGACCAGCCGATCGATTCCGTCACCATCGCCATGTCCGAAAGCCTGGCGACACACCTGACCGCGCCCTTGCTGAAGGAATATGGCAACCGCGCCAATCGCTGGACCGTACGGTCAGGCCTGTCGCTTAAGCATCACGCAGAATTTCTGGCGCGCCGTTTCGACATGCTGGTGACCGGCAGCAATATGCTGGAGCGCGAGACGGGGCTGGATCATCGGTTGATCGTGGAAGATCCGTTCGTGCTGCTGCTACCCAGCGATTATGACGGACCGACCGAGCCGGGCAACATTACCCCCAAACTGCCGTTTATTCGCTATACGCTGGATTCCGGCACAGGGCAGCGGATCGAACAGCAACTGACCCGAATGCGGCTACGGCTGCCCAACACGATCGAAGTGGAAATCACGCACCAGCAGTTGACCACCGTAGCGCTGGGCATGGGGTGGAGTATCACATCGCTGCTGTGCCTTGCAGCGCAGCCCGAACTGATGCGCAAGATGCGGGTGGAGCCATTGCGAAAGGGCCACTTCTCCCGCCGGATTGAGGTCATCTCACGCGCAGGGGAATTGGGCGATCTGGCCGAATGCACTACAAAACTGGCCCAAAGCGTGCTTCAGGAGCAGACTTTTCCGCCACTGACCGAGAGTCTGCCTTGGGTCGAAGAGCTGATCCGCTGGACATGAATAGTCCTTGGGATGGCTGAATCGTCAAAGCAAATGACCGAATACGGGAGCGATCAATGAACAACACGGTCAGTGCATCTGCACGGCAAGTCATGAAGGATGAGCGCAAGCGATCCTACCTGAATGCCGATGGCATGGACCGCCCCCTGATCAGTACGCTGGATCAAGCCGTGCTAGACCGTGCACGCGCTTATCGCATCGGCCGTCTGCGCGCCAAGATGGCTGAATACGACTGTGACGCCATGCTGATGTATGATCCGGTCAATATCCGCTATGCCTTTGACAGTTCGAACATGAGCATCTGGACCATGCACAACGCTGCACGGTACGCTCTGGTGCTGGCTGATGGCCCTGCGATCATGTTCGAATTCGAAGGCTGCGAACACCTGAATGCCGGACTGTTCGCCATCGATGAAGTGCGTCCGGCGGTTTCATGGCTCTATTTCTCGGCAGGTGATCAGGCCGAACACCGCATGAACGAATGGGCGGACGAGATTGCCAGCTTGGTCAAGCGCGGCCCCGGTCCGGTACGGCTTGGCATAGACAAGCTGGAGCCTTCAGGCGCCTTTGCCTTGCAAGCCCGTGGCCTCACCGTCATCGATGGGCAGGAAATTCTGGAAATGGCCCGCGCGATCAAAAGCGCGGACGAGATCGAATTGATGCGCTGGACCGTGCGCGTCTGCGAAGCGGGCATGGCGCGCATGTATGAAATGTCCGAGCCGGGCCGCACCGAGCGTGAAATCTGGGCGGAACTCCATTTCGAGAACGCACGCAGCGGCGGCGAGTGGCTGGAAACCAAGCTGGTGACCGCAGGGCCGCGCACCAACCCGTGGTATAACGAATGCTCCGACTATCGCATCCAGTTGGGCGACATGATCAGCTTCGATACCGACATGGTTGGCCCCTATGGCTACTGCGCAGACCTGTCGCGCTCGTGGACCTGCGGGCATGTGGCGATGAAGGCCAAGCAGAAGGAACTTTATTCGGCAGCGCTCGACCAGATCAACCATAACCTTGCGTTGCTGAAACCCGGCGTCACCTTTGCCGAGTTCAATGAAAAGTCATGGCAGATCCCGGAAAAATACGTCCCCTATCGCTATTCTCTGGCGCTCCACGGCACCGGCCTGTGCGATGAATGGCCGACTGTGCTGTTGCACCCCGATTTCGCCAGGAACTGCACCGGAACCATTGAGGCCAATATGGTGCTGAACGTGGAAAGCCTGATTGCGGAAGCAGGGTCGGAAAGCATCAAGCTGGAAACGCAGGTGTTGATTACCGAGAACGGCGCAGAACGACTGGACACTTTCCCGTGGGAGGAAATCTGATCGGTTTCGGGGCATCAACCTTTGTCGATGCCCCTTTGATCTTCAGGCCCAGATATCGCCGATGACATAACCTTCGGGGAACGGATCGTCGTGATCAAGCACGAGCGTATTCAGCCCGGATATCCACGCGGTCCCGCTAATCGTCGGCACCACGGCAGAGCGGCCACCGAGCGTCGTCTCCTCTATCAGCCGTCCGGTAAAGACGTTGCCCAGAATGCCCTGATGACGGAAATCCTGATGTAGCGGTAGTTCGCCCTTGGGATGGAGCACCGCCATCTTGGCTGACGTGCCAGTGCCGCAAGGGCAACGATCCAGCGCGCCCGTCCATGTGGCAGGATCGTCCCACGAAAGCGGGCCTGACGCCATCGTCACGGCATTCTTCCAGTCCGCGCGGGGATCGTCCGTAGGGCCAGATAGCTGCGAAATGGTGATGCCAACGCCCGGATAGTCCGGATGCTCTACCGGAAGCTGTTCCATCGCGGCCTGCCGGATCATGGCCGAAACGCGGGCAATCTCGCCCCCGTGTTCGGGTATGAGTTCCAGCCCCTTGAACTGGCGCACATCGGCAATGACATAGAACATGCCGCCCCACCCCACATCCACCGTCACTTTGCCCAGATGCGGAACCTCGATCACCGCGTCGAGATGGGCGGCAAAGGCGGGAACGTTGCGGAAGCGCACGCTCTTCACCTTGCCGTCAAGGCACTGCGCGGTCACATGGATCAGCCCGGCAGGGGCCTCCAGAACCAGTTCAGTTACCGGTTCGCGCATCGGCAACATCCCCATTTCCAGCAGCACCGTCGCCACCGCGATGGTATTGCCGCCGGACATCATCGGATATTCGACCTGCTCCATGATGATATACCCGGCGTCAGCCTCAGGGTGCGAAGGCGGCACGATCAGGTTGCAGCAATGCGCAGGATAGCCGCGCGGCTCACGCAGCATCAGCTTGCGTAGCTGATCGTCGTTCGCTTCCAACCACTGCATTTTTTCGAAGCTGGTGGCGCCCGGCACATGCGGCACGCCTCCGGTAATGACCCGCATGGGAATGCCCGCGTGGGTATCCACGGCCTGAATAGTGCGCTTGTAGCCCATGATTGCTCTTTCGCGATTTGGACAAGAATTGCGGTATCAGCCTGTCGGCCCGGTCTGGCAGGTGCCCTCCAGCCAGGGGAACCTTTCTACGACCGCGGGCAACACTTCGTCGGCAAGAATGCTTCGGCATTCAGTCGTCACGATTTCTGGCGCGGTGCCCAACGCCCCGTCACGCGCGATCAGCGTCATGCGGCGGTTGAAGGCCCCCCGACCAATTGGTCGCACGATTACATCATCAAGCAAGTGCGGCGTCTGGAACAGGCAAAGCGGGGTGGATATGCCCCACCCCAGCCCGTTCGCTATCGCGGTGGTCTGCGCCAGACAGGAATCGAATTCGATCTGCATGGGAAACTTGAAGCGCAACCGCTCCATCTGCGCTTCGGTCTGGCGCCCGGCGGACGAGCGCAGCGAAAACCGGATCATTGTGCGCTCGGCCAGATGTTGCCCCAGTTCCATCGGCAGATCGAAGCCCTTGGGAAAGACCAACACATAAGGTTCGGACAGGATCAGATGGCGCTCTACCCCGATCAGATCGGAGATATTGCCTTCTTCCGTGATCATGATGTCGGCCAGATGCGAATTGAACTTGGCACGTTGGTCCGGCATCAACCCGTTGGAAATACGCCAGAACCGCGATAGTTCGGCCCGACGGGCATAAAGGCGCGGCCCCAGAACGTTGGCAAGGCTTTCCGGCATGGCGATGGACAACGCCGCCAGGCCACCACTTTCGGCTTCTGCGGCAGCGATAAAGGCCTGCTGCACTTCACCAAGGATCTTCTGGCTGCGACGCAATAGCGCGTGCCCCGCCCCGGTCAGCACGATGGGTCGGACGCCCCGATCAAACAACTGCTTGCCAACTGCGGTTTCCAGCGCCGAAATCGTCTGCGACACACTTGATTGTGTCAATCCCAGCACTTCCGCCGCGCGTGTCATCCCGCCCTGTTCGGCGGTGACCACGAAAGCCTGCAACGCGCGGAACTCGAAGTTGCTGGGAAGTTGAGTCTTCTTGTTCATGGTCCCGCTGTCCTATCGCATCGTCACGGCTGCTGGCGCGCGCCGGTCAGCTTGCCTGAAAGATGGTCTGCAGCAGTCCGCAGCCGCGCCGCAAAAACCGCCGGATCAACCGTGCGTAACCGGGGTGATGGCCCGGTAATCGATAGCAGCCCGATCAGCGCCCCCGACGCTGCCGCGCGAATAGGCACGGCGAGAGAATAGAGACTCTCCTCCAGTTCGTCATCGATCATGGCATAGCCCTGCGCGCGCACCGTGGTCAGATGATCGAGTAACGCTGGCATGGTTGCAATAGTCCGGGGCGTAAGCCGTGCCAGCGATTTCGGCACGACCTGTCGCACCCGCTCGTCACTCAATTCAGCCAGCATCAGCTTGCCCATCGCGCTGGCGTGCAAGGGTAATTCCATGCCGATATACGCTGCCGACAGGGTGATCAGGCGCGATCCTGAAGCTTCGGCAATCAATTCAAACGCCGTCTCACCATTGACCACGGCATAGTTGATCGTTTCATTCAACTCGCCAGCAAGCATTTCAAGAGAGGGCTGAACCTGCGCGATCAGTCCGGCATAGGGATCGGCGCGGCGGCCAAGCCGCGCCACCTTCCACCCCAGACGATACTTGCCCTCGGTCTTCTCGACAAAGCCGGTCTGGGTAAGACTTAGCAACAGGCGGAACACCGTAGGGCGCGACATCCGCATCTTGTGGGCAAGTTCCGTCGCAGTGATCCCGGCTGGGTGCCACCCCAACTCGGTAAGCAGGGCCATTGCCTTGATAACCGACTTGTTGACTGGCTCGACAGTTTCCTCAGACGCTGCCTGATCAACGTCGGCTTCGATCAGGACTTCCATTGCAGACACTCCTGCTCGCTCGCCTCAATTTTCGGCACCCTTGGCGGTCTGGCCCAACAGCCGCCCCGCCGTTTCCGGTGCCAGCATAACCGTCACAACAGCACCGAACAGCGAGATGCCTGCTGCAACATACATCGTACCGGAAATACCCAACTTCTCCATTGCGGTGGGCAGAAAGAATGTCCCTGCCGCCGCACCGATGCGTGATATCGCGGTGGCGAAACCGACACCCGTCCCACGCACTTCGGTTGGGAACACTTCAGCGGGATAGACGCCGGTCAGACAGTTGCCAATAGCGTTCGCGAAAGCAAAGATCAGAACCCCAGCTACGATTACGATCACGGCTGTGGTTGGCGTCGCAGCAACCACAGCCAGCGAAATTGTGGAAATGACCAACGCCGCAATAGCCAGCTTGCGGCGGCCAAGCCGCTCTACGGTAGCCGTCGTGAAAAACACGCCCAGCAGCGCCAGAAAATTAAGCGCAAGGCCGCCGGTCAGGCCATCCTGAAGGCCCAGATGCTCCAGCACGACAGGCGCAAAAGTGCCGATGGCAAAATAGGGCGTGACACAGCAGACCCAGAAAATCGAGACGAACAAGGTCGAGCGCAGATGCTGTGCCGAAAACAGCGGCGCGAAACCGCCAGCCTTGTTTTCCCCTTGATGGCGAAGGTCGGCCTGCTCATCCTCCTCCATGTACTGCGCGGCCAGCGCCAACGCCTCATCCCGGCGACCCACACTGATAAGCCAGCGCGGCGATTCCGGTGTGCCAAGGCGCATCAGAAGCACAATGATCGTGGGCACCGTGCTGAGGCCAAGGATCACATTCCAGCCCGCAATGTCATAGATCGTGAATGCCCATCCGATGGTATAGGCAAGCAGGAAACCGATGTACCAACCCACTTCCTGCACCGACAGCAGCTTGCCGCGCACCCGCGCCGGCGCAAATTCGGCCAGTAGCGGCCAGCCAATCGCATAGTCAGCCCCGATCGCCATCCCCATGATCACGCGGACTGTGAACAGTTGCCAGGCATCGGTAACAACGAATTGCAGCACCGAACCGACAAGGAAAGTGGCAAGGTCGATGGTGAACATCGGCTTGCGGCCAACTTTGTCCGCCAGATAGCCGCCAAGCGGGCCACCCAGAAAGATGCCGATCAAAGCTGACGCGCCGATCAATCCCTGTTCGAACAGCGTGAGCGACAAGTCCTTGGTGATCGCCGGCATGACAGTGCCCATACCGCCCAGCACGAAACCGTCGATGAACATGCCGCCCGAAATCAGGAAGGCCAGCTTGATGATGAACTTGTGACGCTGGGCGGCGATCTGCTGCGGCGTGCCGCTCAAATCTATCCCGGTCGGTACTGAATGATGCACGGTGGTCCTCTCCCGAAATGGCAGCAAGGCTTTCCCATCGGTGGTGCGCGTGTGTCCCGCAGCTTCCCTACCGATAGTATCTGACCCGCCCTATGCGTTCACATTTCGAACGCTGCGTTTGAAATGTAAAATCATTGGCAAGCAAACGTCAACTGAATCGCACCAAAAGGGTGGCATGAAAGCCAAAGAGGAGTTTTCAGGTCGCTTTCAGGTGAAGTGATGTCGTTTTTTGCCCTGCGCGCCGCCGCTTCGCGCGTCAGGTTGGGCAATCAGAAGGATGCTCATGACCGACTCGGCCACTGCACACATGCCCTTTGGTCAGCGCCCCAATTGCAGAAGGGATGTCATGCAATGAATAAATTTTCAGGCAAAGTAGCGCTCGTGACAGGTGCCGCGGGCGGTATTGGAGCCGCCATCGTGCAGCGACTGCGCGCGCAGGGTGCCATTGTCGCGGTGAGCGACCGGGACGTAGCAGGGATCAAGGCTGACGCTCGCCTCCCCGGAGACTTGCTAGACCCTGCGTTTACCGATGGCCTGCCCGCCGCTGTGCACAATACGCTGGGCCGCCTCGACATCGTGGTGAACAACGCAGGCGTGATCACCCGCGGCCCTGTTACCGAAACGACAGACGCCGATTGGGCGCTTTCGCTGGGCGTCAACGTCGAAGCGCCATTCCGCATCTGCCGCGCAGCAATTCCGCTTATGGCAGGCAGCGGCGGCGGCGCCATCGTCAACATCGCGTCCTGCTGGGGGCTACGCCCGGGGCCAAACCACGCGGTCTATTGCATGACCAAGGCCGCGCTCGCCTCGCTGACCCAATGCATGGGCATGGACCACGCGCACCAGGGCATCCGCATCAATGCCGTATGCCCCAACGAAGTGAATACGCCGATGCTGCGCACCGGCTTTGCCAAGCGCGGTTTCGATCCCGACACGGCCATTGCAGACCTGAACAAGACCGTTCCCATCGGCCGCATTGCCGAACCTGAAGACATCGCAGATGTCGTCGCCTTTCTGGCCTCTGACGCGGCGCGCTATGTGGTGGGCGCCTGCATCGAGGTGAACGGCGGGAAGCCCGTGTCGTGAAGCGTTTTGACGGCAAGGTCGTGCTGGTTACCGGCGGCAGCCAAGGCATCGGCCAGGGTATCGCGCGCCGATTTCACAATGAAGGGGCGCGCGTGTTTACCGCGCAGCGTGGCAACGATGCTGAGTTCGAGGGGATCGAGGCGGACCTGTCCGACCCCGCCAGCCCGGCCCGCATTATCGCCGAAGTGGTGAAACGTGCCCGGCGGTTGGATGCGCTCGTCAACAACGCCGGGATGATGCGTGAAGCGCGCGTGGAGGACATGAGCCTCGATGACTGGCAGTTCAACCTTGCGGTGAACCTGACTGCGCCGTTCCTGCTGATCAAGGCGGCGCTGCCACATCTGCGCGAAACGCAAGGCTCCATCGTCAACATCGGCTCGATCGAAGGTATTGGCTGCAACCCGCAGCACGCCTCATACAGCGCAACCAAGGCAGGCCTGCACGGCCTGACGCGCGCGGTGGCGGTCGATCATGGTGAAGACGGCATCCGCTGCAACGCCGTGGCGCCGGGCTGGATCGACAGCGAACTGTCGGAAATCTATATCGCGTCGATGCCTGATCCGGTCGCCTTCCGGCAGAAGATCAGCAAGATCCATCCCGTCCGCCGGACCGGTATGCCGGATGATGTTGCAGGGCTGGTCGCCTTCCTGTGTTCGGAGGACAACGGCTTCATCACCGGGCAGACTTATACCATCGACGGTGGGCGCACGGTGCAATTACCCCTGCCCTGAAATGCAAAAGCCGCTTCCGGCAAATCACCGGAAGCGGCTTTTCTGGCAAGGACATCAGTGCGACCCGATGGCCCGGTCCCCGCGCCCCCCATTCAAGACAACTCAGTCGTTGCGGGCTTTCCATTCCTTGTAGCGGATCACCGCATTGGCGCCAATTTCGCGAAACGGCTGCGGCGGCAGGCGGCGCGGCGACGCTTCGACGGCGAAGTGGCGCGTAATGTCGCTTTGCACGCCGCAGGCGAGTTCCGCCGCGCAGATGCCAGTCAGCGTGCCCCGAGCGGTACCAAGACCGTTCTGGACGCAGCCCGAATAGACACCATCATCCACTTGCCGCGCCACGGCCACACCGTTCAGCGTCAAACACAAGTGCCCCGCCCAACCGTACTGCATTGTCATGCCAGCCAGTTGAGGAAAGCGGTCCTCAAACTTTTGCTGCATCACGCGTTGCGCGCGCGGCAAATCCTTCGCGGGGTTAAGGCCGGGGCGCAGCGCCGAAACGGTGCGCGTGATGATACGGTTGCCGCCCTGCCCGGTATCGATGCGGCGCACGGTGGTCCCCATCGGATCAGACGGAGTGACGCCCCAGCGCGGTTGGCCACCAAGACGTGCAAGCTCGTCGGCCCCAAGTTCAGGCGTCATCACCGCAAAGAGGAACAGCTGCATCAGCCGCCCCTTGGCCACACCAAAGCTTTCCAGATGGCCGTTGACGGTAAGAATCACGCGTGGGGTGGTGACGCTGCCTTGCACAGTACGCACGCGCCAATCGCTGCCCTGCCGTTCGAAACCGACAACGGGCGAGTTTTCGCAAATCTGCACGCCTTGGCGGATAAGGCCTGCACCCAGCCCGCGAATATAGCCTGCGGGTTGCAGCATAACCGTGCCGGGGGTGTAGAGGCCTGACAGGTAGTGGCGCGAGCCAGTGAGCGCCTGCATGGCGGCGGCATCGAGCATTTCATAGCCTTCGCCCAGATGCGCGAGGTGCTGTGCATAGCTTTCGTTCTGCGCGTGCGCGGCTTCGCTGGCCGCGCCGTTCACCTTGCCCGCAGGATCGAAGAAGTTGCGGGCAATGCCATATTCCTCCACCGCCGCGCCCGCAAAAGCGATAGCGCCACGGTTGAGGCGGGTCATGGCCATGTCATCGCCCGCGCCCGCATAATCTTCGGAAATCAGATCATGCGGCAGGTCGATCATAAAGCCTGAATTGCGACCTGCCGAGGATTCAGCCAGACGGCAGGCATCAAGCACCACGACCCGTGCGTCGGGCTGAAGCTGCTGCAGCCGGCGCGCAGCCGAAAGGCCCGCGAAACCGGCACCGATCACCACGAAGTCCGCAGTGGTATCACCCGTCAGCGGCGTATCCGCCGACGAGTAATCACCGATGATCGCGTTCCACCCTGCCGTTCCGGGCAGCGCCGGCAAATGGCGGGCAGTGTAGCGCGTCACGCCACGCTCTCGTCCGCATCGTCCGACAGGTCCACCCAGATGGTCTTGAGCTGGGTGTACTGGTCGTGCGCGTGGATGCCATTGTCACGACCGCCAAAGCCCGACTGCTTGAAGCCGCCGAACGGGGTGGAAATATCCCCTTCCCCAAAGCTGTTCACCGTGACGGTCCCGGCACGGATTGCGCGAGCGCCGCGCAGGGCCTTCTTGACGTTGGCGGTATAGATCGACGCCGCCAAGCCATATTCGGTATCGTTCGCCAGCGCGATGGCTTCATCGAACGTTTCCACCGTCAGCACCGACAGCACCGGGCCGAAGATTTCCTCGCGCACGGGGCGTGCATTGCGATCCGCGAAATCGAGGATGGTCGGTTCAACAAAGCCATCCTTGGCCTTGCCGCCCAGAAGCACCTTCTGGCCCTTTTCAAAGAACGAGCAGACCTTGTCGAAGTGTGCCTTGGAAACAAGCGCACCGACGCGGTTCACCGGATCGAGCGGATCGCCCATCGGCCATTCGCGGGCATGGGCAACCACGCGTTCCATCAGCGCGTCCTTGACGCCCTTTTGTACGATCAGGCGCGAAGAAGCCGAACAGTTCTCGCCCATGTTCCAGAACGCGCCGTTGACGATGTGCGCAGCCACGCGATCAAGGTTTTCGGCATCGTCCAGCACCACCGCCGGATTCTTGCCGCCCATTTCGAGCGTGACTTCCTTCATGTTCGATTCCGCAGCGTAACCGAGGAAACGACGGCCCGTGGCCGTGGAGCCGGTGAACGACACCGCATCAATGTCCATGTGGCGACCGATCGGTTCACCCACAGCAGAGCCACTGCCGGGAAGGACGTTCAGCACGCCTGCAGGCAAGCCCGCTTCCACGGCCAGTTCGGCCACGCGCAACGCAGTCAGCGTGGTTTCCAGCGCAGGCTTGACGATTACCGAACACCCGGCAGCCAGCGCGGGGCCGATCTTCCACGCCAGCATGAGCAGCGGAAAATTCCACGGCAGGACAAGGCCTACCACGCCTACCGGCTCTCGCACCACCATCGCGATGTGATTGTCCGACGCGGGTGAAACCTGATCGTAGATCTTGTCGATCAGTTCTGCGTGCCATTTGATGCAGTGAACAGTTTCGGGAACGTCAACGGTCTGGCAGTCGTAGATAGTCTTGCCGGAATCAAGGCTCTCCATCACAGCCAGTTCGTGCGCATTACGCTCGATCAGTTTGGCAAGGCGCAGCAGCACCTCCTTGCGCTCACCGGGATGGATGCGCGACCACCGGCCATCTTCAAACGCATCCCGCGCCCGTTCAACCGCGAAATCCACGTCCTGCGCATCGCACGCGGCAATGTTGGCCAGCACGTCGCCCGTCGCGGGATTGGTGGTGTCGAATGTCTTGCCCGAAATCGCCGGACGGAAGGTGCCATCGATGAACGCGCCGTTCGGCAACGTCAGGCCCTTGGCGATGGCCTTGTATTCCTCGGTCGTCAGAAGATCGGTCATCGTCGCTTACTCCGCTTCGATTTCGGCCACGGTGCGCTTCAGCACGCGGACCACCTGTTCGAGCTGGCGCTTGTCATCCTTGTTCAGCCCCTTTAGCGGCGCGCGCGGCGGACCGGCATAATGGCCGTCCAGCTCGCATCCGTGCTTGATGCACTGGATGAACTTGCCGCCCTGTTCGAGCACGCGCATCAGCGGCATCATTGCCGACATGATGCGGCGGCCCTTGGTGAAGTTACCTTCGACCACGCAGGCCTTCCACAGCGCGATATGCTCCTTCGGCAGGAAGTTCGAGCCACCACAAACCCAACTGCGACCGCCCCAGGCGAAGAATTCCAGCGCCTGATCGTCCATGCCACACGACATCTGGATGTGCGGGTAATCGCGCGCCAGCAGGTGAACGCGGTTGATATCGCCCGAACTTTCCTTGATCGCGCAGAAGTTGCGGCTGCGGCCCACGCGGTCGAGGAATTCCTCGCCCATCGAAATGCCCATGCGACCGGGGTAGTTATACAGCATGATCGGCAGATCCGCCGCGCGGTCAATGGCAAGCGCGTTCAGCGCATTTTCGCTTTCAGTCGGCACCGAATAGGGTGGCGAACCAACGAGAATAGCGGCGGCACCCATCTTGGCCGCGGCTTCGGCCATGATGATCGAATCTTCCAGCCGGATAGCCACGGTGCCAACAATCAACGGCACGCGGTCCCCGATCACGTCCTTGGCGAACGCGGCGAGTTCGACGCGCTCCTCCATTGACTGGGCGTAGTATTCCCCAGTCGAGCCGCCGTTGATCAGCCCGTGCACGCCGGATCCGATCAGATATTCGATCATCGCGGCAAAGGCGTCGCGATCAATGCTGCCGTCTTCACGGTGTGGCGTGATGACGGGCGTATAGATGCCCTCGAACTTCATGAAGTTCCTCTTTTCAAAGCCCTGCTGGCGCGTCGCCCAAGGCGATTTCAATGCTGGCAGGCGTGACGAATTTTTCGATCTGGGCGCGCGAAAGCTCCCAATGCGATACGGCCATGTCGGCAGCGCCTTGCGCGTCGCCAGCCTCGATCAGTGCGATAAACTGGTCGTGGTGATCGGCAGCTTCTTCCTGCTCGCGCACAAATTCCGATTTGCCCGAACTGTAAAAGGTCATGCCGATGCGCGTGTGGTCGATCAGCAACCGGCGAAGGCTTGGCATGAGGTATTCGTTGCCTGCCATCTCGCCGATCAACCAATGGAAGCGCTCGTTGCACAAGGTTCGTTCGGCAGCGTCGCCGTCGGCGACCGCCTTACGAAAATCACGCTGGCACTCCTTCAGCCGCTCGATCTGGGCCGGGGTCGCATTCTCAGCCGCAAGGCGTGAGGTGGCAGCATAGATCATGGGTGCAACCATGAAGAAATTCCGCATGGCCGATTGCGACATCGGTGCCACTTGCGCCCCGCGATTGGGGTGCAGCACGACATAGCCTTCGCCTGCCAGTTCGCGCAGGATTTCGCGCAAGGGCGGACGCGAAATGCCATAGGCTTCGGCCATCTCGCTCTCATCAAGATACTGCCCCGGCGCGATGGCCTGCGTCAGGATGCCGCGGCGCAAATCGTCGATGCAACTGCTCTTGCGCTCTCGGCTGCTGCCGACATTGGTTGGCATATCGCCCATCGGTTTTGCCTTTCGTCGACTTCCGAATATGGACCTAGACTTAAAAATACATATTGTCTACATTTGATCTGCCGATGGAAGCGTTGCCACAGCGCTCACGGCAAGAGGCCTTGCTTATGGAACGCCCGCAGCATTTCCTGTTCGCGCTGGTTGATGATTTCACCCACATCGCGTTTTCCTGCGCGGTCGAACCGCTGCGCATCGCCAACCTCGTCAGCGGGCAAGACCACTATCGCTGGTCTTTCGCCGCGCGCGATGGACAATGGGCCACGGCTTCGAACGGATCGGTCACGCAGGTCCACCATCGATTTGATGCGCTGCCTCCGTGCGATCGCCTTGTGGTCGTCTCGGGCACGGATGTTCGCCGGATTGATCACACCGTGCTGATTGCCGCCCTGCGGCGCAAGCGCAGCGAAGGAACGCTGATCGGCGCGATCTGCTCTGGCGCTTATGTGCTGGCAAGGGCAGGTTTTCTCGACGGATTGCAGGCAGCCATTCACTGGCAGTTCCACGATGGATTTGCCGAAGAGTTTCCCGACGTCGGCCTTCTTCCCAGCGTATTTGTGGCGCATGAAAGGTTCGTCACCGCTTCGGGCGGGACTGCGGCAGCAGACCTGATGCTGCACCTGATCGAACAGGACCACGGCTATGACCTTGCCGTCGCGGTGGCCGATCAGATGGTCTACAACGCCGTGCGATCAAGCAGCTTTGCCCAGCGGGTATCGGTGCAATCGCGCAATGGCATACGCAACCCGCACCTTGTCCGCGCAATCGACGCGATGCGCAGTCACCTGCACGAAACCTTTTCACGCACGGAACTGGCCGATGGACTTGGCATATCACCGCGCCAGCTCGAACGCCTGTTCGAACGCTATCTCAACACGTCGCCCAAGAAGTATTTCATGGACATGCGGCTGGAGCGCGCGCGCCATCTGCTGCTGCAAACCGAAGCCAGCATTACCGAGATCGCACTGGCCTGCGGATTCCAGAATGTCGGCCATTTCGGGCGCGTTTATCGCACAGCTTTTGGCGTATCCCCGATGCGCCAGCGCGCGCGAATGCCGGATGGCCCCGCGCGCGCGCCTCAGGCCTCGATTACCACCCGGCCCAGCGGCTTGGAGCAGCACGCCAGCACATAACCTTCGGCCACGTCCTCGTCTGTAATCCCGCCGTTGTGAACCATGTGCACGTCGCCTTCCAGCTTGCGCACCTTGCAGGTGCCGCACAGCCCCATCGAACACCCGACCGCCAGAGGCACCCCCGCCGCCTTAGCTGCGCTGACCAGCGTGTCGGTCTGCGCACACCGGGTTGAAACCCCGGAATCAGCGAAAACCACCTCCGCCTCCAGATCGGCCACGGGAAAGTTGTCGGCAGGCACGATTTCCGCCTCAGCAGGTTCGGCCGAAAAGCTTTCCTGATGGTAATGCGCCATGTCAAAGCCGAGTGCTTCCAGCGCTTCTCGCACTGCCCGCATGAACGGTTCAGGCCCGCAACAGAACACCTCACGATCAAGATAATCGGGCGCCATCAGGCCTAGCATGACCTGATTGAGCATCCCACGATAACCCGTCCACGGACTGAATGGATCAGCTTCTTCGACCACCCACTTCAGATCGATGCCAACAATCCGCGACGCCATCAGTTCCATGCGCTGACGCAGGATGATTTCGGATGGGCGCTTCGCCGCGTTGACGAAAACGATGTCAGGTTCCTGTCCTGAATCGTAAAGCCACGTCGTCATCGCAACCATTGGCGTGATGCCTGAACCGGCAGAGATGAACAGGTACTTCCGCGCCGGATGGTTGATGATCGAGAACCTGCCCGCAGGCCCCACCGCCCTGATCTTCATGCCCTTGTGCAGATGGTCCAGCATCCAGCGCGTGCCCAGCGAACCGTCCTGCGCCTTGACCGTAACCGTCAGTGCGGTGGGGCGTGAGGGCGAGGATGAGATCGTGTAGGTGCGATAGAGCGGGCCGCCCGGAACCGGCAGTTCCAGCGTGACGAACTGGCCAGGGTCGTGATTGAACAGCGCGCCCGATGGACTGCGAAAGCTGAACGTCACCACATTCGGAGCCTCCGGCGTGCGCGTAACGCACTCCAGAGGCTCCGAATCTTGCCAGAACTTGATATCCTTGAACTGGCTCACTCCGCCGCCACCCGCAAAGGGGCGACGAGATGGTCGAGTGAATTGGCGTACCAGTCAACGAACTGGGTAACCCCGCTCTCCTGCACAGGAGAATAGGGGCCGGGCGAATAGGCTGGCGAAGCAATGCCCTCCTGCGTCGCTTCAACAATCACACGATCTTCATCGTTCGTTTCGATCCACACCTCGGTCAGGTGTTTCAGATCATAGTCAACGCCTTCCACAGCATCCTTGTGTACCAGCCAGGTGGTGGTCAACTCAGTCTCGGTAGCGCTCAACGGCATGACACGGAACGTGATCGAGTGATCCGGCAGGAAGTGGTTCCACGTTGATGGATAATGGAATTTCAATAGCGAGCCGGCGTCAGCCAAGGCAACGCGGCCCAACGGCTTGCGGGCTGCGGCGGGCACCCCGTCCTTGGTATAGCTGAGGAATTTGCCCTCCAACGGCATACGCGCAAGACGGTATTGCCCATCAGCCGACATCAGCCACTGTGACGGAGCGCCGGCTGCTGCACAGCGGTCAAAGTGCCCCTGCAACTTGGGCGAAATCGAACCATCGGCACTGGCCCCCGCCACTTCCGGATCCGACGAAAAGGACTGCGACAGCGCAGGATGGTTCGAGGCGCAGTGATAGCACTCGCGGTTGTTCTCCCACACCAGCTTCCAGTTGCCCTTTTCAACTGTGGTCGTGGTATAGGCAACCTTCGCATCGCGCAGGTCATGAACCGCCAGATAAGGCGCTGCATCGCGGGCGAAAGGCGCAAAATCATCAGGATTTTCCGCCAGTGAAATATAGAGCAGGCCCTCGACATCGCGCAGGTGAACGGGCTTCAGCCCCCAACGGGTCGCGTCAAAATCCGCACCCATATCGTTGGCCCAGATCAGCTTGCCGTCCAGTTCATAAGTCCACTGGTGATACGGGCAGACCAACTTGGCCACCTGCCCTTCGCGCGACTTGCACACCAGCGATCCGCGATGACGGCAGGCATTGTGAAATGCACGAATTTCACCATCACGGCCACGCACGATAATAACGCTATAGGCGCCCACCTTCATCGTCACATAGCTGCCGGTTCTGGTAAGCTGACAGGCCGGAAACGCATAGAGCCAGTCGCGGTAGTAAATGTTCTCAAGGTCCGCCTCGTAGATTTCCTGCGAGGTGTAGAACGGTTGCTCAAGGCTATATCCCGAACGGCGGCGGGCAAGCAGGTCAGGAAGCGCAGGGATCGAAGCGGACATGGCAGGCCTCACGTGCTGAAGAGCAAGCTGGCATTATTCATGATCCCTTTTCCCTGCCTTTGACAACAGCACCAAAATTCAAGATGACTTACTTGATCTAATGCAAAACCGCCCAGACAGGTCATTTAAGCCATGCAACGCCCTTACGACCTATCCTCCATGACGGCACTGCTGGCGTTCGAGGCTGCGGCCCGCCACGGCAGCTTCAAACTGGCCGCGCAGGAATTGAACGTGACCGCCGCTGCTGTAAGCCATCAGATCAAGGCCTTGGAGACGGACCTCGGCAGCACCCTGTTCAGGCGGCAACATCGCGGCGTGGAATTGACTCAGGACGGCAAAACGCTTGTCGCATCATTGCAGCGCGGGCTGGAGACGATTTCGGAAGCCGTAACGCACGCTCGCGCCCGCCCCGACACCGCCGACGTCACCATATCCACAACCACAGCCGTCAGCGCCTTGTGGCTGACACCACGTATTACCGCGTTCTGGCGCACCCAGCCCGACATTACTGTTTCGCAAATTGTCAGCGACGTGCCCGCAGGTGTCGGACGGACGGACCTCAGCATCTTCTACGCCGACCGGCGCAGCGAAACGGCCGATGATCGAAAGCTTTTTCCAGACCGCATTCTGGCTCTGGGCGCACCGGGCTTTGCCGCAGAACATGGCATAGCCCGCCTTCGCGATCTGCTGGAAGCGCCCCTGATCCACTCAGGCGAGGAGGCAGCCGGCTGGACGACCTGGGATGACTGGTTTGCCGGCCTTGGCCTGCCATCCCCACGCGGAAGACGGTTCAACGTAAACAATTACATGATCGCACTTCAGGCCGCGCAGGATGGCGTAGGTGCGGTGCTGGGCTGGGAACGGTTGGTCCATAACCTGCTGCAGGATGGTAAGCTGGTGCCACTGTTCGACAACCACATTCCAGCCCCCCAGCCATTTCACCTGCGCGTCCACAGCCACGCCTCCACACGCGCACGCCTCTTTGCAGACTGGCTGGTGAAACAGGCCCCCGCAGATCAGGCCTGATCCGGGAAAATATTGTTTATTATGGATAATGTCATGGCGGAGCGGGAGGGATTCGAACCCTCGATGAGCTTTTGGCCCATACTCACTTTCCAGGCGAGCGCCTTCGACCACTCGGCCACCGCTCCGCATGAGCCTGATTTGTTTCGTGCAAGGCGCGAAACGTGAATCAGGCGATCAACCAAATCGCTCTGGAAGTGGCCCCCTAGCGGCACAAGTTCGCTTTCGCAAGGCGTCGGTTCCTGCAATGATGAAGATATGTCATTGCTTGCCCTGCTTGCCGCTCTTGCGGCGTCGTCCGAACCTTCCACGCCACCTGCCAAGGCGCTCGCTCCTTCAGAGATCGTGACTTCCGCACCCGCTGCGGATTGGGTTGCAATTGCCCCGTCAGAGCTGCTGGTAATGGACCTTGCGCCCGATGCTGCTGGGCGCCCGCGCCGCGTGGTGATCCAGTTGCTGCCCGCGCCGTTTTCCCAAGGGTGGATCGGCAATATCCGCAAGCTGGCCGCTGCGCACTGGTGGGACGGCACCTCGATCAACCGCGCGCAGGACAATTACGTGGTGCAGTGGGGCGATCCCGATGGCGAGGACAAGGCGAAGGCCAAGGCTTTGCCGGAGGGGTTGGCTGTGGTTCCTCAGGCACAGTATACGGTCGGCGAAAGCGAAATGTACGGCGAGCCTGAAACCGTCGAAATTGCATCGTCGGCAACTGCGGAAGAGACATCAGCATATGCAGCGGCACTTGCAGCCTCAATTGCAGCCGCAGCCGCGTATGGAAAATTCGTTGATGACACACCACCCGATTTTGGAGATCCCCCTTGGTGGTCGCGCGATTCTTATTCGCAGGGGATCCAGTTTCACAAGGGTTGGCCGATTGCCTTTCGCCTGATGGGCTTCCCAACGGTTGGCACACCTGCGGAATTGAGCGGACAAAGATACTGGCCCGTCCACTGCTACGGCACCGTTGGCGTTGGTCGCAACGAACCACCTGACACCGGCACCGGCGCAGAACTCTATGCCGTCATCGGCCATGCCCCGCGCCAGCTTGATCGCAACATCGCGGTCGTAGGGCGGGTGATCGAGGGGATGGAGCACCTCTCCACCCTGCCGCGCGGCACCGGCGATCTGGGCTTCTACAAGACCGCGCCCGAACGCACGCCGATCCGCGCCATCCGCATCGGCACCGATGTGCCCGATCTGCCCGGGTTCGAATATCTCGGCACCGAAAGCGCCAGCTTCGCCCGCTATGCCGATGCCCGCGCCAATCGCCGCGATGCCTTCTATATCCAGCCCGCGGGCGGCGTGGACATCTGCAACCTGCCCGTGCCCATCCGCCGCCGCAAATGAGCGACACCGCCTATGATCTTACCGCGGCGTTCTGGCGCTGGTCCGGCGGCCCCAACGCGACCGACTGGTTCTTTGTCACCATCGATGGCGATGCGGGCGAAGCGCTTTCCGCCACCGCGCTGATGCACCGGCTGGAAACGGGTCGTCGCGCAGGATGGGGTTCAGTCAAAGTGGGCATGCAAGTCGGCGAAACCGCATGGCGCACTTCGGCCTTTCCCAGCAAGGAACTGGGCTGGATTGTCCCCATCAAGGCCGCCGTGCGGAAGGCCGAAGGGTTGATCGAGGGTGAAGCGTTTGCCCTGACGCTGACATTCTGATCCGCCTGCCCACCTCCAACCCTTCCCGCTCATCCTGAGCCTGTCGAAGGAGGGAGGGGAGTTGCAATCCCGCAGGCGGGAGGGCCGCGAGACTTACTGAACGCAGTGAAGTTAGTCGCAGCGGGGTGGGCATTCCGAGCCTGCCGAAGTAGAACTCTACCACCAGTCAGCCCAAGGAACACCGCTTGCCCCACAACGTCGCCCTGATCGGCTACGGTTATGCCGGAAAAACCTTCCACGTCCCGCTGATCAAGGCCGAACCCCGCCTTGCCCTCGCCGCCGTCGTGTCGCGTGATCCAGCCAAGGTCCATGCCGAGTTGCCGGGAATGCGCGTTGAAGCTGATATCGCTGCGGTTTTGGCCGATCCGACGATAGACCTGATCGTCATCGCCACCCCGAACGACAGTCACGCCCCCCTTGCCCATGCCGCAATCGATGCAGGCAAGGCGTTGGTTGTGGACAAGCCGCTGGCGCTCACCCTTGCCGAAGGAAAAGCTATCGCCGCCCACGCGAGCGAACGCGGCACGCTGCTCAGCGTCTTCCACAACCGCCGATGGGACGGCGATTTCCTGACGATTGCCAGCGCCATACAACAGGGCCTGATTGGAAAGGTCGCGCACTTCGAAAGCCACTTTGATCGCTTCCGCCCCACAGTACGCGATCGCTGGCGCGAAAACCCCGGCCCCGGCAGCGGCGTCTGGGCCGATCTCGGGCCACATCTGGTCGATCAGGCGCTATGCCTGTTCGGCATCCCGACGCGCGTCATGGCTAGCTTCGGCAATTTGCGTGATGGCGCACAGACTGACGACTGGGCGCATGTCCTGCTGGAATATCCCACGCTACGCTGCGTCCTCCATGCCGGAATGCTGGTGGCTGGCGGCTCTCCGCGCTTCGTGGTTCATGGCAGCGAGGGCAGCCTGATCAAGCACGGGCTTGACCCGCAAGAGAGCCAGTTGATTGCCGGGCTTGCGCCCGGTGCGCCGGGTTGGGGCACCGAACCTGCCCCGATTACGCGCCACGATGTCGAGGGCACTGCCCATCCGCTCGATATGCTACCGGGCGATTACCCGCGCTTCTACGCCGGGATCGCCGCCACCTTGGATGGCGCGCCGCTCGCCGTCACGCCGGAACAGTCGCTTGCAGTGATGGCCGTGGTCGAAGCTGCGGCAGAGGCAGCGCAAACGGGCGTGGCCCAGTCAATCCCACCATTTCGGTTGTAAAACGCCTGTCCTACAGGCGGGACGGCAAGGCAGGCTCCGCGCCGCTCCTTGAACCGTCAATCGCTTGCGCAAACTCCCGCATTCCCGGTGTTTTCCACCGGGTAGAGGTGCGCCTAAACGCCCGCCGAAAGCCCCCTGAACACTTCTCTCTGGACTGTGTAAACTGTGTAAACCCCCTTCAGGAAACCGTGCCATTTCCTGAACAAGATTACCGCCGCCGCAGCACCATCTCCACCGCCTCGCAGATCTGCTGAACGGAAAACGGCTTGGCCAGAAAGTGCATGTTCGGAATATCGATCTCGCGCCGAAGCTGCTCTTCGGCATAGCCCGACATGAACAGGAACGGCAGGTCCGGCTTAAGTGCGCGGATTTCCCGCGCCATCGCCGGGCCATCCATTGTCGGCATCACCACGTCCGAAACCACCAGATCGAACGTACCGCGCCCGATGGCTTCCAGCCCTTCCTCACCATCCGAAGCGGTGGTCACGTCATATCCCTGCCGCACCAGCGCACGTTCGGCCACCGCGCGCACGGTGTCCTCGTCCTCCACCAGCAGGACCTTGCCCCCGCCCGACCATTCGCGCTTCGGCTCAGCAGTGGCAGGTTTTACCGCCTGCGCCAGCTCTGCTGCATCGGGATGGTGGACCGGCAAATAGATGCTGAAGCGGGTAAACCGGCCCACTTCGCTTTCGGCAAAGATGAAACCGCCCGATTGCTTGACGATGCCGTAGACGGTGGAAAGGCCAAGCCCGGTGCCCTTGCCCTTCTCCTTTGTGGTGAAAAATGGCTCGAATATCTTGCCGATCTGGTTCGGTTTGATGCCGTGGCCGTTGTCCTCCACCATCAGCGCGGTGTAGTCCCCGATGGGCAGGATTTCGCTCTTCATCGCGCGCACGTCAGCCGCCGTCACGCGGCGGGTGATCAGCTTGACCACGCCCGCCCCGCCCTTGCCGCCGCCCGCCGCCAGACGATCGGTGATCGCATCGCGCGCGTTCACGGCAAGGTTCAGCAACACCTGCTCAAGCTGCGTAGGGTCGGCGCGAACGAAACCCAGATCGCGGTCGTGCGTCACTTCCAGCGTGATCTTCTCACCGATCAGGCGCTTGAGCAGGGCAGAAACCTCGGCCACCACATCGGGCAGCTGCAACACTTGCGGGCGCAGCGTCTGCTGGCGGGAGAAAGCCAGCAATTGCCGCGTCAGCGATGCCGCGCGGTTCGAATTGGCCTTGATCTGCTGGATGTCGTCATAGTCGCTGTCGCCCGGCGTGTGGCGCATCAGCATGAGGTCGCAATAGCCGATGATCGCGGTCAGCACGTTGTTGAAATCGTGCGCCACGCCTCCGGCAAGCTGGCCCACCGCCTGCATCTTGGTCGCCTGCGCGATCTCACGCTTGAGCCGCGTCTCCTCGGACGAGTCCTTGAGGCTGAGCAGCACCGCGCCATCGCCCAGTCCGCGTACCCCGGCAAGGCTGAGCGAGACGGGTTCTTCCGGCGATGCGCGCAACCGCACAGCCACGTCGCCCGCAGTCGCCTGCCCCTGCGCATAGCGGCGAACCGCATCGACCAGCGCGCCCTTGTCCTCCTTGATCACCAGATCGGCGGGATAAGGCGGCGGAAAATTGTCTTCATGCCCTGCCGCACGCAGGAACGCGGCGTTGGCAAAAAGGAAGCGCCCGTCGCGGTCGGTCATGGCCAGGCCCAGCGGCAGGCGCGAAAGCAGCGCTTCGATCTGGGGCAGGCCAGCGCGGATATCACCCACGCTGTGCTGGTTGTCGATCAGCAGGAACAGCGATGCGGTGCGTGCCGGGTCGGTATTCGCAATGCCGTCGGGGTCCGCCACGGGCAAGTGAACCATGCGCACCGGCGTGCCTTTGCCGCCCTCGCGGGCATAGAACACGCGCTCTGAATCGTCGCTGGCAAGGTAGGAGACGAAGTCGGTCCCGACCATCTCGCTGCCCCGGTTGCCTGTCGCGCGCTGGGCGAAGGCAGTATTGGCAGCCAGAACAGTGCCTTCCGGGTTGACAACCGCCGCCTGCAATCCTTCGCGCGCCAATGCACGTCCGAGCTTTCCGGCAACGTGCGCCGCCATGTCTGCCAAGAGGTTTTGCGTCACCACCGGCATGAAGCGCCAGATCAGAAAATCCTCGCCTCTCCCGGCCCGGCTCAACACGGCGCGCCAGGTGCCTTTGGCAGAGGTCAGTGCATCGGCGCTGGCCTGCCCATCGCGCCATGCCGCGCGCAACGCACTGTCGAGGGCTTCGACCGAGAGCTTTTCCAGCGGCAGACGCGGCGGCACGGTTCCGGCCCCGAACCATTCGGACATCAAGGCATTGGCGCAGACCAGTCGCCCAGCACGATCTGTGATGGCGATGGCGGTATCGCGGCTTTCAATGGCAGCATTGGTGACCGACCAATCAGGCGCTGCGAAATCATCTGACGTTACGGTCCGCTGCGGGCGATGGGTCAGCCGCAAGGCAGCGCCGATCACGCTGACGCCGCCGAGAAAACCACCGACCACCAGCGGTTGCCCCGACACGGCCCAAAGCGCAGCACCGCTCACGGCCACCGCACCGCCGAGCATAAGCCAATCGCGCAGGGGCGTGGTTTCCGCCCCCATCCGTTCAGCCTCGCCCCCTAAACTTGTCATCAGTCAGGAAAATCCCTCGCCGCGAAGCGAAGCTGGCGGGCCTTGCGCTTGTGCGCGGTCCACCAGCGCCAACCAAAAGCGGAAATGGCATAGCCAAGCGCTGCCGCGACGATCGAGATTAGGAACAGGCCGATCACCAGCGAAGGCGCAGCGTCAGACCCGAGCCATGCCAGCCAGTCCCCCACGCTCGCGCCCTTGGTTACCATTTCGCTGACCGTTGCGAAATCGGCGTGGAAACCGAAGCTGTTGCCCACCGCGATGGCACCAGGCAGGAAAACGAACAGCGTGGTCGGCGGGATCGAGATGAAGGTCATCAGCACGGCCAGTGGAATGTTGCCCCGGCAGGGGACGCACATCAGGGCTGCGCCAACAATCTGAACGCCGGGTATCAGGGCGAAAATGCCGATGAACAGTCCCGCCGCCACACCGCGCGGCACCGACCGACGGGTGAAGCGCCACAGTTCATGACGCGCGGCGAGCGGGCGGGCGAAGCGGTTGTGCTCCATCTGCTCGCGCGTTGGCATGTTGGCCCGTGCCCAATTGACGATCCTGTTGAACATCGTGCCCTTGCTGTATCCGTTTTTCGCCTGCCCCGCCAAGGGCCGCCAGACCCTTAGCCGTTAAAAGCTTGCCGGTCGGTGAAGCAGATCACGCCAGATCGCCCGGAGCCGAACGACATCAGCCGTGATCTTTCATGATCCGGGCCTTGTCGCGCTTCCAGTCGCGGTCCTTGATCGTCGCGCGCTTGTCGGCCACGTTCTTGCCCTTGGCCAGCGCAAGTTCGACCTTGGCGCGGCCCCGGCTGTTGAAATAGATACACAGTGGCACAAGCGTCATGCCCTTGCGTTCAACCGCCCCTGTGAAGCGCGCGATCTGCCGCTCTTTCAGCAGCAGCTTGCGCGGACGCTTGGGCACGTGGTTGAACCGGTTGCCGTGGCTGAATTCTGGCACGTTGGAGTTGACCAGCCAGACTTCGCCGCCCTTCACCTCTGCATAGGATTCGGCAATCGAGCCTTCGCCAAAGCGCAAAGATTTTACCTCGGTCCCCGTCAGGCAGATGCCTGCCTCATAGGTATCCTCGATAAAATATTCGAACCGCGCACGACGGTTTTCGGCGACGATCTTCTTCTTGTCGAATTCGGGATGTACGGGGCGTGCCATGATGGCAGCCCATGTAGGCGTTGCCCCGGCAAAGCGGAAGGGGAACTTCACACTTTGTCGGGGCGGAACGCTTGGATCAATCGCTCAGATCAAGCCGGCGTGCTCCAACGCAGCGTCAACCTTGGCGCGGGCTTCGGCGCTGGCAGGGACGAGCGGCAGGCGCAACTCGTCGGTCATGCCTTCGAACACACGGCTGAGCGCGTACTTCAATGGTGCCGGCGAAGCATCCGAGAACATGGCGTAGTGCAGCGGATAGAGCTTGTCGTTCAGCTCACGCGCTTTTTCGAGATCGTTAGCAGCGCAGGCGGCCTGAAATTCTGCACAGAGCTTTGGCGCAACGTTGGCCGTCACCGAGATGCAGCCTACCGCCCCTGCCGCATTGGCCGGGAGCGCCAGCTCATCATCACCTGAAAGCTGGCAGAAGCTCTTGCCAATGCCCATGCGGTGATCGGTCACGCGCGACAAGTCGCCGCTGGCGTCCTTGATCGCCACGATCTTGTCTGGATAGCGCTTGGCCAGTTCGCAGACGGTTTCAGGCAGAATGTCGGTCACCGTGCGGCCCGGCACGTTATAGAGCACGATCGGCAGATCGTTGTGTTCGGCAAGGTAGCTGAAGTGGGCGATGATGCCCGCCTGGCTGGGCCGGTTGTAATAGGGCGCAACACAAAGCGCAGCCTGAGCGCCGCACTTCTTTGAAAAGTTCATGTGCAGCAGCGCGTTCATCGTATCGTTGCTGCCGCAGCCCGCAATCACGGGCACGCGGCCCGCAGCCTGTTCCACACAAACTTCGATCACGCGGTGATGTTCGGCGTTGGAAAGCGTCGAAGCCTCTCCAGTGGTGCCGCAGGGAACGAGCGCGGAGGAACCGTTGTCGATCTGCCAGTCGACCAGACGACGAAATACTTTCTCGTCAAACGCTCCATCGCGAAAAGGGGTGACAAGGGCCGGAATGGAGCCGGAAAACATGGACAATATCCCTCAATCTGCCCCATGATGGGTTTCGGTTCATCGTGAGCCGAACCCTATAGGGGTCTGTTCAGCGCCTGATAAGGAGCCGCTCCATAGTATGTCCGGCATGGACGTGAAAGCCTTGATGTTGCGCTGGGGTGTTGCCGGTGCGCTATTGCAGACGCTGGCGGCGTCGAGCGTGGTTCATGCCAGCGGCGGCGAAAGCGCCGATGGCGCTGACTGGGACCGTGCGCGGGCCAATCTGGCGATGAGCCAGGGCGGCCCGATGATGGCTGCAGTTGAGCGGTGGAAGCTGTTAAGCAGTTCGAACCGTTTCGGATTTTCAGACTATTCCAGCTTTGTGGTTACCTATCCCGGCTTCCCGGACGAGGAGAAGCTGCGCCGCTATGCCGAGCTTTCGCTGGAACGCGAACCGGTCGACCCTTCGCGACTGGTCAGCTATTTCAGCCAGAAGCCGCCGCTGACCAACATGGGCCGCGCGCAATATGCGCTGGCGCTGACGCAGCTCGGTCGCCCCGAAGCACGCGAGGCCGCTCGTGCGGCATGGCGCGGCGGGGCGATGACCGATGCGGCAGAAAGCGCCCTGCTGGCCAACTGGGGCACCAGCCTTACCGCTGACGATCACGATGCCCGGATGGACGCGCTACTGTGGTCGGGCGCGACCGATCAGGCGGCGCGGCAGATCGTATGGGTCAGCCCTGCGCGCAAGAGCATCGATGGCGCACGATTGGCGGCAATGCAGGGCGGCGATCCCTATGCCGCCGTTGCGGGCACGTCCACTCAACTGCTCAACAGCGATCCGGGCTTTGTTTTCCAGCGCGTGCGCCAGTTGCGCAAGGCGAGCAATGGCGCTGGAGCGCGGGCATTTCTGGCCAACCGGCCCCTGCTGGCGCGAATGCCGCTGGACCGCACGAAGTGGGTCGAAGAACTTCTGCTCAACGCACGCGGCGCAGCCAATGCAGGCGATGCCCGCGCGGCCATGCGTATTGCGGCGGGTATCGATGATGCCTTCGCTGCGGGTGAAGACGTAAGCCAGCTCGGCTATGACCTGCGCGATGATTACACTTCGCTGATGTGGCTCGGCGGCACGCAAGGCTATTTCAACGTGGGCGATTATGCGGGAGCCGCGCCGTTGTTCTGGCGATATGGTGCTGCGGCGCGGACACCGGGCACGCGGTCAAAAGGCTTTTACTGGGCTGGAAAAGCCGCTGCCCGTGCGGGCCAGCAAGCCGAAGCAAGGCGATACTTCGAAGCAGCAGCGCAATACGCCGACCAGTTCTATGGTCTGTTGGCGCTTGAACGGCTGGGTCGCCCGGTGCCGCAGTTTGCCAGCGATTCCAATGCGCAGGCAACGCCCGACGAACGCAGCCGATTCTACAACCAGCCGCTGACGCTGGCCGTGCGCGAAGTGGCGCGCAATGGCGATTGGCGCACCACGATCCGCTTTTTCAAGGAAGTTGCCGAACAGCAGCAGACCGAAGGCCAGCACATGATGGTGGCGCAATTGGCCCGCGATCTGGGCCGACGCGATCTGGGCGTAATCGTGGGGCAAGCGGCAGCGGCGCGCGGCTATCTGGATTTTCAGCACATTGCCTTTCCGCTGATCCCGGTGCCGCCGGGTTATGAAAGCAAGTGGACCAGCGTTCACGCCATCAGCCGACAGGAAAGCCAGTTCGCGCAGAACGCCGTCAGCCATGCGGGCGCGCGGGGCCTCATGCAGCTGATGCCGGGCACGGCGAACGAGCAGGCGGGCAAGCTCGGCCTGTCATACCGCCCCGGCGCGCTGACCGAGGATGCGGGTTACAACATCCAGTTGGGCGCAGGCTATTTCGCGCGGATGCTGGACTATTACAACGGATCGTGGCCGCTGGCCGTGGCCGCCTATAACGCCGGCCCCGGCAACGTGAACAAGTTCCTGCGCGCCAATGGCGATCCACGCAATGGCGGCGTGGACTGGATCGAATGGATCGAACGCATCCCACTTTCCGAAACGCGCAACTATGTGCAGCGCGTGCTGGAAAACGCGGTGGTCTATGAGGCGATGAACCCGCAGTTTGCGACCTATCGCGGGGCGAACCCGATGAGTTACTTTATCGGGAAGCGGGAGCCGGGGTGATCGACTGTTTTGATCCTCGCCGTTTTTGCGGAGCACAAACGGGGAGGTGTCGTCGGCGTAGCCGATGACGGAGGGGGTATTTCTTTTACCCCTCCACCACCCGCTGCCCGGGCGGTCCCCCTCCCCAATTGTCCTTCGGAAAATCAGGGAGGATTTTCTTTTTTCCTCGCATAAAAGTTACCCCATGAAGCCTGACGGTCACCCCATTACCCCCGCCGGATTTGCCGCCTTGCGCGCGCGCTATGATCATTTGCTGGGCACCGAGCGCCCGGCGATTGTTGAAATCGTCAGCTGGGCGGCGGGGAATGGCGACCGGTCGGAGAACGGCGATTATCTCTATGGGCGCAAGCGGATGCGGGAGATTGACCGGGAGCTGGCTTTTCTTGCGCGGCGGATGAAGGCGACGCGGGTGGTCGATCCGGCGCGGATGGAGGATCGCAGCCGGGTGCTGTTTGGCGCGACGGTGGAGATTGCCGACGAGGACGATGCCCGGCGCGTGCTGACCATCGTGGGGGATGACGAGCAGGATGCCAGCAACAACCTGATCGGGTGGAGCGCGCCGATTACCAAGGCCTTGCGCGGGGCGCGGGTGGGGGATTTGCGTGTGGTGCGGCTGCCTTCCGGCGAGAAGGAGTGGGAAATCATGAGCATTTCCTATCCTGACGCCACAGGCTAAAGCGCTCATCCATGAAATCTGGTCGCTTCTTCATCATGCGCCACGGCGAGACGGTCTATAACGCTACCCGTCGGCTGCAGGCGAACAACATCCACACACCGCTAACGCGGCAGGGCGTTGAACAGGCCGTGGCGATGGGCTGCGCGTTGCGGCGGGAACTGGGCGAAAAGCCACAGGTAACCCTCCACATCTCGGACACCGGGCGCGCGCTTCAGACGGCGGCGCTGATTGCCGAGGAACTGGGGCTGGACTGGTTTGCGGGACAGCGCACGATGGACCTCAAAGAGATCGACATGGGATCGTGGTGCGGGCGCTCCTATGGCGAGGTGGAGGACGAGGTTGGCCCTATCGTGATTGAGGACCACCTGCTGCGCCCTGCCCCGGATGGCGAGAACTATCTTATGATTGCCGAGCGGCTGAACCGCTGGATCGATGGGCTTGGCGATGGCGGAGGCGATCACATCGTGGTGATGCACGGGATTTCGAGCCGGGTTCTGCGCGGGATCATGGCCGGTTATCCGGTCCATCCGCTGCACGGCGCGCCGATTGCGCCCTCGCTGGTGCAAGGGTCCATCGCTTTGGTGGAAGATGGCGAAGAGCAGGTGCTCTATGGTTCTGAGCGCGGGATCGAGCACGCCTGATGGGCGAGGTTGTGAACCTGCGGGCGGTGCGCAAGGCGAAGGCGCGCGAGGCGCAAGGGTTGGAAGCGCAAGCCAATCGGGCGAAGTTCGGGCGGACCAAGGGTGAGAAATTGCACGACGTGCAGGAAGCCCAGCGCGCGGCGCGCTTGCTGGATGGCGCGAGGCGGGACGACCAGTGAAAGCCTTGGCCGTGAGGAAGCTGTTGGTTCTTGGCGCACTGCTGTTGGCAGGAACAGCCTCAGCGCGGGACAGCCTGGGCGTGTTTGAAAACTGGGGCGCGTTTCGCGATGCGGCGGTGCCACGTTGCTATGCCATCGCGATGGCAGAGAAAGTGCGGGGACGGGAGCAGACGTTCCAGCCCTATCTCACGGTGGGATACTGGCCCAAGCGGGGCATACGCGGGGCCGTTCACGTGCGGTTGGCGCGCAGGTTGGCATCGGGGTCTTCGGTCAACGTCTCGTTCCCTGAGGCAAACTTCACACTTCAGGCGGGGCAGGCTGATGCGTGGCCTGCCGATCAGCGGGCCAATGCGGCGATTGTGGCGCAACTGCGCAGTGCATCGCGCGTGACGGTGATCGGGCAAGGTGCCGATGGGCGGAAGTTTCGCGACACCTATCTGCTTGCAGGTGCAGCTTCTGCAATGGATGCAGCAACACTAGGTTGTGCAAGATAAGAAAAAGGCGAGCCGTGCGGCCCGCCCTTCTCCATAGCAAATGCGTGACGCTTAGAAGCGGACGCCGACGCCGGCCATCACCTGATGACGATCAGTGTCGATGTTGAAGCGGCTCGAATCCGGCGTGTCACCGTTGAAATCGAATTCGCCTTCGCTGTAGTTGTTGTAGCCATATTCCAGCTTCACGTAGCTATTGGCACCGAGCTTCTGCTCGACACCGGCGCCCACACGATAGCCGTCGGTATCGAGGCGCTGACGCAGGCTGGTGGTGCCGTCGGTACCCTGAAGGTTATAGCGCTGGTTGCTATAACCGCCCTTGGCATAGATCATCGTGCTGGGAGACATTGCATAGCCAACACGACCGCCGACGTAGTACTGGCGACCCGCGTCCACGCGGCCAAGGTTGAACACGTTGGGCTGGTCGTTGTTGTTATCCCAACCGGCACTGCTTTCGGTGATCTCGGCTTCTGCACCGACGACGAGGTTGCTGCCGAGCGGAATGTCGTAGCCAATGGCACCGCCATAGGTCACGCCGTCGATCGACTGCTTGAGATCACGGGTGTTATCGACGTCTTCGCTGCTGCCAGAGCGGTGATGATCATAACCGACCAGAGCTTCGGCGCGGAAACCGCTGAACGCCTCAGCCGGCGTCGCGTCCTGCGCGAAGGCCGGGGTGGCGGCGATGGCAGTACCGGCGGCGAGGATTGCGCAGATCTTTTTCATGTTACACTCCATTCGAACATTCCTGCCGGTTCTCGTTGTCGTTGCGACCCGACAGTGACCGGTGGAATGAGCGGAACTGCATCCGGTTTCCTGAACCTCACACAACAAGAAACCGTTGTATTTCAGCCACATATTTTTCGATATTCGGAGTGTTTGGTGCGTCCGGTAACGGGAACCTGTTGCGTTGCAAAGTGTTTGCGCGAGCCAGTTTGCGCCCACCGCCACGAATCACTATATGCGCGCGATGCAGCTTCCCACCGATCTCGAACCTTCGCTCCCAGCCAACATGCCTATCGCGGGGCATATCGATCCTGTGCCGGTCCCGCGTGAGGTTACCCCACGCGACGACGGACGGGTCGATCTGATTGGTCTGCCCAAAAAACAGATTGCCGCACTGTTCGAGACAGCAGGACTGGACGTGAAGGCCGCCAAGCTCCGCGCCAAGCAGGTCTACCACTGGCTCTATCATCGCGGTGTGACCGAGTTCGAGAACATGACCGACATCGCCAAAACGATGCGTCCGTGGCTGGCGGAACGCTTCGTGATCGGGCGGCCAGAGATCGTCGAGGCGCAGGTTTCCACCGATGGCACACGCAAATGGTTGCTGCGCACAGCGGACAAGCATGACTTCGAGATGGTTTTCATCCCCGACGCGGATCGCGGCACACTATGCGTTTCGAGCCAGGTGGGCTGCACGCTGAATTGCCGGTTCTGCCACACCGGCACCATGCGGCTGGTGCGCAATCTGACGCCGGGCGAGATTGTGGGCCAGGTGATGCTGGCACGCGATTCGCTAGGCGAGTGGCCAAAAGCCAATGACACCAGAATTGGCACGATGGCTGGGCTGGACTTCGACGATGACGACGAAGATGCAGCCAGCGCCTACACGCCGGATGGCCGATTGCTGACCAACATCGTGATGATGGGCATGGGCGAGCCCCTGTATAATTTTGACAACGTGCGCGATGCGCTCAAACTGGTGATGGATGGCGATGGCCTGGCGCTGTCAAAGCGGCGTATCACGCTTTCGACCAGCGGCGTGGTTCCCATGATGGAACGTTGCGGCGAAGAAATCGGCGTGAACCTTGCGGTTTCGCTTCACGCCGTGACCAAGGACGTGCGGGATGAGATCGTGCCGATCAACCGCAAGTATGGCATCGAGGAACTGCTGCAGGCCTGTGCCGACTATCCCGGAGCGTCGAACGCGCGACGCATCACGTTCGAATACGTGATGCTCAAGGACAAGAACGACAGCGATGATCACGCCCGCGAACTGGTGCGGCTGATCAAGCAGTACAAACTACCCGCAAAGGTCAATCTCATCCCGTTCAATCCGTGGGAGGGCGCGCCTTATGAATGTTCCAGCCCGGATCGGATCAAGAGCTTTGCCAAGATCGTGTTCGACGCCGGGATCAGCGCCCCGGTGCGTACCCCGCGTGGGCGCGACATCGATGCCGCGTGCGGGCAATTGAAGACCGCTGCGGAAAAGAAGAGCCGTGCCGAACTGGATCGACTGGCCGAGGAGAAACAGGCTGCGCTAGGCTAAACCAGCGCAGCCTCAACCGACCTTCCGCTGGGTGTTTGCTTCGACATCCACGCTGGACGGCGGACGACCTGCAACGGCAGCGATGCGCCCGGTTTCGTCCAGCCGCAGCGGCAAGGAAAACTCCACGCCGAGCCGATCTTCGTGCGACCAGCGGCAGGTGGCGGTGACAACATGATTATCAGCCAGAACCACGCGGAATATCGTGCCTGAGGGCACATTCCACAGCCCTTCAATCAGCGCGCCCGTCTGGCTGATATTACGGATCATGCCGTTGTAGCGATGGCCGCCGTGATCCAGCACGACCTTGCGCAACATGGTCTGGCGCGCGGCACGGGCCGAGCGCGGCCCCTGTGCAATGGCCATCAGCCCGGTGGAAAGCCGCGCGGCAGCATTCATCGAGCTTAACGGACGTTCGTAGATGTAGCCCTGCACATGGCTGCAGCCCAACATGCGGACGAGATCAAGCTCGTCCAGCGTTTCCACACCCTCTGCCGTCGTTTCCATCCCGAGCGCTTCGGCAAGGCTCACGATCGAGGCGATGATGGCGCCATTACGGCTGCCGGGCTGGGTCGCGCCGCGCACGAACGACTGGTCGATCTTGATCTTGTCGAACGGGGCCGAGCGGAGATAGCCAAGCGACGAATAGCCAGTGCCGAAATCGTCAAGCGCGAGGCGGACGCCGATTCCCTTCAGCGATTTGAACATCTGGTCAGTGCCCTCATCATCGTTGAGGAACACGCTTTCGGTGATTTCCAGTTCGAGCCGTTCGGCCGCGACCTGCGCATTGGCCAGCGCGTTTGTTACGATCGCAGGCAGCGACGGATTGGCGAATTGCAATGGCGAAACGTTCACCGCGACGCGCACATTATCAGGCCAGCGGGCCAGATCCTGACAAGCGGTTCGCAATGCCCATTCGCCGATGGGGGCGATAAGGCCGGTATCCTCGGCTACGGGAATGAAGCGCGCCGGACTGATCCAGCCCTGCTGTGGATGATTCCAGCGCAGCAGCGCCTCGAACCCGGTAATCTTCTCGGTCGCTGTCTGGACCACCGGCTGATAATAGAGTTCCAGCCCGCCATTGGCGACCGCATCACGCAGGTCTTCTTCCATCTGCCGGCGCTCTTCGGCATCGCTATGCAAATCGGGCGCGTAGAAGTGGTGACGCCCACGTCCACCGTCTTTGGCGGCATAAAGCGCAAGGTCGGCATTGCGGATCAACGCTTCGCTGGTCACGCCATCATCGGGCGCGATGGCGATGCCAACCGACGCCCCGATCATCACGCGGCTGCCTTCGATCGAATAGGGCTGTGACAGGCTTTCAATGATGCGCGCCGCAAGGTGGCCAAGCTGTTCGCGCTCAATCTTGCCGGGCAGGATAACCTGGAACTCGTCGCCCCCAAGGCGACCAACGCGGCCCATCTTGCCCACCACCCTTTCAAGCCGCTGCGCCACCTGCTTGAGAAGCGCGTCGCCCGCCGGATGGCCCAGCGTGTCATTGACCTGTTTGAACCGGTCAAGATCCAGCAGAAACACCGAACAGGCGCGATGCTGGACCTGCGGCGTGAGCAGTATCTTTTCGAGCGTCTGCGACATGCGGAAGCGGTTCGAAAGTCCGGTGAGCGAATCGAAGTGCGCGAGGCGCGATGCGTGTTCCTGCGAGCGGCGCTTTTCCGTCAGATCGGTGCCCGAACCGCGAAAGCCGGTGAAGTTGTTGAACGTATCGTAAGTGGGGCGGCCTGTGATCGACCACCAGCGCTCTTCATCGCGCACGGCGGCACGCACGGCCAGATCGCTGAAGCTGGATCGCGCCGAAAGGTGGAACGCCAACGTGCGCTCACCTTCGCCCGATTGTTCGGTCAGATTGAACAGTTCTGCAAAAGGGCGGCCGATCAGATCAAGCACCTTGCGCCCAAGAATTTCGGCAACCGGCGCAGAAAGATAGGTCAGATGGCCACGACGGTCTGTTTCCCAGAACCAGCCCTGCCCGGTCTCTTCGTAATCTGCCAGAATTTCCTGCGCACGAGTTTGCACGCGCGCATCATTCTCGGCCTTTTCGCGCAGGAGAAGATCAATCTTGCGCTGCCGCAAATAGGCGACCACCGCGATGCCGACGCCAACGATGAGGGAGAAATATCCGGCGATAGTCGATGCGACGCAGGTGATGCCCGACCATACTGCAACCTGCGCGGCCAGAACACCTACCAACCGGCCTGACTGGGCAACCGTGGCGAGAAGAGAAAGGGTGGCCACTGCAACAAGGCAGTAGAACCAGTCGATCTCGCCCGATGCGCCCCAAACGCCCATTGCCGAGCCGAACAGAAACATCGGCAGGGCAACAACAGCCCCGACCAGTGCCATACGCTGACCGGTCTCAAAATTTCGTTCGCTTTCAAGCCGTACCACGATGTGGGACAACCAGGTCACCACTGCCGCCATCGCTACCAGCAGGCTGGCAAGGAGGCCCGGAATGGTCAGATTGAAGACTGCGATACCAATGGGCAGAAGTACGATCGGCAGAGCCAGACGCGGCCATTCCGCTGCAACCAACTGACCGCTGGAATCGCTGCCAAACAGAAAACTTGCCCCTGCTTCACGCAGATTGGCGGGCGCAATTCTCTCACGACGCCGGGTACGAGCAAAATCGCGCGCTGTGCCGGTCGGCCCGGTTGCTTCGACAGGAACATCTGCAGACATACCCCGCACTTGCCCCATCTCCATTTTAGAAAGCGTTAAAGGGACGGCGATCCAAACGCTTTTGCTGCGAATGCGAAGGTGCTAGGCACGCCGCCGGAGCGTGGGGTAATTATGGCAGATACGGCGGAAAAAACCCTGATTGGCGTGGGCGGGCGCAGGTTGCACCTTGCGCGCTGGCATGTGGGCAAGACAGAACACAGGCCGTTGCTGATGCTTAACGGCATCGGCATGAATCTCGAACTTCTCGCACCGCTTGCGCGCGCGCTGCCCGAACGTGAAGTGATCTGCTTCGACATGCCGGGGATCGGCAGTTCACCAGATCCAATTCTGCCTTACACGATTTCCAACATGGCGTTGACGACCGCAGCGTTGCTCGACAGGCTCGATCTCGCCGAAGTGGACGTGCTGGGCATCAGTTGGGGCGGTGCGCTGGCACAGCAGTTCGCGTTCCAGCATCGCGCCCGCACCGGCAACCTCATCCTTGCGGCCACGGCAGCAGGGGCAACGATGGTGCCTGGCAATCCCGCTATGCTGGCGCATCTGTCTGACCCGCTGGAATATACGGTCGAACGCACGCTGAAGCGTAATCTCGCCTCAATCTACAACGGTGGCGGCAGCGGGCGCGTTTCCCTTAATGCGGCAAAGGCGCCTTCCCCGGTGGGCTTTTCCTATCAGCTTGCTGCCTTTGCCACATGGAGCAGCCTGCCGTTCCTGCCGCTGCTGCGAATGCCAGTGCTGGTCATGGCGGACGAAGAAGATCAACTGGTGCCACCCGCCAACGCACACCTTCTGCATAACGCCATTCCGCACAGCCGGATCGAAATGTTCAACGGGGGCGGCCATCTGTTCATGCTGTCGCAACGGGACCGGTTCGTTGCCAGCCTGCGCGGTTTTCTCGACGCGGCTTAGGGTCAGGACCTATTAATCGCGCCTTCGAGGTTTGAAGCAAAATGGCCCAGCGCCCATTTTACTCAGACTTGGGCGGATGGCCGCGGGAATAGTGGTTCTATTTCAAGGCCATCCAACGAAGTGATGGGCCATTTTGATCAAATCCCTACGGGACGCTGGAATGGCTTCCATCTCGAACGGAAATCCGCTTGGAAAGGCAACCAGCCTTCCCGGCGCGAATTTCCGCCCGATATGTTCGCCATTCCAGCGCCTCGAAGGCGCGATTAATAGGTCCTGACCCTAGCCTACTTTCCTTTTGCCCATCCGGCGTTAGCATCACCGGACAAGACTCATCGCACGCCAAGGGCGGAAGCGGGGTCAAGCGGCTGAGGAGAAGCCATGCGGCATATCGCGATCGTCGGTTCGGGTCCGGCCGGGTACTACACAGCCGAGGCGGCGCAGAAGCAGTGGGGCGACGATGTAAACATCGACATATTCGATATGTTGCCCGTACCTTATGGCCTGATCAGGTTCGGCGTCGCCCCTGATCACCAGTCTATCAAAGGTGTGACCCGCCGATATGAACAGACGGCGCTTTCCGAAAATGTGCGGTTCGTGGGCAATATCAAGGTTGGTCAGGACGTTTCCGTAGCCGAATTGCAGGAACTCTACGACGCAGTGATCCTTGCCACCGGCGCACCGCGTGACCGCGCCATCGATCTGCCGGGCGATCATCTGGGCAATGTCTTCGGCAGCGCAGGCTTTGTTGGCTGGTACAACGGCCACCCCGAATTTGCATCGCTGAACCCCGATCTGACGGGCCAGACAGCTGTGGTCATCGGCATGGGTAACGTCGCGCTGGACGTGACGCGCATTCTGGCGAAAACGCGCGATGAATTTGCCGGAAGCGATATCGTGGGCCATGCGCTCGATACGCTCATGGGATCGAATATCCAGCGCATCGTGATCCTCGGGCGGCGCGGACCGCATCAGATCATGATGACGCCAAAGGAACTTGGCGAACTGGGCCATCTTTCCCGCGCTGCGCCAAGGGTTGATCCGCACGACCTGCCCGAACTCGATGAAGATGCCATGCTGGAACCCGGCATCCGCAAATCCGTGACGCATCTGCGATCATTCGCGGCAATACCGGAAAGCCACCGGGCGGACCTTCCGCTTGAAGTGGAGTTTGATTTCTTCGCCGCCCCGCGCGGGTTGATCGGCGAGGGCAACGTGCGCGCGATCTCGGTTGAGCGGACCCGCATCGAGGTTGGCCGAGCCGTGGGGACGGGCGAATTTTACGAAATCCCGGCAGACCTTGTGGTTTCATGCATCGGATATCAGACGTCACCGATCGCAGGCGTACCGTTTGATGAACGCGCGGGTCGGTTCGCCAATGATCAGGGCCGCATCCTTCCGGGGCTGTATTGTGTAGGCTGGGCGCGGCGTGGGCCATCGGGCACGATCGGCACCAACCGGCCCGATGGTTTCGGGGTGATCGAATTGATCGCGCAGGACATGCCGCAAGCCGGGCGCAAGGCAGGACGTCCCGGCTTTGATGCGCTGGCAGCGGAGCGCAGCCTCGACATCGTGACGTTCCGCGATTGGAAGCGCATCGAAGAAGCCGAACAGGCGCGTGCCCGTGACGATGCTCCACGGGAAAAGTTCGTCGATGTGGGCGACATGATCCGAGCAATCGGTCAATGAACTGCGATTGACCGCATAGCCGCGCTCTGACCTAATCGAACGGTTAACGCGGAAGGCTGCCGCTGCGAGTCGGCCTGCGCGGGGAGAAGGAGCTGTCCATGTCTGCCTATGACCTTATCATCAGGAACGGAACGATCGTCGACGGAACCGGCGCTCCGCGCTTTGTCGGCGATATTGCGGTAAAAGACGGGTTGATCGCCGCCGTCGGTACGGTGCGCGGCGATGCAGCCGAAGAAATCGATGCGACGGGACGGATCGTCGCGCCGGGCTGGGTTGATGTTCATACGCATTACGACGGGCAGGCCACGTGGGATGCCGAAATGGCGCCGTCATCTTGGCATGGCGTGACCACGGTGATCATGGGCAACTGCGGCGTTGGCTTTGCACCTGCCGCACCCGACCGGCACGATTGGCTGATCGGCCTGATGGAAGGGGTAGAAGACATTCCGGGCACTGCGCTTGCCGAAGGAATGAAGTGGAACTGGGAGACGTTCCCTGAATACCTCGACGCACTGGAGCAGATGCCACGCGCGGTGGATATCGGCACGCACGTTCCGCATGGCGCGGTTCGCGCCTATGTGCTGGGAGAACGTGAAAAACCCGGTGCAATTCCGACAGCCGATGACATCCGGCAGATGGCCGAAATCGTTGAGGAAGGCGTGCGTGCGGGAGCATTGGGCTTTTCCACAAGCCGCACAGTGATCCACAAATCGGTCGATGGCGAAGTGGTGCCGGGGACGACGGCCACGGCGGAAGAGCTGATCGAGATCGGCCGCGCAATGGGCCGAGTCGGCTATGGCGTGTTCGAAATGGCGTCTGACATGAAGCGGGAATGGGACGAGTTCGGCTGGATGGGCGCGCTGAGCCGAGAAACTGGCCTGCCGGTGACCTATGCCGCACTCCAGTCCATTGCCAAGGAAATGCCGCTGAGCGAGCAGATCGACGAAATGCGCCGCCAGAACGCGCAAGGAGCGAACATCGTTGCCCAGATCGCGCTGCGCGGGAATGGCGTGATCATGGCGTGGCAGGGGACCATCCACCCGTTCCGCTTCCGTCCCAGCTATGTCGCCATTGCCGACCTGCCGTGGGACGAACAGCTCGCACACCTCAAAGACCCGGCTTTCCGCGCGAAAGTTCTGGCCGAAAGGAATGCCTACCCCGAAAGCGACATCATCGGCCTGTTCATGATGATTGCCGAGGGCTGGCACAACCAGTTCATCATGGACGAAGGGTTCGATTACGAACCGCAGGCGGAGGCCAGTATTTTGGCACGAGCAAAGGCGGCGGGCGTTGCGTCAGACGCCTATGCCTATGACAAGCTGATGGAAAACGACGGTACGGGCTTTATCTACCTGCCGATCCTCAATTACGCCGATGGCAATCTCGATTTCCTCGAAGCCCTGCAAGCTTCTGACGATACGGTGAACTCGCTGTCAGATGGCGGGGCGCATTGCGGCACCATCTGCGATGCTGCCAGCCCCACGTTCATGCTGCAACACTGGGTGCGTGATCGTGCGCGCGGAGGCCGGATCAGCCTTGAAAACGCCGTCAAGCGTCAATGCCGCGACACGGCAAGGCTCTATGGCCTTGATGATCGCGGTGTAATTGCGCCGGGCTATATGGCCGATATCAACGTGATCGATTTCGAGAATGTGCGACTGCTCAAACCTTGGCTGGCGTTCGATCTGCCTGCTGGAGGCAAGCGCCTGCTGCAGAAAGCCGAAGGGTATGACTGCACGATCAAGGGTGGCAAAGTGACGTTCCGCCAAGGCGAATGGACCGGGGCGACACCGGGCAACCTTATCCGCGGGCCGCAGCGTGCCGAATTGCTGGAAGCCGCAGAGTAAAACAAGGTTGGTGGTCCTGTCACGGCGCGCCGGTTGAGAGAGCGACTGGCACCGGGACAGGACCGCAAGCTTTTGCGAGCCGTCTATCAAGCCGCGTTGCGGTAGTGATTGGGCAGCTCCTGCCCAGCGCGTTCAAGGCGAAAGCGTGATACGAGCGTCGAGAGGCGGTCTGCTTCATTCGCAAGACTACGCGCCGCCGCAGTTGCCTCCTCGACCATTGCGGCATTCTGCTGCGTCATCGTATCCATATCACGCACGGTTTCGCGCACTTGGCCGATGCTTGTGGCCTGTTCGTGCGCCATTCTTGCGATGCTGCTGGCAAGTTGGGCGACATGGCCCACCTGTTCGACGATCACAGAAAATGTCTCACCCGTTTGGCCGACCAGGTTGACGCCACGCTCCACCTGAACCGAACTATCGCCAATCAGCGTCTTGATATCGCGCGCCGCATCGGCGGTGCGCTGCGCAAGTGCGCGCACTTCGGTGGCGACAACGGCAAATCCACGCCCCGCATCACCTGCACGGGCAGCCTCTACCCCGGCGTTCAGGGCAAGCAGATTGGTCTGGAACGCGATGCCATCGATAACCGAAATGATCTTGCCGATTTCCTGCGCGGAATTGTGAATGTCGTTCATGGCAGACACTGCTTCACCGACGACTTCCCCACCCTTCATTGCCTCGCCATGAGCCTGCTGGACCGAATCGTGCATGTGAACGGCATCGTCGGCGGCAGTTCTGACATTCGAAGCCAAAGTGGTCATGGCCGCCGAAGCTTCTTCCAGGCTTGCAGCCTGCTGTTCGGTGCGGCGCGCAAGATCGTCGGAAGCCTGGCGTATCTGTTTGGCACCGACATCGACCGAGCCTGATGTTTCTGACACATTGGTCAGCGCGCTTGATACCTGCAAGCGCATCTCATCGAGATGCCTTTGCAACTCAGCAAAAGCGGTTGGCAAATCCGGTGCTTTTGTCGCGAAGTCCCCCTCCGCCATCGCACGCAGGGCAGCGCTCACTTCATCGATTACAGCAATTCGAGCGGCTTCTTCTGCCTTGAAATAGGCAGAAAGCGCCACTTCCATATCGAGCAACGCCATCTTGATCATCGAACCGACCGACCGCGCAATCCTGCGTCGGCGGAAAATGGCACCAAAGCCTGAAAACATCTTGTTCAGGACATTTTCGAGCACCGAGGCATAGGCGCCAATGTACCAAGCTGGCTCAAGCCCGATGCGGGCGTGGACATTGCCGATCCGTTCAGCACTGCCGAAGTAGGCCCGATCGATACTGCCGCTGAACATACCCGCCCAATGTTCGATCTGCTTGTCGCGCGCATGGTTCATCATCTGGCGCGAACCAAAGAACTTCGCAGTTTCGGGCGTGGCCGCTATCTGATCGTACAGTTTGTCGAGCGCAGGCGGTGCATGCGCTCGCAGAGCCGAAGCGATCAGCGGGAAGCGGTCAAGATCATCACGCCCGATATTGTAGAATGCCAGCTTCTTGGCAACGGCCTGCGGATCGTAAGCGGTGTCCATCCTCGGTACTCCTGTCAGGAGCCGGGTTACGCTTAACGTCGTTCAAATAGAGTAATTTGGTCCAGAGTGGGCCTACTACGGCAAACCGCAGTTATCCGTTAACCAATGATCGGGCCCGACGACATCAATTGCCCGGCCCGATCGATTCGGTCAGACCCGCATCGGCATCAGAACATAGAGCGCGGCGCTCTTGTCATCCTTGCGGATCAGCGTCGGCGCCCCGGCGTCTGCCAGATGCAGTTCCACCGTGTCACCATCGATCTGGCTGAGGATGTCCTTGAGATAATTGGCGTTGAAACCAATCTCGAACCCGGCTGAGCTGTAGTCTGCAGGCAATTCTTCGGCAGCAGTACCGTTGTCCGGGCTGGTGACCGAAAGCGTCACACGATCGTTTTCAAGCGCCATCTTGACCGCGCGGGTCTTTTCGGTGGCAATCGTCGCAACGCGATCGACGCCTTCAAAGAACGAGCGGGGATCCAGCTTGAGCAACTTGTCGTTCCCGGTGGGGATCACGCGGCTGTAATCGGGGAATGTCCCGTCAATCAGCTTGCTGGTGAGGACCACACCGTTTTCACCGCCCAGCGTGAAGCGGACCTTGCTGGCGGAAAGGTCGATCAAGACAGCGGAATCGAGCACTTCTTCGAGCAGCTTGCGCAACTCGCCCACGCATTTGCGGGGTACGATCACATCGGGCATACCCTCTGCCCCATCGGGGCGAGCGATGGTGAAGCGTGCAAGGCGATGGCCATCGGTTGCGGCAGCCTTAAGCACCGGCTGCGCTTCATCCGAAACGTGCAGGAAAATGCCGTTGAGGTAGTAGCGCGTTTCTTCTGTGGAGATCGCAAAGCGCGTGCGATCTATGAGTTCGGCCAGTGTGCGCGCGGGCACTTCGAAGCTGGTGGGCAGATCGCCTTCGACGATAACCGGGAAATCATCGCGCGGCAGTGTGGGCAACTGAAAGCGGCTGCGCCCTGCCTTGACGATCATGCGATTTTCGGAAGTTTCGAGGCTGACCTGCGAACCATCCTGCAGCTTGCGGGCAATGTCGAACAACAGGTGCGCCGAAACAGTGATCGCCCCCGGCCCTTCAACCGAGACTGCGGCCATCGTTTCCACGATCTGCAGATCAAGGTCGGTCGCCATCAGGCGCACGGTGCTGTCGGGCGAAGCCTCGATCAGCACGTTCGACAGGATCGGAATCGTGTTGCGGCGTTCAACCACCGACTGGACGTGGGACAGGCAGCGCAGGAGAGTCGCGCGTTCGATCGTCGCCTTCATTCTCGTCTCGATCCCCCCGGGAAGCGGCAAGCGCCCTGTCCCGTAGATATGGCTGAACCGGGGAATCACGCTCCCCGGCGTATGGTTCGGACTACCTGTCTTAACGCAGAGGCGCGACTCGGCAAGCGCCGGTCCCGCCAGCAAGGCCTAAGCTGGGGATAAAACTCCCTGAAATCGGTCCAGCGAGGCTCAGGAAAGCATCGCCATGCCGCCGTTGACGTGCAGTGTCTGCCCGGTGACGTATCCTGCTTCCTTGGAAGCGAGATAGGCGACAGCAGCACCAATGTCCGAACCTTCGCCCATGCGGCCCATCGGGATGCGCGCGTTCAGCGCATCCTTCTGGCCATCGGGCAGAACGTCAGTCATGGCGGTGCGGATGAATCCGGGGGCCACGCAGTTGACGGTCACGCCACGGCTGGCCAGCTCCTGCCCGAGCGACTTCGACATGCCGACAAGGCCTGCCTTGGCAGCAGCATAGTTCACCTGCCCCGGATTGCCCGTCGCCCCAACGACGCTGGTGACTGAAACGATGCGGCCAAAGCGCGCTTTCATCATCGGCTTGGTGGCCGCGCGCATCAGGCGGAACGCGGCTTCAAGGTTCACGCGAATTACCGCGTCCCACTCGTCGTCCTTCATCCGCATCGCCAGATTATCGCGCGTGATGCCGGCATTGTTCACCAGAATGTCCAGCTTGCCCAGCGTGTCCATCGCGGCGGGCACGAGATGCTCGACCTGTTCAGTGTTCGACAGATCACACGTGATCTCCACGTGGTCGTGGCCGTAAGTGTCGTTGAGTTCTTCACGGAAAGCACGGAGTTTCGCAGGATTGGTGCCTGAAAGCGCGATGCGCGCACCCTGCTTTGCCAGTGCATGGCAGATGGACGAACCAATGCCGCCAGCCGCGCCGGTGACGAGGGCGGTCATGCCGCTGAGATCGAAAAGGCGGTTTTCCATAAGCTCAAAGCTCCTTCAGCAAGGCTTCGATGTCGGCCATGCCGACAACGCTGGTAACGGAGACGTCCGCAACCGAGCGGTTGATCATTGGGCCGAGCACTTTTCCGCCAAGTTCGACGAACTGCTCGACGCCTGCGGCCTGCATCGCGATGGCGCTTTCCCGCCAGCGGACACGGCCGGTAACCTGCTCAACCAGCAGTCGCTTTACCTCTGCCGGGTCGGTCACCACTGCAGCGGTGACATTGGCAAACAGGGCAACGCGCAAAGCGGACGGCGAAGTCTTTTCAAAAGCCTCGGCCATCGCATCGGCAGCAGGCTGCATCAGCGGGCAGTGGAACGGCGCGGATACCGGCAGGATCACGCCACGCTTGATGCCGTGATCCTTGACCATCGCCACCGCGCGCTCGATCGCGGCCTTGTGGCCGGAAAGCACGACCTGCGTGGGATCGTTGTCGTTGGCGACCGTGCAGACTTCGCCTTCTGCAGCAGCTTCGGCCAGAGCAGTCGCCTTTTCGATATCCGCCCCCAGCAGGGCGCACATTGCACCGATACCCACCGGAACGGCAGCTTGCATCGACTGGCCGCGCAGCTTGAGCAGGCGCGCGGTATCGGCAAGGCTGAATGCTCCGGCGGCGCAAAGCGCGGTATATTCGCCAAGGCTGTGGCCCGCGACGAAATCGGCCTTGTCGGCCAGGGTGATGCCACCTTCCTTCTCAAGCACGCGCAACACGGCGATGGCATTGGCCATGATCGCGGGCTGGGCGTTTTCGGTAAGCGTGAGAACGTCTTCCGGGCCTTCCTTCATGATCTGGAAGAGCTTCTGCCCCAGCGCATCGTCCACTTCCTCGAACACTTCGCGCGCAACGGCACTGGCTTCGGCAAGTTCTAGGCCCATGCCAACCTTCTGGCTGCCCTGCCCCGGAAAAACGAACGCTCGCATCATACTCTCCTGCTGTGCGGCCGTTTGGTAACGGCGGCGCAAACGGTGGCGCGCCCTATTCCGGCACCGCCGATCAGGCAATACCGAACGGCACGATCCTGTTGTCAACATCATGACCGATATCGGCCCGGCCCAGCCAAGCAATGCCGGTACGGCTACACCAGTGGCGCGCCATGTCTTCTACATGGCAACCAAACGGGCGATCGTTCTCCGGCACGTCGCTTACCCTGCCAAGGCGCAGCCCGGCTATTCCCGCAGCGGCCAGATTTCCGGTCACATGAAACAGCAGCCGGTCCACTGCATAGTGATATTCTGCCACCTCTTCGACCATCACCACGTGACCGGAAAGGTGGGGCATCAAGGGCGTGCCACAAAGCATCGCAAGCGTCATTAGATTGAACGCGACGGCAGGACAGCCTTCGCCCAGCGAAGGCTCAAGCCCATCGCGCGAACCAGCCAGCCAGCCCAACGTGCGGCGGACAGCCGCTTCGCCGCCTTCGCGCCGGATATCGTTGGCCATCGGCGCGTGGACAGGACGCCCGATTCCGGCACGATATAGCGCGCCGAGCAGCGTGCCACCGTCCGAATAGCCGAGATACTGCTTGTCGTAAGCCTCGGGGCCAAGCAGCGGCAGGGCGTCCATCGCGATACGGTTCGCGCCGTACCCTCCCCGCGCGAACCACACCGCATCGACCTGTGGATCGTTTGCGCATTCCACAAATGCAGCAAGGCGCTGGGCGTCAGGCCCGGCAAAATGCCCTTCGCTGGCGAAGCTCTGTTCATGAAAAACGAGTTCGAGCTGAGGAAATTCGGCTTTGGCCAGCGCATCAAGACGTGCTGCATCTTCACGCAGGAAAGGCGTCGACGGGGCACAAATGGCGATCCGGCTGGTCATGGCCCATTCCTAGCCGGTTTCGCGCATCGGGTGAAAGCGGCAATAGGAAGGTTGTCACCGACGGCGCGTGCGCATACCGCACTGCGATGACCGACGCACAGCCTTTGACCCCGACTGACCTTGCAGCCCGCGAATGGTTCTTCTGCGGCATCGGCGGGTCGGGTATGCTGCCTTTGGCGCTGATCCTGCGTGGCATGGGGGCGCAAGTGGCAGGATCGGACCGCAGCCGCGATCAGGGCCGCACGCCCGAAAAGTTCGCATGGCTCGAAAGCCTTGGATTTAAATTATTTACACAGGATGGCTCCGGCATTTCCTCCGCTGATCAGGTTCTGGTTGCGTCTGCTGCGGTGGAGGATTCCGTGCCGGAAGTGGTTCGGGCAAAGGCACTGGGCTGCGCGCGGATGAGCCGGGCGCAATTGCTGTCGGCGCTGTTCAATGCCGCACCGCAAGGCATCGCGGTGGGCGGGACCAGCGGCAAATCGACCGTTACCGGCATGATCGGGTGGATTCTGACAGAGGCGGGCCGTGATCCCACGATCATGAACGGCGCGGTGATGAAAAACTTCGTTGCCGCCGATGCGCCCTTTGCTTCGGCGCGCGTGGGCGCGGGTGGCGTATTCGTTTCCGAAGTGGACGAGAGCGACGGCTCTATTGCGCTCTACAACCCCGCTATTGCCGTGCTCAACAATGTGAGCCTTGATCACAAGAGCCTTGAAGAACTGCGCGAATTGTTTGGCGATTTCCTTGCCCGGTCAGAAACGGCAGTTGTCAACGCCGACGATGCTGAAAGCATGGCGCTGATCGGGCGAGCCAAGGCTGCCATCACTTTCGGCTTCGGTGCCGATGCGCAGATTTCAGTTGAGCATGGCTCGATAAGCGAAAGCGCAACCACGATTTCTGCGCGCATTGCGGATCGCCGCAATGGCGAGATTCATGCGCTGACCCTGCAAATGCCCGGACGGCACAACCTTGCCAACGCGCTGGCTGCACTGGCGGCGGCGAATGCTGCCGGTGTGGCGCTAGACGATGCGGTGAAACACCTCAGCACCTTTACCGGTCTGGCGCGGCGGTTCGACATCGTGGGCACGTCTGCATCGGGCGTAACGGTCATAGACGATTTCGGCCACAACCCCGAAAAGGTCGCCGCCACGCTTGCGACGCTGAAAGCCCATCCCGGCCGTGTCATCGCGTTTTTTCAGCCACATGGTTATGGCCCGTTGCGGCAGATGGGCCACGAACTTGCCGAAGTTCTGGCAACGCGGCTTGGGGCAGATGACATAACGATCCTGTGCGACCCGGTCTATTTCGGCGGCACGGTAGACCGATCGGTCGGCTCCGAACGCATTGTCGAAATGATCCGCCAGCACGGCGGCAATGCTGAACATATCGCTGCGCGCGACGATTGCGCCAACCGTATCGCCGTGCTGACCCAGCCCGGTGACCGCGTAGTCGTGATGGGCGCCCGCGACGATACGCTTTCACTCTTTGCCCGCGACATCCTGCGCCGCGTCTGAAACAAAACGAAAGGCCGGACCGCACCTCAGCGCGCCCCGGCCTTTCTCCCCGGCCCTTCCTCCGAAGGTGCGACCCGAGGGCTTTCAGAAACTCTTTTCGAGCATCACCAGATGCGGATCGCCATCGATACCGTGGGCGACGAAACCCTTTTCGCGTTCAAGCTCGATAGCAGCGTGGTTGTCGCGGTCCTCGATCGAGATGACACGCTTGAGGCCGCGCTTGGCCGCCTCTTCCGCGATCAGGTCAAGCATGGTCCAACCGATGCCCCGACAGCGAAAGTCATTGCGGATCGAAACAGCAATCTCGCCCGTATCCATCGCAGCATCGCAGGCCAGCATGGCCGAAGCTACCAACGCACCGCTGTGTCGCTCAAACGCAAGAAAGCTCTCGGTTCGCCAGTGATCAACGTGCGTCAGCGGCACGAGCTGGTCGTGCCCAACATGCTTGCTGGCAGCAAGAAAGCGGAAACGCCGGTCTTCGGCGCTGACCTTTTCGAAGAAGTTTTCGAGGAGGGCCTCATCCTCGGCAAAGGCAGAGCGGACATCAAGCGTGAGGCCATCGCGGGTGGTAAGTTGCTGTACAGCCGCCAATTCAGCAAGAGTTGTGGCGCTCATCTTTACGTCTCCTCAGGTTGCTGGGTCTTCCTGAAGCGGCGTTCTAGCGGCCTTGGCACCGGCAACGTTGATCCAGCGCAACTGGGGGGACGCTGGCACATGCAAAGTCAGCAGCAGCGATTGCGCAAAGCGCAAAATTATCTGCAGGCGCTCCATTAGGCCCCCTGAAACTTTTGAACGTTAGACCGTCCTAAGGCTTGTGGTTAACGCAAGTGGAGGATTTGCCATGTGGCTGGATACCGATAACGGGGAATTCGATGCCAAGCGCCGCGCGGCGCGTGTCGGAATCGAACTGCCCGTGCGCTGCAAACACGGCACTGAACGGTCAACGGTCATCCTTAAAGACCTCAACCAGTATGGCGCGCGGATAGAGGGGCTGGAAAAGCTGCGGATTGACGAACCGATCCAGCTCATGCTTCCCGGCTTGCAGCCCAAGCTGGCTTTCGTGGTATGGAGCCGCGAGCGTGTTAGCGGGCTCGAATTCGAACGCCCACTGCACGACGATGTGTTCGAAAGCCTCGTCAGCGAATTTGCGATCAAGCACTATCGCGAAGCTGCGGCATCCCGGCCGCACCCGATCCGCCACGCCGCCTGATTGCGCAAAAGGCGCGCGCGGCCGTGATCAGTGCGTGATCAGTGCTTGCCGCGCGCCTTGCCGACAAGATGCACGATCCACGCGACGATCGCGCCCAGCACCAGCCCGACGATTGCCGAAATAACAGCATAAGTCAGCCAGCCCAGTACAGCGCCCAGTGGCCCTGTGGCATGTTCGACAGCATGCTGTGCCGCATGGGCCAGTTCTGCCGGTCCATGCAGGCCCAGCTCTTCACTACCATGCAGGATAATCCCACCGCCAACCCACAGCATCGCCAGCGTGCCGATTGTGGCAAGCAGCATCAGCAGAACCGGCATCGCCTTGAGCAGCAAGGCCCCCACACTGCGCGCCACAGCGGAAGATTTCTTCACCAGATGAAGGCCGATATCGTCCATTTTCACGATCAGGCCAACCGCACCGTAAACCGCAATCGTGATGGCTATGCCGACCACGGCAAGGATGATCCCCTGCTGCACGATGCTTTCGTCTGCAACTTCGGCCAAGGCGATAGCCATGATTTCAGCCGAGAGGATCAGGTCGGTGCGAACCGCCCCTGAAACGCGCTGTTCCTCGAACGCGGCCACATCGGTGGGATGGTCTTCCAGTGTCTGACCATGCTTTTCCGCACCCAGCTTTTCCATGATCTTTTCCGCGCCTTCAAAGCACAGGAACAGACCGCCCGCCATCAGGATTGGTGTTATCGCGCCCGGCAGGAAAGCGCTCAGCAGCAAGGCAGCCGGCAGCAGGATGACCAGCTTGTTGAACAAGCTACCCTTGGCAATCCGCGCGATGACCGGCAGTTCGCGATCCGGTGTAAAATCCGTGACGTAGGACGGCGTTACCGCGGCGTCATCGATCACCACGCCTGCCGCTTTCGACCCGGCCTTGGCGGCAGCCGCGCTCACGTCATCAAGCGAGGCAGCCGCAGCGCGGGCAATGACGGACACGTCGTCAAGCAGGGCGACAAGACCGGTAGGCATGGGGCGGGAAAATCCTTGAATGGGTTCGCGTTCAGGCGGCCGATTTGCGGGAAGCCAGCCTCTAGCGCAAGTGTGCAGCGTTTTGCCTACAACTTCGTTCCGCTTCAAACAGCAGCAAAATTGCTCTAGGGGCCGCACATGCCTGCGACCGCGCCCCGCCTGCACCACCTTGACGCCGCCCGCGCGCTGCTGCTGCTGCTTGGCTTGCCGTTCCACGTGGCAACCAAGGCCATCTTTGAAAGCGATCCGGCGGCTACCGACTTTCAGCAATCGTTATGGATCGGTGGCTGGGCCTCGGTCACCCATGCCTTTCGCATGTTCGCGTTCTTCATGCTTGCAGGCTATTTCGCGGGCATGATCCGCGAACGCAAAGGCACGCGGGTGTGGCTGGACGAGCGGGTTCGGCGCCTCGGCCTACCGTTCATTGCCAGCCTTCTGACACTGGGGGCCGTCCAGTTCCAGTTGCAGCACATCGTACTGCACCGCCCATCCCCGCCCTTCATGGGCCTGCCGCTGGCGCTTGATCACCTGTGGTTCCTTGTCGTCCTGCTTGGGTTTTGCGCCACTTACGCTGCCGTCCCCCTTGCCCGCATCGCTCCGGGAGAACGGATGCGGCGCGCTATGCTGCTGGCCGGGCCGGAAAGCCTCGTTCTTCTGGCACTGCTCGCCCTTTGGGGACTGGTTCGCTACGCGGCAGAGCAGGTTCCAGCCATCCCCGATGCACCGATAGAATCGCTGCTGTGGCAGCAGTTTCTGTTTCATGCCGCCGGTTTCGCGCTGGGCGTCATTGCGTGGCATGCCCGCATCGGAGCGCAGCTTTTTGCCCTGCGCAGCCGGTGGATCATTCCGGGGATCGTCATGCTACTGATCCCCTATCTTGCCCTCGACCCGCTCCTGCGCCCGGCGCTGGGCAAGGAAATCTACCCCGATCTGGCCGGAACGCTTACCCTGCGCGCCATAGAACTGCCGCTCGCCATGCTGATGTCGCTGGCGCTGTTCCGCCTGCTCGCATGGGCTGTAAAGGGACCAAGCCGCACAATCAGTTTCTTCGTCGATGGTGCCTTGGCGATATATCTGTTCCATCTGATTTGGGCGATGCTGGTGTTGCCACAAGCGCGCGCCCTGCCCGTTCCAGCCGAAGTGCAGTGGATGACCGCTTCGAGCGCGGTAATGCTGCTGGCCATTGCCAGCTACCTTATCGTGCGATCCAACGGCATCACATCTGCGCTGTTTTGCGGCACAATGCCTGCTCCGAACCCGAAAGTATCATCCCAACCATCGGCAAACGCGCGCTGACGGCCAGTTCGTCCTTGCTTTCCGCACCAGAATCGCTATGCGCCGCCCCTTCATCGGCAGCGTGCCGGTGAAAGGAAGAAAGCCGGAGGGGCCCCGCAATCCCGCGGACAAGCCAGCGATCGGTTAGATAGATGAAGGACGCGAGCCATGCCGATGTACGAGCATGTGTTTCTGGCGCGCCAGGATCTGAGCCAGGCTCAGGTTGATGCGCTTGCCGCTACCGCCACCGAAATCGTCGAAAGCAACAACGGCAAGGTCACCAAGACCGAGACGTGGGGCCTTCGTTCGCTGGCATACAAGATCCAGAAGAACCGCAAGGCGCACTTCGTGCTGCTGAACATCGAAGCTGGTGGCGACGTGATCGCCGAGCTCGAGCGCCAGACGCAGATCAACGAAGACGTGATCCGCTACATGACCGTCCGCGTTGACGAACATGAAGGTGGCCCTTCGGTCATGATGCGCAAGAACGACCGCGAGCGCAGCCGCCGCCGCGAACGCGAAGGGGAATAAGAGATGGCTCGTCCGTTTTTCCGCCGCCGCAAGAGCTGCCCGTTCTCGGGCAAGAACGCTCCGAAGATCGACTACAAGGACGTCCGTCTGCTGCAGGGCTTCATGTCCGAGCGTGGCAAGATCGTCCCGTCGCGCATCACCGCCGTTTCGGCGAAGAAGCAGCGTGAGCTGAGCCAGGCGATCAAGCGCGCCCGGCACATCGGCCTCCTGCCCTACATCGTGAAGTAAGGAGCGCTACCCATGCAGATCATCCTGCTCGAGCGCATCGAGAAGCTGGGCGCCATCGGCGACGAAGTGACCGTCAAGGACGGCTACGCCCGCAACTTCCTGCTGCCCAACAAGAAGGCGCTGCGCGCCAACGAAGCAAACCGCAAGGTCTTCGAAGCCAACCGCGCCCGCATCGAAGCTGAAAACGCTGCCC
>NZ_JBMLSM010000219.1:0-2261 GCF_049240505.1 Novosphingobium sp.
CGCATGGAGTGGCGGGCGAGGTCCGCTTGAAGCTGTTCGGTGAAGGCGTGGTGGCTCTCAAGAGCTACCGCGCTTTCAACGATTCTTCACTGACCGTCGTGAAGCTGAAGGACGACGGCAAGGGCGGGGCGATTGCCCGCTTTGCCGAAGTGGCGGATCGCACGGCGGCGGAAAAGTTGCGTGGCACGGCGCTGACTGTGCCCCGATCGTCGCTGCCTGCGCTGGCGGATGGCGAATACTATCACGCCGACCTGATTGGCCTGCCCGCAGTTTCGACCGAAGGCGAGGCACTGGGCGCATGCGTTGGCGTGGAGAATTTCGGCGCGGGCGACGTGATTGAAGTCCGCAAGCCCGATGGCAAGAAGTTCATGGTGCCGATGAGGCCGCAAGCCGTGCCGGAATGGACCGACGAGCGGATATTGATTGAGGCGGGCTGGGTGGATCAGTGACCTTCGCCGCCACCGTCCTGACCCTTTACCCCGAAATGTTCCCCGGTCCGCTGGGCGTCAGCCTTGCCGGGCGGGCGTTGCGCGAAGGGAGGTGGGCGATGGATGCGGTGCAGATCCGCGACTTTGCTATCGACAAGCATAGGACCGTTGACGACACGCCGGCCGGTGGCGGGGCGGGGATGGTTTTGCGCGTGGATGTGCTCGCCAAGGCCATAGATTATGCGCGGGATGCCCATCCGGGCTGCCCGGTGATCGCCATGACGCCGCGCGGCAAGCCGCTGACGCAGGAGCGGGTGCGGGAGCTTGCGGACGGGCCGGGGGTGATCGTTCTATGTGGGCGGTTCGAAGGTTTTGACGAGCGGATTTTCGACGGTCGCGAGGTCGAGGAAGTCTCGGTCGGGGACATCGTATTGTCGGGTGGCGAATGTGCGGCTTTGATGCTGCTCGACGCTTGCATTCGGCTGCTTCCCGGCGTAATGGGCGCGGCTTCTAGCGGGCATGAGGAGTCGTTCGAGAACGGTCTCCTTGAATACCCGCACTATACCCGACCTGCTGAGTGGGAAGGGCGCACGATCCCTGAAGTGCTGCGATCGGGGGATCATGCGAAGATCGCGGCTTGGCGCAAGTCAAAGTCCGAGAACGATACACGGTTACGCAGGCCGGACCTTTGGGAGCGCCACATCGGCGTTCGGGTCCAGTCTGCCTCTGGCGCGCAGCGTGAAGTGCAGGACGATTGAAAATGAACCTGATTCAGCAGCTTGAAGCTGAAGCCATCGCCGAATTCAAGGCGAAGAAGGAAATTCCAGACTTCCGCGCAGGCGACACCGTCCGCGTTGGCGTGCGCGTCGTCGAAGGCGAACGCACCCGCGTTCAGGCTTACGAAGGCGTGTGCATCGCGCGTTCGAACCGTGGCCTTGGCTCGAACTTCACCGTTCGCAAGATTTCGTTCGGCGAAGGTGTGGAGCGCGTGTTCCCGCTCTATTCGCCCAACATCGATTCGATTACCGTGGTGCGCCGTGGTGTCGTGCGTCGTGCGAAGCTCTACTATCTTCGTGGCCGCACCGGTAAATCGGCGCGTATTGCTGAGCGTAAGGTCACCAAGGCCTGAGCAACGCCGCAACACGGCTAACGTGTTAAGAAAGGCGTCCTGGCTCAGAGCCGGGGCGCCTTTTTTGCTTTCATACGCAACCATTTCGGGCCACCCAAGGGGCATTGCGAACATGCCCGGCCACGGCACGGGCCAGAGGATACCGAAACACCATGCGCCACTTCCGCCTGCTCGCCGCCTGCGCGCTGACCGCTGTTGTCACTACGCCTGCGCTTGCCCAACAGGGAACCCAGATGACTGCGCCTGCCGCTGCCCCCGCGCCTGTCGATGCCGCTGCGCTGACTTTCGAGCGCGTGTTCGCCAGCCCCAGCCTGAACGGGCCAACGCCGCGCGCGGTGAAGCTTTCGCCCGATGGCCGTTATCTGACGCTGCTCAAGAACCGTGCCGACGATCGGGAGCGGTACGACCTGTGGGGATTCGACCGCCAGACCAGCGAATGGAAGATGCTGGTGGATTCGCTCAAGCTGTCCTCTGGGCGCCAGCTTTCGGAAGCCGAGAAGATGCAGCGTGAGCGGCAGCGCATCGGCGATCTGAAGGGCATCGTGTCCTATGAATGGAGTGCAGACGGCAAGTCAGTGCTGGTGCCGGTGGATGGCGACCTGTTCCTTGCCGGGCTGGACGGTTCCGTACGCAAGGTTGAGGGCACCAAGGGCGGCGAATTGACGCCGAAGCTGGGGCCGAAGGGCGAGCATATTGCCTATGTG
>NZ_JBMLSM010000220.1:0-11968 GCF_049240505.1 Novosphingobium sp.
GGGGCTGAAGCCTCAGAAATCCTCGAATTTCGCACTTCAAGGTAGAATCCACCGACGTTGGTGTAATTGATTGATAATTTACATTATGTAAATTGAGACGAAGGGTTGCGTGACGCTTGACCTAGGGCTACTGCGTCAGCACCGGGGCGCAGCAACCTCCCGGTCAGGCCTTGCCGCCCAAGTGTTGCCTTGTTGGTCCGCTACTCGCGGATGGTGAGGCATGAGGCGAATGGCAATTTCAAATACACATCCCGATTTTCGCGAAATGGTGCGCGTTTTTGCGCGGATCGGGTTTCTGAGCTTTGGCGGGCCAGCGGGGCAGATCGCGCTGATGCACCGGGAACTGGTGGACGAGCGGCGCTGGGTGGACGAGGAGCAGTATCTCCACGCCCTCAATTTCTGTCACCTCCTGCCCGGGCCTGAAGCGCAGCAACTGGCCACATGGATCGGCTGGAAACTGCACGGGTTACGTGGCGGGCTGGTGGCCGGACTTCTGTTCGTGCTGCCCGGTGCGCTGATCATTCTGGCGCTGACCGCGCTCTATGCGGTTGCAGCTGACCTTGGCTGGTTTGCCGCGCTGTTTCTGGGGATCAAGGCCGCAGTGCTGGCCATCGTGGTGCAGGCCCTGCTGCGCATCGCCGGACGCGCGCTCAACACCGGGTTCAAGCGGGGTCTTTCTGTGGCGGCCTTCATGGCGTTGTTCCTGTTCGATGCGCCATTCCCGCTGGTGGTGCTTGGTGCAGGCGCGGTGGGTATGATCGTGGCCGCGATGCGCCCGGATTGGCTTGCCCTGAAACCCGGCAATGGCGTGCCGATTGCAACGCCACGCCCGTGGGGCCATTCAATCCGCACCGTGCTGATCTGGGGCGCAATCTGGGCGACCCCGATGGTGCTGGTTCTGGCAACGCTGGGCCGCAGCCATGTGCTGTGGGATATCGGCAGCTTCTTTTCGCAACTGGCCGTGGTGACGTTTGGCGGGGCCTATGCCGTGCTGGCCTATATGGCGCAGGAATCGGTGCAGAATTATGGCTGGTTGAGCGCCGGCGAAATGGCGGACGGGCTTGGCCTTGCCGAAACGACGCCGGGGCCGCTGATCATGGTCACGCAGTTCGTCGGCTACCTTGCGGCCTTCCGCGCGCCTGCGCCGTTTTCGCCGTTTGTGGCCGGGTTGCTGGGCGCAGTGCTGACCACGTGGGTCACCTTTGCGCCCTGCTTCCTGTGGATTTTCACCTTTGCGCCGTGGATCGAACGGATGGAAAATTCCCCGCGCCTGAAAGGCGGGCTGGCCGCATTGACTGCGGCTGTGGTGGGCGTGATCGCCAACCTCACCGCGTGGTTCTTCATCCACGTCCTGTTTTCCGCCGTGGCCAATGCCGAAGTGGGACCATTGCGCCTGAACATTCCGGTCTGGTCCTCGTTCGACTGGCGCGCGGCGGTGCTGGCAGCGCTGGCCGCCGTGCTGCTGTTCAAGCTGAAATGGAACATCATGCGCGTGCTTGCCGCCGCTGCCTTGGGCGGACTGATCCTGGGCCTTGCCGTGGCCTGACAGCAACGGAGATAAGACCGGCCTGTCAGGCAATGCTATCCCACAAAGGCGCGTTCGATCACGAAATCGCCCGGCTTGGCATTCGATCCTTCAATGAAGCCCGCCGTTTCCAGCATGGCTGACAGATCGCGGATCATGTCCATGCTTCCGCATAGCATCACGCGGTCGATCGCGGGGTCGAACTGGCGCGGGCCGTTCAGGCCATCAAACAGGCGCCCCGAAGAGATCAGTTCGCCGATACGGCCCGTGGTGCGAAAGGCCTCGCGCGTGACGGTTGGCACATAGATCAACTGTAGCAGGGCCTGATCCTGCACCAGCGGGTCCGCTGCCAGATGGCTTTCCAGTTCTTCCCGGAAAGCAAGGTCGCTGGTCCGCCGGACGCTGTGGACCACGATCACCTGCCCAAAGCGGTCATAGATGTCTGGATCGCGGATCAGCGACAGGAAGGGGGCAAGGCCGGTGCCCGTCGAAAGCAGGAACAGCCGCCTGCCGGGCAACAGGGCATCCGCCACCAGAGTGCCGGTGGGCTTGCGCCCCAGAAAGATCGGGTCGCCGGGCTGAATTTCCTGCAAACGCGATGTCAAAGGCCCATCCGGCACTTTGATCGACAGGAACTCCAGTTCCTCGGCCCAGGCCGGGCTGGCTATCGAATAGGCGCGCAACAACGGCCTGCCCTCGCCCGGCAGCCCGATCATCACGAATTCGCCAGATCGAAAGCGGAACGATGCGGGCCGGGTGATCGTGAAACTGAACAGATGTTCGTTCCAGTGCTTCACCGAATTGACTGTCTCGATCGTCAGGGAGGCAGGCGCCATCGCTGCAAAGGCTGCCTTGCGGTCACTCATCATCTTATGCCTCGGATTGTTCAAGGGTCATCTGGGAATGGTCGAGCCCGGCCATTGCGAATTGTGCTGAGGCCGCCGCGAAGGCCCGCCTGATCTGCGGAGCAGCCGTCTCTGCCACAAGCAGGCGGATCGTGGCGTCGGCGGTTTCGAAGCGCGCCATTGCAAGATCCTGCCAGAGCGAAAGCAGCACCGCTTCATGTTCGGCAATCATGCGGCAGCCGATAGGTGCCATACCCAGTTGATCGCGGGCGTGCTGGTTGAGCAGCGCCGATACCATGTGGAACGGCGGAAGCGCCATTTGCGCACCCATCGTCGAGAAACCGGGCAAGAGCGCCTGCGGTGCGCAGATACGCCGAGCCACGGCATCGGCCCAGGCACGCATGGCCCAGAGCAGAAAACGCGCATCGTTTGCCAGCAGACCAACCTGACGATCGACGAGTTGATACATTTCAAACAGGCCGGGTCAGAATGGGCGCGGCGATGGTATGACCGGCGCGCCGAAAGGCGGCGGCCCACTGACCAAAGGCCGCCTCTATGGCGTCGCAAGCTTCGGCTTCGACCAGCAGATCCAGCGTGGCGCGCGCACCATCGCCCGCCGCGCCAGTCACATCGTCCAGCAGCGAAAGAATGATCGCCTCGTGTTCCGAGATATGGTTGCAGGCCAGGGCGCAGAACTGAAATGTTTCAAGGCCATGCCGGTTGAGGAGATTCATGACCTGAAGAAACGGCTGCAGTGCCGAAAGCGCGCTGTTTGCCGCAAAGCCCGGCGCGGTGGCACTGGCAGGACACCGGCGTTCACCCATCGCCAGTATCCAGGTACGGGCGGCCCATACGGTCAACTGGCCCCCCTTGCCCAGACTTGTGACGGGACTGTCGAGGAACTGATACATGCCACTCTCCTGACCAACGCAAGCAATAGCTAATGCGAATGAGTCGCATAAACAGACACGGTGTGACGGCGGAGGTCAAGTCGTTTCTTGAATGGCGCGCGATTGCGGCAACAGGCCACCCGGCGGGATAAGGCTATTCCGCCGGGCAAACCATCGATCAGAAGCGCGCGTTCAGGCTGACCCAGTAGGCCCGCGCCTTGTCCTTGTTGTTGTAATCATCGACAAAGCTGGGCGTGAACGTGCCATCGCCATTGTCGATGAAATTGGTCTGGTAGCTGGTGAAATCTTCGTTCAGCAGATTGTTCACCCGCGCACCGATGGTGAGGCTATCGTTCAGACGCACCTGCCCGCCGAGGTTGAGCACGGTGTAGCTGCGGAAATAGAGATGATCGCCCGTGGCGGTATCGACACCGCGATAGCGACGAGAGCGGTGCTCCACGTTGAGCTGCGCGCTGAGGCGCGAGGTGATCGCCCAATCGGCCCATGCGTTTGCCATGTGCCGCGCGGTGTTGGTCAGCGGCAAACCAGCCTGTGCGCCCGTTTTCTGTTCGCTGTCGGTATAGGTGTAGTTCGCGCGCAGCTTGATCGCCTGCGTAATGCCCAGCCGCCCGGCCACTTCGACACCCTGGATCACGGCCTTGTCGATATTGGTCGGTTGGCTGATCGATCCACCCAGCCCAAGGATTTCGTAATAATCGCCCAGATTGGCACAGGGGCGAACGAAGTTGGTCAAAGCGCAGGGGCGGACCGTTGCGGTGGCGATCTTGTCGTTGAAATCGTTCTTGAAGTAGGTGACGTTGACGCCGGTGGAAGGTGTCGGATCCCAATAGACGGCAATTTCCGTATTCACGCTGGTTTCCGGGACCAGATCGGGATTGCCGATCATCGGGCTGGTCCCCTGCCCGCCGAAACCGCGAATGCCATCGTAGAGATCGGTAGTCTTCGGCGTCTTGAAGCCGGTGCTTACCCCGCCTTTCACGACGAGCGTGGGCAGCACGTTCCACACGGCATAGGCCCGTGGGCTGAACTGGCCGCCGAACAGGAAATGTTCGTCATAACGCGCGCCCAGCGTGATGGTTAGCGCATCGACCGGTGACCAGTTGTCTTCAGCAAAGATCGACCACTGCTTCTGCTTCTGCACGGCGGCCAGCCCTTCGGTGCTGCCTTCCAGACCGAACACCGAATCCTTCAGATCGCCATCGATATACTGCCCGCCGACAACGACCTGATGCTTCCCGGCAAAACCTTGAAACGGCATGATGAGACGCGCGTCGAGCGTGTACTGGCTGCTTTCCAGATCGCGGTCGGGGCGCGGCAGGAACGTGTCTGCCGCGATCTGCCGACGTTGCGCCTCGCTCAACCCGGCATAGATGCCCCGCGCGCTGTAGATGTCCTGCAGAAGCAGCCGTTCAGCCACCGAGAAAGGCCGGGTGCGCCCAAGGTTTTCGGTGGCGACATGGGCCAGCGAGACAAAGCTCTTGCCGAAGCCCCAGTCACCCTGATGCGTGACCGACCAGTTGGTGCGGTTGAACTTCTGCTTTTCCTTGTAGCCGACTTGCGGCTGCACAACGCCGCGCGTGGCGCGCCAGATGGTATCGATGCCATCGAGCGTGCCGAGCGGGAAGCTGACAACACCCGTCTGCGGATCGACCATCGGGCTGTTGTCATATGTCTGGCGCGATATGTCGTAATCGAAATCGATGGTCTGGCCCTCGGCCAGCTTTACGGTCAACGTGCCGCCGACGTTGTAGTTCGTGTTGTCCACCGTGCGGCCACCGCCGCCAAAGCCCAAGGCCCGCACATGCGTGACGCCAGCCGGATCAACCACCGGTTCGAATTCCGGGTTGGAGGCAAGGCGTTCATAGATCGAGCCGCGCAGTGCAAGGCCCAGCCAGTCACCAGCAATCGGCCCCGCCAGAGAGGCATCGAACGTGATGTCGTTTCCGAAGCGGTCATCCTGCTGGAAACTGCGCCCCACCGTGGCCGAACCGGACCAGCGCGGGCTGACCGGCTTGGTGATGATGTTGATGACACCGCCCAGCGCATCGGCACCATAGAGCGTCGAGGCAGGACCGCGAATAACCTCGATCCGTTCCACCGTATCCAGCGGAGGAATGTGATTGAAAGCGTTGCCGCCGAAGCTGTTCGGATAGATATCGCCATGATTGTTCTGGCGCTTTCCATTGATCAGCAGCAGCGTATATTCCGGCCCCATGCCGCGAATGCTGATGGTGCGCTGTCCGGTCTTGTCCGAGGTTTCGCCCACGTCGACACCTTCGAGATCGCGAACCGCATCGATCAGGGTCATGTAGGGACGTTGGGCCAGTTGTTCTGCGGTGACGACGCTGATGCTGGCAGGGGCATCGACGATCTTCTGTTCAAAACCCGCCGCACTGACGACAATTGTGCGCGTGTCGGTATTTTCCGGCGCTTCATCGGCGTGCGCGCTTGATGTGGCAAATGCGAATGCGCTGAAAGCAGCGCTGCCAGCCAAGAGCAGACGCGTTTCAATCCCGAACTTCATATGGCCCCTCTTTCAAATGCGAGTCATTCGCAAAGTCAGAGCGCATTGGTCTTTGCCGCTGCGTGGCGCAACCGTGAATGCCGGTGGAATTGATTTGTTACGATTTGGCAACGATTTACGCGCGTTCATCCCGCCCGGAAATTCTAGGTGCAATCCTCCACCACCCACGCTGCACCGATGCAAGAACCCCATGCCTTATGCAGTTTCTGATGCAGATCGATCAATCTGCCATTGACCCGCCCATCATGTTGTGCGCTTACGCATGTTTATGCGAATCATTTGCAATAAAGGAAGCAATGCGTGAGGGATCTGTGCAAAGTGGAGTTGGCTGGCGATAACACACCGGCGCGCACAAGCGTGAGGCGAACCGCCGCAGCGATCATCGCGATTGCCATCGCCGGTCAGGCAACGGGCGCACTGGCGCAGGACAACGATGGGCAGTTCTGGGCAGATTGGCTGGCGCGCAAGGATCAGATCGTGGTTTCGGCCACCCTCACCCCGGTGAAGATCGAGGATCTTCCGGTTACCGTTTCGGTAAAGACCGCAGATGACATCGCCAACGAGATGGTCACGGATATCAAGGATCTGGTGCGGTTCGAACCCGGCATCAGCGTTCAGCGTCAGCCCGCGCGATTCAATGCTGCCGGTTCCGCCACAGGCCGCGCCGGGAACGAAGGTTTCAACATTCGCGGTATCGGCGGCAATCGCGTGCTGATCCAGGTTGATGGCGTGCGCGTGCCCGATGGCTTCAGCTTTGGCGCGCAAAGCGCGGGGCGCGGCGATTACGTCGATCTGGGGCTGATCAAATCGGTCGAGATCATGCGCGGCCCCTCCTCTGCCCTCTATGGCAGCGATGGTCTGGCAGGCGCGGTCAGCTTTACGACAGCGGACCCGGCTGACTTTCTGGAGGGCGGAAAATCGATCGGCGGGCTGGTCCGCGCGGCCTATTCCAGCGCGGACAACGAGTTTCAGGAAACCGCGATCCTTGCCGGGCGCAGCGGCGACTGGTCGGCAATGGCCGCCTATACCCGCCGCGATTTCAACGAGATGGACAATCGCGGCACGGTTGGCGGCACAGGTGCGGCGCGCACCCAGCCCAATCCGCAGGATGGCCGGTCAAACGCAGTACTGGGCCGCCTGGTCTATGAACCGGCGGGCGGGCACAAGTTGCGGCTGACCGGCGAATATCTCGATACCTATCTGTTCACCGAAGGTCTTACCGGCCTCAGCTCCACGGTGGAACTGCTGAAAGGCACCGACACCGGCAACCGCAAGCGCGTGACGTTCGACTGGTCATGGCAGGGCGATGGGCCAATCTCGTTCGCGCGGGCAGCGTTGTTCTGGCAGGACGCGCTGGACCGCCAGTTCACCGACGAAGATCGCACGCCCCTGGCAGATCGGGAGCGCCTGAACACATTCGAAAACCGCGTGCTGGGCTTTGCCGCAGATGCCCGTGCGAACTTCAGCACCGGGGGCATCGCGCACGAAGTGGTCTTCGGCGCGGATGTGAACACGACGCGGCAACGCGGCCTCCGCGATGGCACCGTGCCGCCAGCCGGAGAGACTTTCCCGACCCGCGCCTTCCCGACGACCGACTTTACGCGTGCAGGGGCGTTCATCGGCGATCAGATCACCATTGGCGGGCTGACCCTGTACCCGGCACTGCGCTTTGACTGGTACAGGCTTTCGCCACAGGCAGATGCGCTGTTGCCCGGATTTGCCGCAGCCGGGCAGGACGGATCTCGCGTTTCGCCAAAGCTGGGGGCAGTGTGGAAGCTGTCCGAAGGCGTCCGCCTGTTTGCGAACTATGCGAACGGGTTCAAGGCCCCCGAACCGGGGCAGGTGAACCAGTTCTTCCAGAACCCGGCGCAAGGATATATTTCCGCCCCTAACCCCGATCTTGGCCCTGAACGCAGCGAAAGCTTCGAAGGCGGGGTACGGTTCTCCGGCAACGGGGTCAGCCTCGATATCACGGCCTTCCGGGCGCGCTATCGCGATTTCATCAGTCAGGAAGTGGTGGGCGGTGCCTTTACCCCGGCGAACCCGGCAGTGTTCCAGTTCGTCAATCTTGATCGCGTGAACGTGAAGGGCGCCGAAGCGCGCTTTGAAGCGCGCGCGCAAAGCGGTCTGCACGCCAACCTTGCGCTGTCCTATGCGCATGGTGACGTGATTGAACCGGGGGGCGTGCGCACGCCACTGTCCACGGTCGATCCGTTGAAACTGGTGATGGGCCTGGGCTTCCGCGATCCACAGGGGCGCTTTGGCGGGCAGATCATCGCCACGCACAGCGCCCGCAAGGAAGACGGGCGCACGACCGGATTGTGTACGCCGTCCTGCTTCCGCCCGGCAGCTTTCACCATTCTCGATCTCGTGGCCAATGCCCGGCTGTTTGAAGGGCTGACGCTGCGTGCCGGCGTGTTCAACCTGCTGGACGAGAAATACGCCTGGTGGTCCGATGTGCGCGGCCTCGCCTCAACATCCGCGATTACCGATGCCTTCACCCAGCCGGGCCGCAACGCCAGCGTCTCGCTCAGCTATCGCTTCTGATCATGATTGCCGGAGACTCCATCATGAACCGCTTTGCTTCGCTTCTTGGCGCAAGTTTGCTCGCCCTCGCCTCGACCGTCAGCCCGGCGCTGGCCCATCCACCGATTGCGGCAGAACAGGCCGCAGCCGGCTTTGCGCAGGACCGTGCCGACATTCTGGCGATGGCCGGGAACTTCAAGGTTCGCTTCGACATGCAGGAATCGACCCGATGGGATCCGACCTATACCCCGCTCGAACCGAAGGTTTCGGGCGGGCACGAGGTCGTCCGCGTGATCGAGGACACCGGTCGTCGCATCGTGTTGCAGCACATGCTGGTGGTGAACCATGAAGGCAAGGACATGGTGATCAAGCACTGGCGGCAGGATTGGGAATACGAACCTGCCCGCGTGCTGGTCTATGCTGATCGCCACACATGGAAGTGGGAGGACGTGCCCGAAAAGATGCGCACGGGCCGCTGGTCGCAAACAGTATGGCAGGTGGATGACAGCCCGCGCTATGGCGGATGGGGGCAGTTCGAGACGCAGGGCGGCGTGCGGCGCTGGCGGTCCAACTGGACGTGGCGCCCACTTGCCCGGCGCGATGCCGTGCGCAATCCGGTTTATGATCGCTACCTTTCGATCAACCGCCACCAGAACACGCCCGATGGCTGGGTCCACTGGCAGGACAATACCAAGATGGGGCCGAAAGCAGGCGCCATTGCCCCGATCGTGCAGGAATACGTCCTCAACACCTACACGCGGTTCGATGGGTACAACGTCAAGGCCGCAGACGATTATTGGGCTGCAACCAAGGACTACTGGGCTGCCGTGCGCGCGCAATGGGATCGCGTGGCGAACGAGAAAGGCGGCATCGGCATTCAGGAAGAAGCCGCAACCGGTACCATCATCAGCGGCAGACTGATGCAACTGGCCAGTGATCTGAAAGATGGCAAGACTGATCAGGCCACAGCCATTGCCGAAGCGCGCAAGGTGATCGCGGACAATACCCGCAAACTCTGAACATGGGCATGGTGGCGGCGTGAATCATGTTCACGCCGCTTCAGGCTTCAGCCGAAACGGAAGCCCGTTACCGCCATGCTGCCCATGAAATCGCCTTGGTGGAAATGCACGGCGCAAGCGTCAGCCCCACCCGCCCCTGCGGCTACCATCAGTGGCAGCAGGTGTTCGGGCCGGGGGTGCGCGGCGCGCGCGGCGGGGGCTTCGGCCCAGTGTTGCAAGGCTGCGTCCCGTTCGGCCTGCGCCTTTCCCGGCAGACTTTCACGCAGCCAGCCATCGAACTGCGCCGCCGCATCGGCCCCCGCCGGGCCCCATGCGCGCAGGTTGTGATAGGACAGCCCCGATCCCAGAATCAGCACGCCTTCATTCCGCAAGGGTTGCAGCAGGCGGCCCATCGCGATGTGGGCAGCGGGATCGAAGTGGTCCAGCACCGATAGCTGCACGATCGGAATGTCGGCCTGAGGCCGCACGGGTTGCATCATCGAGAACGTGCCGTGATCGAAGCCACGTGCGGCATCTTCTTCGCAATCCATTCCCCCACCCCGCAGCAAGTCGCGCACGCGGGTTGCCAGTTCCGGGCTGCCCGACGCGGCGTAGCGGATGTGGTAGGTGTGTTCGGGGAAATTGTAGTAATCATAGAGCATCGGCGGCGCGGGGTGCGACGATACTTGCGCCACCGGTGCTTCCCAATGTGCCGAAACCACCAGCACGGCACGCGGCAGTTCGGGCAATTCGCCCATCACGCCCGCCAGCGATGCCTCCAGCTTGCCATAGGCGTCACGCATCGGCCCATCCATCCACGGCCAGGGTCCGCCGCCGTGGTTGAGGAAATATGTGGGCAGTCGGGTCATCGGCGCAGAACTCCTTTGGAATAGCTCGCAGATGGTCATCGCCGACAAACCCCGCAAGGCTCCCCTTGCCCTCTTTTGACGTTGCCCTCCTTTGGTCGATATTGTAAGTAACACTAACAAAATCGGAAGAGGAGCCGAACGCCATGCAGTCATTCGAAAACCAGATCGCCTTCATCACCGGCGGCGCATCGGGCGCTGGCTTCGGTCAGGCGCAGGTCTTCGGCCGCGCAGGCGCAAGGATCGTGGTGGCCGATATCCGGGCAGACGCCGTGGCCAAGGCCGTGGCAGACCTTGCAGCCGAAGGCATCACCGCCCACGGCATAACGCTCGATATCATGGATCGCGCTGCCTATGCCCGCGCGGCTGACGAGGTTGAGGCCGTCTTCGGCGCAGCGCCCACGCTGCTGTTCAACACCGCAGGCGTCAACAGCTTCGGCCCGGTGGAGAACACCAGCTATGACGATTTCGACTGGATCGTGGGCGTCAATCTGGGCGGCGTGATCAATGGCATGGTCACGTTCGTGCCCCGCATGATTGCCAGTGGGAAGCCGGGGCACATCGTCACCACGTCATCCTTGGGCGGGCTGATGGGCAGCGCGCTGGCCGCGCCCTATTCCGCCGCAAAGGCTGCCGTGATCAACCTGATGGAAAGCTACCGGCAGGGGCTGGACAAGCATCAGATCGGCGTGTCGGTGCTGTGTCCGGCCAACATCAAATCGAACATCGCCGAAGCCAGCAAGTTGCGCCCCGCACAGTTCGGGCAGAGCGGCTATGTCGAGAACGAGGACTCGATCGCCTCGCTCCATTCGATTCACCAGCATGGCATGGACCCGGTGGAACTGGCGCAGCATGTAAAAGCCGGGATCGAAGCCAACCAGCTTTACATCATCCCTTACCCCGAAGCGAAGGACGGGTTGCGCGCCCACTTCGATCTGATCGTGGATTCAGTCCTGCCGCTGGAAGCAGACCCCGAAGGCGCACGCCTGCGCACCGAAGCGCTGAACAACTGGGCGGCTGATCGGGCAAAGGTGTTCATGGAACAGCAGGAAGGCTGAACCGGACGCAGACTTTATCCCGCCGCACGAAGCTGCTGCTGTTCGCCCACGACGTGGCCCGAACGGCGGCAGATTTCGGTGAATGCGGCGATCGGCATTGGCTTGCCGAACAGGTAGCCCTGCAGTTCGTGGCATCCGGCGGCGCGCAGGATTTCGGCCTGCGCTTCGCTTTCCACGCCTTCAGCGATAACCGCCATGTCCAGCCCGCGCGCCAGCGTGATGGCGCCTGTTACCAGCATCGTTTCCTTGGCACCGGGGGCAAGGCCTGTCAGCAACGACTTGTCGATCTTGATGTGGCTGAAGCCATAGGATCGCAGATAGTGGATGCTGGTAAAGCCCGTACCGAAATCATCCAGCGCCATCGACATGCCCTGCGCCTTGAACGTCTCCACCGCGCTTACCACCCGTTCGGGATTGGCAAGAAGGTAGCCCTCGGTAATCTCGAACTGCAGCCGCTGCGGCGGAAAGCGCGTCTGTTCCAGAACGTGCGCCACCTGCCGTTCGAACGCGGGATCACGGAACTGCGCGGGCGAAACGTTGACGCTCAGATGCAGATCGCCCAGCGGCCCGATCTCGCGGGCGGCGCGTTCCAGCACAAACAGGCCAAGCGGGTGAATCTGTCCCGTCGCTTCGGCAATGTCGATGAACTCGTCGGGCGGCAGCGGCCTCTGCGGCCGACGCGGCCAGCGCAGCAGCGCTTCGACCGAAACGATCC
>NZ_JBMLSM010000221.1:0-8395 GCF_049240505.1 Novosphingobium sp.
ACGTCGGCGAACGCACCAACGTCACCGGCTCTGCCGCGTTCAAGAAGCTGATCCTTGCGGGCGATTATCCCAAGGCGGTCGAAGTCGCGCGCCAGCAGGTCGAAAACGGCGCGCAGGTCATCGACGTCAACATGGACGAAGGCCTGCTCGACGCGCTTGAGGCGATGACCACCTTCCTCAAGCTGATCGCTGCCGAGCCGGATATCGCGCGCGTGCCGGTGATGATCGACAGTTCGAAGTGGGACGTGATCGAAGCCGGCCTGAAATGCGTTTCGGGCAAGCCCATCGTCAATTCGATCAGCATGAAGGAAGGTGAAGAAGCCTTCCTTCATCACGCCCGCCTGTGCATGGACTACGGCGCGGCTGTCGTCGTCATGGCCTTCGATGAAAAGGGTCAGGCCGACACCAAGGAGCGCAAGGTCGAAATCTGCGCCCGTGCCTATGACCTGCTGGTGGGCATCGGCTTCCCGCCCGAAGACATCATCTTCGATCCCAACGTCTTCGCCGTCGCCACCGGCATCGAAGAGCATGACCGCTATGGTCTGGATTTCATCGAGGCCACGCGCGAAATCAAGGCGCGCTGCCCGCACGTCCACATTTCGGGTGGCCTCTCCAACCTGTCGTTCTCGTTCCGTGGCAACGAAACGGTGCGCCGCGCGATGCACTCGGTGTTTCTCTACCACGCGATTCCCGCGGGCATGGACATGGCCATCGTCAACGCGGGCCAGCTTGATATCTATGACCAGATCGACCCGGTGCTGCGCGAAGCCTGCGAAGACGTGGTGCTCAACCGCGCTCCTGCTGCGGGTGGCGATCAGACCGCTACCGAACGCCTGATCGAACTGGCCGAAAGCTACAAGGGCAAGGACACCGTCGCCGAAAAGGCCGCCGAGGAATGGCGTGGCTGGGACGTGGTGCGCCGCCTTGAACACGCGCTGGTCAAGGGCATCGACGCCTATGTCGTCGAAGATACCGAAGAAGCCCGCGCTGCCATCGATGCACGCGGCGGTCGCCCGATCGAGGTGATCGAAGGCCCGCTGATGGAAGGCATGAACACGGTCGGCGACCTGTTCGGGTCGGGCAAGATGTTCCTGCCGCAGGTGGTGAAATCCGCCCGCGTGATGAAAAAGGCCGTGGCCCACCTCATCCCGTTCATCGAAGCGGCCAAGGAACCGGGTGCCAAGGCCAAGGGCAAGATCATCATGGCCACGGTCAAGGGTGACGTTCACGATATCGGCAAGAACATCGTCGGCGTGGTCCTGCAGTGCAATGGCTATGAAGTGATCGATCTGGGCGTGATGGTGCCGTGGTCCACGATCATCGATACCGCGCAGAAGGAACAGGTCGATATCATCGGTCTGTCCGGTCTGATCACCCCATCGCTGGACGAGATGGTGACCGTGGCCGAAGAAATGCAGCGCGCCGGGATGACCATTCCGCTGCTGATCGGCGGTGCCACCACCAGCAAGGTCCACACCGCGCTGCGCATCGATCCCGCCTATGATGGCCCGGTCGTCCACGTGCTCGACGCAAGCCGCGCGGTCGGCGTTGCTTCGCAGCTTCTGTCCGATACGCAGGCGCAGGGCTTCATCAAGGCGACAGCCGCCGATTACCAGCACGTCCGCGATGCGCGCGCGGGCAAGGGCGCTTCGAAGCTGCTCAGCCTTGAAGACGCGCGCCTCAATGCCTTCACGCCCGACCTTTCCGAAAAAGCCCCGCCGCCCGAACAGCCGGGGCGTCATATTTTCAGTGATTGGGATCTTTCCGATCTGGTCGATTGCTTCGACTGGACCCCGTTCTTCCGTTCGTGGGAACTGGCGGGCACCTATCCTGTGATTCTCGAAGATGAGGTCGTCGGGGAAAGCGCGCGCAATCTCTATGCCGATGCGCGCGCGATGCTGGACAAGATCATCGGTGAAAAGTGGTTGACCGCCAAGGGCGTCGCGCAGTTCTGGCCCTGCGCCCGTCATGGTGATGACGTCATCCTGCACCCGAATGACGATGAGCTATCCGTCCGCCTGCCGTTCCTGCGCCAGCAGTTCATCAAGAGCCGTGGCCGTGCGAACTTCTGCCTTGCTGATTTCATCGATCCGGCGGGTGACTGGATTGGCGGCTTCGCCGTTGGCATCCACGGTATCGAACCGCACCTTGCGCGTTTCAAGGCCGATAACGACGACTATTCCGACATTCTGCTCAAAGCCTTGGCAGATCGTTTTGCCGAAGCCTTTGCCGAACGTCTGCATCAGTACGTCCGCACCACGCTGTGGGCCTATGCACCGGGCGAACAGCTGACCAACGAAGCCCTGATCCGCGAACAGTATCGCGGCATCCGCCCCGCGCCCGGCTATCCGGCCTGCCCGGATCACACGTTGAAGCCGATCCTGTTCGATCTGCTCGATGCAACGAATTCGGCGGGCATCACGCTTACGGAATCGCAGGCCATGCTGCCAACCTCGGCGGTTTCCGGCTTTTACTTCGCCCACCCCGAAAGCCAGTATTTCGGCGTCGCCACCATCGGCCGCGATCAGTTGGAAGACTATGCCGGTCGGCGTGGCTGGGAAGTTCCGGTCATGGAGCGCTGGTTGCGGCCAAATCTGGATTGACGAACCAAAGCCCCCTCCTCTTCAGAGGAGGGGGTTGGGGGTGGTGCCTTCTTCTTCGCCCTCTCCAAAACGATAACTGCTCCCCCGCGAAGGCGGGGGCCTCGGTGTTGCTACGGAACGCGAGCGTAAACCGACTGAGGCCCTCGGTTTATCCTGAGCGGCTGGCTTGCCAGCCAGCCGAAAGGCGGGGGAGCAGCGAACTACGGCAACCTGCCCTACTGCAACCTGCTCGCCGCCAACCGCGATTGCGCGCGCCGCTGCAGGTAATCCGGCTCTACATCCGCCACCTCAGCCTGCCCCGCCAGCACGCCCAGCGCCGCGCCAAGCCCGTGATGGGCCAGCTCGTCCAGCGCAGCGTTGGTGTCGAGGCCCATTTCGGCGGCCAGTGCTTTCAGCACCCGCGCCATCTCGGCGAATTCCACTTCGCTTTGCCATGCGGCCTTGCATTCTTCGCGGCGCACGAAGCTTTCACGCATTTCGAAGCCCATCGCACATCTCCCGTGTCCGGCGGTCCATCCGCCACGGGAACAAGCTGTCAAAAGAACCGGAATCCGCGCTTAACAGCGTGCCGCGCACCATGCCGGAGCGTGGGAATGGTTAAGCGGTAACCCATTTTTGCCGCCGCTTGCCTCGGTCGCGGAGGCGCGGCAAACAGATGGACATGACACAGGCGATGGGCACCACCGAAATCTTCCTGATCGCGCTTACGATCATCCTTGCCGTGCCTTATCTCGTGTGGCGGTTTTTGCGCACCGATTACTGGGCGCCGCTGGTTGTCGTGCAGATCATCGGTGGCATCCTGCTTGGCCCCGGCGTGCTGGGCGCGGCGTTCCCGGATTACTATGCCTTCGTGTTCAACCCGCAGGTCATCGCGCCGCTTAACGGCATTGCGTGGTGGGCGGTGATGATGTTCGTGTTCGTGGCGGGTCTCGAACTCGACATATCGGACGCTTGGGCCAACCGCCGCGAAACCGCGATTACGGCGGTGGGCGCGCTGCTCACGCCGCTGCTGGCGGGCGCTGCCGCCGCCGCGCTTTTGTTGCAAACGCCCGGCTGGATCGGGCCGAGCGGCACCTATCCGCAGGCCGTGCTGGGCATCGGTATGGCTTGCGCCGTCACCGCGTTGCCCATCCTCGTGCTGCTGATGGAAAAGCTGGCGATCTTCCGAGAACCGCTCGGCCAGCGCATCCTGCGCTATGCCAGTCTCGATGATATCGCGATCTGGGGCGTGCTGGCGCTGATCCTCGTCGATTGGGAGCGGGTGGGGCGGCAGGCGATCTTCCTTGTCGCTTTTGCTGTGGCGTCATGGTTGGTGCGCGCGCTGTTCCGGCGTTTGGAAGAGAACGACCGCTGGTACGTCTCGCTGATCTGGCTCGCCGTTGTCGGCTTTGCGGCGGACTGGTCCGGCCTGCACTACATGGTCGGCGCATTCCTTGCTGGCGCGGTGCTGGATGCGCACTGGTTTGCGCGCGAAAGGCTGGACGGATTCCGCCAGTTCCTTCTGCTCAGCGTCATGCCGGTGTTTTTCCTTTCCACCGGCCTGCGCACCAAATGGGATGTTGGCGGCGTGGCGGTGTTCGGCGCGGCGTTTCTGTTCCTTGCCGCATCGGTTGCCGGGAAGCTTATCGGCGTGCGTATCGCGGGGCGGATTCTGGGCTGGGCGAAGGGTGAGGCTTCGGTGATCGGCTGGCTGTTGCAGACCAAGGCGCTGATCATGATCATCTTCGTCAACGTGCTGTTGGACAAGGGCATCGTCACCAACGAAACATTCACCGCGCTGCTGCTGATGGCCGTTCTCAGCACGATGCTGACCGTGCCGATCGTCACGCCGGGCCTCAGGAAACTGGGCCTCTCGCACAAGTGAGAGTGGTGTTTTTGCCGCCTTCGGACAGGGTGTTTCTGAAGTGCACCTAGATGCACCTAACTGCACCTACGCGCACCGGAGAGGCCCTGACATGACTGCAATCGACCCCATCACGCGCCTGATCGAAATCGAGGAAATCAAGCAGCTGAAGGCACGCTATTTCCGCTGCATGGACACGAAAGACTTCGCTGGATTGCGCATGGTCTTTGCTGATGATGCCGTGTTCGATGCCTCCTGCTCGCTCTCCATCGAACCTGCTGCCGACGCCGAAAACTGGATTCATTCGGGCGGGGACCACATCGCCGCTTTCGTCGAATCTGCCGTCTCAGCGTCGCGCACCGTTCACCACGGGCATTGCCATGAGGTTGAAATCGTTTCGGAAACCGAGGCGCGGGGCGTGATCGCGATGGAGGATCAGATCTGGGACGCCGACGGCAAGCCCTTCCTGCACGGCATGGGCCACTACCATGAAACCTACCGCAAGGAGGCCGATGGCTGGAAGATCGTGACCAGCCGCATCAGCCGCCTTCACGTGATCGTGGGCGTGGAATGAGGCGCTGCGATCTGTCATAGCGGCGCGGTGAGCCTTTCCGACCCCGATTTCGCCCCGTCTGTCTCCGCTTCCGGCGTGCTTGACCGTCTCCACGCGGTGTTTGGATTCACCGCGTTTCGTGGTGTGCAGGCCGATGTGGTGGAGCGGGTGCTGGCGGGGCGCTCGACGCTGGCGGTCATGCCTACGGGTGCGGGGAAATCGCTGACATATCAGTTGCCTGCGGTGATGTTGCCGGGGTGCTGCGTCGTCGTATCGCCGCTGATTGCGCTGATGCACGACCAGTTGCGCAGCGCCACCGCCAACGGCATCCGCGCCGCGACCCTGACCAGCGTGGACATGGATCGGGGGCAGACGATCGACCGCTTCCTGTCGGACGATCTCGACCTCCTTTATGTCGCGCCCGAACGCGCCAGCCAGCCGCATTTCCTTGAGATGCTGAGCCGGGGCAGGGTGGCCATGTTCGCCATCGACGAGGCGCATTGCGTTTCCGAATGGGGGCACGATTTCCGCCCCGATTACAGGCTGTTGCGCCCGCTGATGGACGCTTTCCCCGATGTGCCGCGCCTTGCGCTGACGGCCACGGCGGACCGCCACACCCGCGCCGATATCCTTGCGCAACTGGGCATTCCCGAAGAAGGCCTGATCGTGGCCGGGTTCGACCGGCCCAACATCCGCTATGCCATCACCCCGCGCGACAACCCGCTGCGGCAGTTGATGACCGTGATTGCCGAAAACCCCGGCCCCGGCATCGTCTATGCGCCGACCCGCGCGCAGGTGGAGAAGCTGGCGAACCAGTTGGGGGCGAGCGGGCGGCCCGTGCGGCCCTATCACGCAGGACTCGATCCGCAGGTGCGCGCGGCCAATCAGGCGGCTTTCGTGGAATCCGAAGACATGGTGATGGTGGCGACGGTCGCCTTCGGCATGGGTATCGACAAGCCCGATGTGCGCTTTGTGGCCCATGCGGCCTGCCCGAAATCTATCGAGGGCTATTATCAGGAAACGGGCCGCGCCGGGCGCGATGGCGATCCTTCGGTTGCGGTAATGCTGTGGGGTGCGGAGGATTTCGTGCGGGCGCGGCAGCGCGTGGCCGAAGTGGAAGAACACCGCCGCGCCGGAGAGCGGGCACGGATCGACGCGCTGGCCGGGCTGGTGGAAACGCCGCATTGCCGCCGTGCGCTGCTGCTGCGCCACTTTGGCGAAAACCCGCCGCCATCCTGCGGGAATTGCGATAATTGCTTGAACGCGCCGGGCGTGACCGATGCCACCGAAGTGGCGCGCAAGCTGCTGTCTGCCGTCTATCGCACCGGGCAATCGTTCGGCTTCGGCTATGTGGAGAAGGTGCTGACCGGCGTGGCGGACGAGCGGGTGATGCAGCGCGGGCACGATCAGCTTTCGGTATTCGGCATCGTGGGTGCAGACGAAGCGCAACTGCTGCGGCCCCTGGCGCGGGCGTTGCAGGCACGCGGCGCTCTGGTAGCGACCGAGCATGGCGGGCTGGCGCTGGGCGGTGAGGCGCGGGCGATCCTGAAAGGCGAAGCGCAAGTGCCGCTGGTGCTGGCGCCCAAGAAGGAAGGCCGTTCGGGCAGGCGAGGGCGGGGCAGCAGCGGAGCCGCACTCAATCCCGTGGGCGATCCGGTATTCGATGCCCTGCGCGCGCTGCGCCGCGATCTGGCGCGTGAGGCCGGGGTGCCGCCCTATGTGATCTTCCACGATTCGGTCCTGCGCGAAATGGCGGCTGCACGCCCGGCGAGCCTGTCCGAACTGGGCCAGATCGGCGGCGTGGGAACGCGCAAGCTGGAAGCCTATGGCGACCGGTTTCTGGAAGTGCTGCGGCAGTGGTGAAGAGTGTGGTGAGGGAATTGCTGATTCGCGCCTGACCAAGCCGTCGCGCTTTATCGACGCTCTGGGCCACCTGAACCGCCAGCCGTTCGCCCCTTGCGACAAGTTGCGACAAGCCTGTCAGAACCGTTCATCGGGGGGCAAGCGAACGGGGCCTAGAACGGCTTTCGACGAGGCGGTCGAGGCGGGTTTCCCCCCTGTTGCCCGGTCTCCACTTAAGACCCCCCGTCAAGCGTGACGAACGCGAATGGAACCCTCGGACCAATGCCCCCGGTCCGAGGGTTTTGCGTTTGGGGTCCGGGCTTCCCCCAGAGACGGCTGCGGATAGCGGCTTTCTGCGCTTCCGGTGCTCACGACCATCAAAAAGCCGCTCACCCTGAGCCTGTCGAAGGGTGCGCGCCGGTTCTCGAAGACCACCATCCTCGCTCATGCAGGGACCAAAGCTCGAACGATAAAATCGTGACTCGTCGGTTTTCGCTGAAATGATCGAGTCCCGTCGTTGTGCAGGGGTGTCTCTCTTACTATTTTCGTGATCAAGTTAGTGTGAGAGGGGGAGGGCATATTGGTCGACTGCGGAAATTCTCTCATTCAGTGGTGCGAATTCGATTGGCCGTCCTTTGCTACTCTGACGAGTGGCTTAGCTGCAGTTATCGGCGCAGTTGTTGTGGGCTTGAAGCAGGTCGGTATTGCCAGACGACAAGCAGACATCACCGATAAGCAAGCCGACATATTGGACAGGCAGGTCAAACTGGAAGCGGCAAAACTACGTGCCGATCTCTTTCAGCGGCGGCTAGCGACTTTCGAGGCTACTGCTGACTTCGTCTTTCATATCACCGCGTTGCCGGAGCAGGATGAAAAGGCTGCCGCCCGGATCAGTCTGTTCGCAGAGAAGATGCGCGAGAGCCAGTTCCTTTTTGAAGATCCGGCAGTTTATAAGCGACTGCGCGAAATTTTTGAGCGCGGCAATAAGGCAAGGGCTGACCGCGCTATCGCGCAAGCCTATCGTGAAGAACAGAGGCCTGATCCGGACCGAGTGGCGCGGCAAGAGCGCCTGCTAAAAGCTGCGGCCTGGACCCTCGCGGAACTGGAAGAGCTTTCCGAGCTTTTTCGGCACGACCTTTCCATATTGCCGCGAAGCACGCCGCAATAATCAATCTCGTTAATCAGGCGAACCTGCTCGCCATCCGCCGGGACATCATACAACTGAAACGGGATGAGGTGGTGGGATTGGAGCCGCAGCGCGATAGGTTCTCGAAATCCACCATCCTCGCTCGCCCCTGAGGAAACCCCCAACCCCAAATCCAGCACAAATCCTTCGTCACCCTGAACTTGTTTCAGGGTCCATCTATCCATTCACGCGGCAGGTCATGTTGAGGGATGGATGCTGAAACAAGTTCAGCATGACGAGTGAGGGTGGAGTTCCCGACTCCACCCCCACATCCCATCTAGCAATCGCCCCCCTGCAACCCTAAAGCCAAGCGCATGATCTCGGTTGCCACATGGAACATCAATTCGGTCCGCTTGCGCGCCGATCAG
>NZ_JBMLSM010000222.1:0-83356 GCF_049240505.1 Novosphingobium sp.
TGGTGCGCAGGTCTGCGATGGCGAAAGGGCGAAGCGCGGCGATGCGGGCAAGATCGGCATCGCTGAGCAGGTTCATCTGGTCGGAACGAAAGGCCAGGCCGGACTTCACCACCCGCCCATCAATCGTGCGATAGCCGCCGATATCGCGAAAGTTTGGCGCGGTGGACAAGGCCAGCGTCGGTGCGTCCACAGCGGCGGACTGCTCGGCCACCGTGGGCGCGCAACCCGCCAGCAGCAATCCAAGCGCAAGGGCGCAGGCAAGGCGTTTCATGGTCATACCCTTTGCGACGAGATGTTGCCGCCATCGACCACCAGTTCGGCCCCGGTGATATAGCTGGCCTCTGCCGATAGCAGAAAGCGGATGGCGCGCGCGACTTCTTCCGGGCGGCCCAGACGTTCGAGCAGGATGCGCTTTTCGAACCAGCCTTCGGGCAGATTGTCTATCGCCGGGCGCGTCATGGGGGTAACGATCTGGCCGGGCGACACCGAATTGATGCGGATGCCATCACGCGCCAGACGATCTGCCAGGGAGCGGACGAGCGAGAGCAGCCCGCCCTTGCCGGCAGAGTAGACCGGGTTGATGGCGTTGCCCAAGGTGGCGTTGATCGATGTGACCGCGACAACTGCCGAACCTTGCTGCGCGGCCATATCGGCGCGCATTTCCTTCACCATGAACGCCAGCGCGCGCAAATGGATGGCGATGCCGCTGTCCCAGCTTTCGGGCGTAAGGCCATCGATCGAATCCGTATCAACGGTGCCCGCCGAATGGACGAGGCCACCAGCGGGACCAAGCGCCGTGCGCGTTGCTGCAAGGGCTGTGGGAATGGCCGAAAGATCGCGCAGATCGATGGCAATGCCAAAGGCGCGCACGCCGCGTTCGGCTTCGATTTGCTGCGCAGCATTTCGTGCAGCATCGCCATTGATATCCCACAATGCCACCGGACGGCCCACGGCGGCCAGCGCCTGTGCAGTGGCAAGGCCGATGCCCGATGCTCCACCGGTGACGATCACCGGCGAGGAGGGAACGGAAAGCTGCGTCTGGAACATGTCGGTCATGGAGATCCCTTCAATATTCGAAGCGGAGTTCAAGGCCATAGCTGCGCGGATCGCCAAAGAAGGCCGCCGGAAGCCCTGCTGAGAAGTGGGCCAGATAATACTTCGTATCGGTAAGATTGCGCCCATATGCGGCAAGCTGCCACTTGCCGAAGCCCACGGGAATTCCCGACAGCGCGATGCGCGCGCTCAAGATACCGTAATCCCCGATCACATATCGCGCATCGGTGGTGGACGAGAACTTGCGGCTTTGCATGTAGTAATCGACGCTGGCGCTGGGCAGGCCGAGCGGCGTTTCGGGTAAGGTCCATTCCGCACCCACGGTAAGCGTGTGTCGTGGCGCTTCCACGAAATTGAAGCGCCCGGCAATGTTCGCGCCGGTGACCTGATCGGTGATCCGGCGATAGCCTGCGTCAAGGAACGCATAGCTGGCGTTGAACGTCAGCGCGCGCGAGGGCTTTGCGGTAATATCGAGTTCAAGGCCCTGAATGCGCGCTTCGCCAGCGTTGAAGATATCGGTCACTGCGGGGTTCGCAGGATCGGACTGGATATTGACCTGAATGTCGCGATAATTGGCGCGGAACAGGGCAATGTTGGCGCGCAGGCGATTGTCCAGCCAGCTGGACTTCACGCCCACTTCAAAGGAATCCAGCCGTTCAGGCCCATAGCCCTCGGCAAAGCGCGCAATCGTGCTGGCGCGCAGGTTATATCCCCCCGATTTGTACCCGCGTGACCATTTGGCATAAAGGTTCACATCCCGGCTGGCTTCATACCCGATGATCACGCTGGGGCTGTAATCGGTGAAGGTGTTGTCGCCGCTGCCCTGCGGGCGGGTGGTGACGGTGCCGTTCAGCGCCACGCTGCTTTGATCCAGCGTCGCCTTGCGGTTGTCCTGCGACCAGCGCAATCCGCCCGTCAGGTAGGCGCCATCCAGCATGGCCGGGCGCCATGTTGCCTGCCCATAAAGCGCCCATGCGCGGTTATGGACGGTGGCCGTGCGCAACGATGTGGCGCGGCCAGCGGGGACGGAACTGTCAAAGCTGGAGGCCTTTTCATCGAAGAAATAGGCACCCAGCGTATATTCAAGCTGGCTGTCGAAGGTAGAGCCGACGAGCTGCAGTTCTTCGCTCCACTGGCGCTGCGTCTGCTGGAATTCGGTGAGGAACACCGGGAAGGGACCGGCGACACCGGTCAGGTAGTTCTGATTGGTGTAGTTCGCCAGCTTGCGATAGCCGGTGATCGATTTGACGGTGAGCGCATCGGATACCGTCCAGCTTGCGGTCAGGCCGTGGCCCTGCGCCGTCACGTCGTTTGCCTTTAGGCCACGCACGGCGGGCGATCCGGCAGTGGGGCGCCGGGCAAGCAGCGGGTAGAACGGGGCCGAAACCATGAAGGCGGGCGTATCCGCAATGTCCGAGCGGTCATAGGCATAGCGCACTTCAAATGCAGGGGCGGGCTGCCATAGCACTGCGGCGCGCCACGCATCGCGGCGCTGATCGCCGAAACGGGCCACGCCGGTGCCAGGATTGCGGACGAAGCCATCCTTCTGGCTGTGCAGATAGGCGAGTTCCACCGCCAAGGTATTGCCCACCGGTACGTTCACACTGGTGCGCGAACGGAACTGGTCATAGTTGCCATAGGCGAGCGTCTGGCGGGCGTGAAACTCACCCAACGTGGGCTGGCGCGTGATGTAGTTGATCGCACCGCCGGTGGCATTGCGGCCATAGAGCGAACCTTGCGGACCGCGCAGCACTTCGATCCGTTCAACTTCGGCGATTTCGGCGGCAAGCCCCTGTCCGCGCGCCACATAAACGCCATCGAGATAGATCGCGACGCTGGGGTCCACGGTGATCTGATCATCGTTGTTGCCCACGCCGCGCAGGAATACGCGCGCGGTGGTGGCGCTGTTGGGGTGCGGGGTGATCTGGAGCGAAGGCACCTGGCTGCGCAGATCGGTAAGATCGGCAATGCCCTTTTTGGCGATGTCATCAGACGTAAGCGCGACGATGGAGAGCGGCGTCTTCTGCAGCGGTTCGGCGCGCTTCTGCGCGGTGACGACGATTTCCGCGATACCGCCGTCCTGCTGTTCCGGCGCACCATCCTGTGCATGGGCGGTGGTGGCAAGCGCCAGAGCGAGCAGGCCTGCGCCCCCCTTGATCGTCGACTGTTGCATGATTCTCTCCCTACCTGCGCCGTTTCGGCACTGTTTTCTACGTCCTGTTAGATTTTCTACCTACAAGAAGGTAGAATTGCAACAGTGTTTGTGCAAAGGTGCGCAGCGATGGCTTGGGAGTGCGGTTACAGACCGCTATGACGGGCGCATCGCGCGTTCGATTTTGGGCGTGATCTTTGGGGAAAGCCGCTTGTCCACCGCCAGATTGCCTGATGATCCGATGCAGAACGGCGCGAAGCCGGTGGCGCGGCAGCCGCGCGGCGATGCCACGCGGCAGGCCATCCTCAATGCGGCAGAGCAGGTATTTGCCGATCTCGGCTATGCCGCGGCGCGGCTGGAAGACGTGGCGCAAGTGGTGGGCATCCGCCGACCATCGATCGTCTATTACTTTCCCGGCAAACAGCAGCTCTACGATGCGGTGGAAGCCGAAATCTTTGGCGCGATGCACGCCTTCGTGACCGACCGCATGACAGGCACGGAAAAGCCGATGGACCGGCTGCTGGCGCTGTTCGACGCCTGGCTGGACTTTCTGGTGCAGCGCCCCACGGCAGCACGGATCATCCAGCGCGTGGTGGCTGACCCGGCACCGCGCGGCGACAATCCCGTGCTGTTTTCCGATACGGCACTGCGCGATCTGGAAGCCATTCTGGATGCGGGTGTGACCGACGGCAGCTTTCGCCCGATCCCGGCGATGCACATCCTGAACAGCATTGCCGCAGGGGCGCTGTTCTACGTCTGCAATGCAAGGCAATTGGGCGACAGGCGGCAATACGATCCCGCCGATGCAGATACGCTGGCGGCATTTCGCGCAATCATCCACCAGCAGGCTCGCATCGTGGTGAGTGCATAGCCCGATCGGGTTATGCGCCACCAGCGCGCGAGAGGTAACTTCGGCAGCGGAACAAGAACACGCCCGGCAACAGGGCGGCAGCCGGAGAGTCTCATGAAATTCTCGATCATATATGAAGCGCAAATGGTGGACACCAGCCGCGAGAACGAGCGCGCGGTGTTCCTGCAGATCGTGGAGCAGGCGAAACATGCCGAGGCGCATGGGTTTGATTGCATCTGGTGCGTGGAACATACCGCGCTGACGCAATATGCACACATGTCGGCCCCCGAAACGGTGCTGGCGTTCATTGCCGGCGCGACGAGCCGTATCCACATCGGCCACGGCGTGGTCTGCCTGCCCCCTGCGATGAACCATCCGGTAAAAGTGGCCGAACGCATCGCCACGCTGGACATTCTTTCGCAGGGACGGTTGCACTTCGGCGTGGGCAAGGGCGGCACGCAGCAGGAAGCAGGAACGTTCGGCTATGACCTGAACGAATTGCAGCCGATGATCGATGAATCGATGTACCTGATCCCGAAGATCATGGTGCAGGACGAGATCGAGCACGACGGCCAGTTCATCAAGATTCCCAAGCGCCCGATCCATCCCAAGCCGTATCAAGATCCGCATCCGCCGATGTACATGGCCTGCACACGCGAGAACACGCTGCTGGCGGCGGGCGCGCGCGGCATCGGCGCGCTGGTTCTGGGCTTTTCCGGCCCGGACGAGATTGCCAAGAAGAACGCGGTCTATCGCGAGGCTTTCCGCACACGCAAGGCGGAGGATCAGGTAGGCTTCCGCCCGACCGAACACCTTGCCGCGCTATGCGCCGCCACCGTGCTGGACGACCGCGAAAAGGCGCGCAAGATCGGTTTGCGCGGGCAACGTTTCTTCGCGGAAAGCATCGCCTATTGGTATCAGGGCGGACCGAAGCCAACGGTGGACGAAAACCTCGATGCCGCAGATCACGCCAAAGTGCTTGAGCAGGGCAAGCAGGCGACGATTGCCTATCTTTCGGAAGAAGCGATCCCGGTGGGGGACGAGCATCTTTCGAACTACACCGTGGCGCAGGACGCCTATGGCACGCCGGACGATTGCATCCGCTATGTCCAGCGGCTGAAGGATGCGGGCGCGGACGAAATCCTCTTCATCTTCCAGATGGGCGGCATCCCGCACGATGTGATCATGGAAACGATCCGCAACATCGGGGAAAAGGTGATCCCGCACTTCCGCGCGATCGAGGCAGCAGAGGCGGAGGAGATGGAAGCGGCTGAATAGGGCGGATCAGCCAGGTTCGAAGCCATGAAAGGGTGCCAGCGCGGCACCCTTTCTTTTTGGCAAGTGGGTAGTTTGCAAACACACCCGTTGGCAGTCGTCATTGCGAGCCTCGCGTAGCGAGGAGAAGCAATCCAGAGCGGTTTAGGCCAATTCTGGATTGCTTCGTCGGCTTCGCCTTCTCGCAATGACGATACGTGTTTACGAACTATACAATCGCCTTCTTTTTGGCGTCAGAAAGAGAAGCCAGCCTCGATGCCGTAGGTCCGGCCTCGTTCATAACTGCCGGTGAACAACAGCACCGGTGCGCCGAAGCTGATGTAGCGCTTGTTGAAAATGTTGTCTCCGAAGGCGGCGATGGACAGGCGGGAGCCACCCAACGGCATGTCGGCAAGGCCGATCCTGCCGTTGACCAGCCAGTAGGCGGGCTGGCGGTTGCGATCTTCCAGCACAACTTGCCCCGCCAGATTGCGCAAGGGGGTTGAGGTCAGGAAATAGGCACTGCGATAGCGGGCTTCGAGCAGCGCGGTAACGTGGCCGCCCTGGCTGGTAAGGTCGGGCGAATTATAGGTCACGGCGGTGCGCCCGGTCCAGTTCGAGAAGTAGGTGGGCCGGGCAAAGGCCGCAACGTCCTGACCGTTCAGGACGAAGGTATCGTAATCGAAATCGGTATAGCCCACGCTTCCCGACAGGTTCAGGCCTGCCGCGGGCACGATGTCCAGTTCCGCTTCGAAGCCCTTGATCTTGGCCTTGCCCGCATTGTCGAAGAACTGGCGGCCATTGATGAAGTTCTGCGTCTGCAAATCCTTGTAATCGTTGTAATAGGCCGAAACGTTCAGCCGCACGCGATTATCGAGGAACTGGGTCTTTGCCCCCACTTCATAGCTCGTCAGGTTCTCTGGCCGGTAGGGAATGCCGCTGAGGATACCGCCGGAAACATAGCCGGTGGCGACCTTGGCGAAGATCGTGCTCTGATCGTTCGGCCGCCATGTAGCGATGCCGGTATAGGTCAGCTTTTTGTACGTCTGCTTGTAGGTGCCGACGCCGAGGGAACCACCCTGTGCGCCCGAAATGACGGAAATCTGCAATTCGCGGTCGTCAATCGTGCCGCGCAGGCCACCAGTGATGTCAAAGCTATCCGAAAGATGGACGGTCAACTGGGCATAGCCTGCCATTGAATCGTTCACCCCCACGGTGCGGGTAATGCCGCTGCCGAACACCGCATCAAGCGGGCTGGGGACGATCGTGGCTGAAGGCGTGGGCGACAGGATGCCGAGCACTTCGGTTCCGGGCGAGTTTTCGTGGAAGTAGAACAAGCCTGCGGTCAACTGGTAGGCATCGTTGCTGAGCTGGAACTGCAACTCCTGGCTGAACTGCTTCTGCCGTGTGGCGCGGGCGGACAGCAGGGGGAAGAAATAGTCGTTCGCCCCCGGCACATTGGCCGGATTGAACAGCGCCGCCTGAATTTGCTGCGGCGTAAGGCCCGGCGTGATCAGCGCACCCAACTGGCCAAAGGTAAAGCGCATTCCGCTTGCTGAACCCAGATCGAAAATCACCGGGTCTTGCCGGAACTTGCGATAGGCGGTGATCGACTTGACCGTGAAATTGTCGCTGGCGTCGAGCGTCAGGGTCAGGCTGTGCCCTTGGGTAACAGTGTGTTCTTCACTGGTGGCCGCAGCCACCGACGAAAGCGGGCCGTTCAGCCCTTCGTTGGTCGTGCCGCCGAAGAATGGTTGCAGGGCGACGATGGGGGCAAGCAACTGGCCAGAGGCATCGGGGATCACGCCAAGGCTTTGCATCGCGCGGCCTGATGCGCGTGTATCGGTATAGTCGAAGCGGTAATCGGCGGTCAGCGCGCCAAATTCACCGCGCACGGCAACTTGCCCGCCATCGACATTGCGATGGCCCAGCTTCTTCACAAACCGCTGCGTGCCGAATTCGGGCGCACGCAGGGCGATGTTCAGGCCTTTGCCCGCCATCGTATTGGTCACATCACCGTCGATCTGATCGTGCAGATAGGACAGGCGGACGGAAAACGGGCCGATCTGCGGAAGATCGAGCGAAACCTTGCCGCGCCAGGCATCGTAGTTGCCATAGGAGCCGGTGGCACGCACGCCCCATTCTCCCTTGGGCGCGGCAGTGACGATGCTGATCGCGCCCGATGTGGCATTGCGCCCGAACAGCGTGCCTTGCGGGCCGCGCAGCACTTCAACCCGCTGGATATCGCTGAAATCCAGCAGCGAACCGACGGCGCGACCGATATAGACGCCATCGATATAGATGCCGACCTTGGGATCGACAGAGTTGCTCGACGTGCCGGATGCCACGCCGCGAATGATGATGGTCGGGTTCGACTGCTGGCCTTGCGCGTTGAACTGCAGGCTGGGGGCAAGCCCCGCAAGGTTGCGCACGCTGGTAACGCGCAGGGCGGCAAGCTGTTCGGTCCCGATGGCGGTGACGGCCACGGGCACCTTTTGCAGGCTTTCTTCGCGGCGCTGGGCCGTGACGATGATTTCCTGAACCGACGTCTGGCCGCCGCTGGCCGTATCCTGCACTTCTGGCGCCTGTTCTTCGGCATGAGCAGCGCCCGTCAGCGCAAAAGCACCTGCCGCCAGCATCGAACCGCGCAACAGCGTTGATCGGATATACCGTGCTTTCATCATCATTCTCCCTCCGTCATTGTTATTGTTATTCGGCAGACCGGCGTTCCCCGCCGTGACGCCGCGCGGGCGGCAAGACGCATGTGCGTCAGGCCGCCCAGGCATTTCAGATTGTGTTCTTGATGACCTGACCCACCGTCATTCAGCGGCTTCCATCAACGGCTCGCCGTAATGCGGATCATCCTCGTTGCAGAGGCGGTTGGTCAGATCCCAGCGATTGTCGATGACCGGCGTGATGCCCAGTTCGCTGCGGATGTCGTCGATCTGCACATCGGCATATTCGCGCCAGTCGACCAGCATCAGCGGATACTTCCAGTTGCGGCCCTGCTGCGCACCGAGGTATTCCGCCTCAAGGTTCACAACCATCGCATCGGGATAGAACAGGCCGTCCTTCATCACCGTCTTGGCCTTCAGATAAAAGGCGATGCGGCTGAAGAAGTTGCTGAGTTCCGGGTGAAAGTAGACCGACTTGGCGTGCATATTGGCCGAAAGCAGCGCCACTTCGCCGCCGTGGTTGGGTCCAAAGCCGCTGACCATATGTTCGATATCGTGCGAAAGTGCGGTCTGGCGCAGATAGAAGGTGAAATCGTTCACCACCTGAATTTCCTGAAAGAACAGGTCGAGCTGGTAACCCGAATTCGCCATGAAATTGTAGATGGCCGCACCCAGCGTGCCCGGCGCGCAATCTTTGGTTTCGGCCAGTGTGAAGTTCGAAAGGCTGCGGCGCTCCAGCCAACGCTTGAACAGTGGCAGGCGCGCCTTTTCCATTTCGAAAAGTTCGATGATCCGGGGCATGTCTTCCAGATCGTGCAGGATCTGCGCAACTTCGGGGATATAGGCGGTGTTGGGCAGATCAGGCCCATTGCGGCGCAGCATTTCCTGCGCGATCAGCGGCCGCAGGCCGGAATGGTTGAGGTATTTTGACGAGCTGACGAGGACCGAGCTTTCGGTCTCGATCTTGCGGATTGCACCGTTGAAATAGGCGCGGTCGGCTTCACCGATCTTGGCTTCGCTCATGTTCGGCATCCTTCTCTGGTCTGTTTTTCGTTGGAATGCGGAAGCGGGGGCGCCCGGAGGGATGGGCGCCCCCTTCGAGGAAGCTGGTCAGGGCTTCCTCAATGCTGTGCTGGCCCGGATTATTCGGCAGCCTCCGCCAGTGTGCCCACATCGTTGGCGGGCGAAAGGAACTGTCCCGGCATCGCGCCGGTGAAGGCGCCGTTCTCGAACGTGGGCACGCCGTTCACCAATGTGATGCGCGTCGGCATGGCCTGACGGGTAAAGCGCCAGGTGGTGCCGCCCCGGCCATCGGGTACGTCGAAGGCCTTCTCCATTTCGCGGCGCTGGATTTCGTCCATGTTGAACACGGCGATATCGGCGCGCTTGCCCACGGCGATCACGCCGCGATCGTTAAGGTTGAAGTGTCCAGCCAGCTTGCCGGTCATCACATGGATGGCCTGTTCCAGCGTCAGCTTCTGCTCTTCACGCACATATTGCGTCAGCAGCAGCGCGTTCTCGCCACCGCCGCACAGCATCTGAAGATGCGCGCCAGCGTCCGAGATATTGCCGACGGTGCGCGGGTCGTTCATCAGTTCCAGCGTCAGCGCCTCGTCCTTGGGGAAGGGGGCCATATGGACGGTCGATCGGGTGCCGTTCGCAATGATCCAATCGGCCATCGCGTCGCTGCGGTGCAGGCCACGGCTGTCGGCGTATTCCTTCAGCGTGATGCCCACCGGGCCGGTGCCGTTTTCGCTGTCGAGCAGGAACAGTTCCTGCGGGTTCTTCAGCGGCGAATGATCCCAGGCGTTCTTGTCCCAGCTTTCGCGGGCGCGGGCGCGCCAATCGGCATTGGCCAGCAACGCGGCTTTCTTGTGATGATCATCCTCCAGCACCACTTCGTGCCAGACATAATCGTTGGACTGCGCAAAGATCAGCGATTTGACGAGGCTGAGCGTGGATGTGGGGGAAACGTGGGCATAGCCCGGCCACACATCGACACCGGCTTCGCGCATCTTGCGCACCGATTCCTGCATGGCGGGCAGGATGCCCTTCTGGAATTCCAGCGTGGGCACGGCGCCTGCGATCTGGACCTTGATCTTGCGGCCCGCCAGCAGCTTGGACAAGCGTTCGAGGTTGGCCGGACCGGTCATTCGCATGAACGTATCGACGATCACCTGATAGCAGCAGCCGGGATAGCGTTCCATCACCGCGAACAGGGCTTCGAATTCGGCGTCGTTAGCTTTGAGCGTCGGGACGGGGCGATCCTGCCCGTCATGGTCGTGCATGTTGTCGGACATGCCCAGCGCACCTGCTGCCAGCGCATCGTCGAGCAGGTCTGCCATCCTGGCGATTTCTTCCGCCGTCGCCTCGCGGTCCCACGCATCCACACCCATCGCGGCAAGGCGGATGGCGATATGGCCGACATAGGCGGCGTAGTTCAGCGGCACCCTGACGTTGCGCTCCACCGATGCGCGGTATTCCGACCAGCTGTTCCAGTCCCACGGAAGGTTCTGCATGAACGGGCCTTCGGGGATATCTTCGAAGAACGAAAAGATGCCGATCATTTCGCGCTGGGCCGGCATGTATTTGTGCAGCGGCGCGGGCGAAAAGCCGCAGTTGCCAAGGATCATCGTGGTTGCACCATAACCGGGCAGGGGATCGAGATCGGGCTGCCACCACATCGTGCCATCGTAGTGGGTGTGGCTTTCGATAAAGCCCGGCGTCACATGGCAGCCGCTGGCATCAAACACGCGCTCGCCATTGGGGGCAAGGTTTTGGCCCACTTCTGCGATCAGGCCATCGCGCACGCGCACGTCAGCCTTGATCGCTGGTGCGCCGGTTCCGTCCACGACGGTGCCGTTCCTGATAAGAATATCCGACATCTCTTTCTCCCAATCTGCCGAACCATCCGGGCGTTCATGCTGCAATTTGTGCAGGCAGCCGGTGGGCGGGTTGAGTGCAGCATATGTCGGTGTTTGAGTCGGTCGAAGGAGAGGCTTGCCAAAGGGATCGTTTCGTTATCTGATGCAGATCATGACGCGATACGAATCCAGCGCATCCGCAATGTTATCCGTTTTGCGCCGCCATTTGCGCAAAGATGGCTGGACAATTTTGCGCCTTTCACGCGAAATTGGCGTGGGTGAAGCCACGGTAAAGCGCTGGCTGGCGGGCAAGGGGCTGACAATCGACCGGTTGGAGGCGATGGCACGGTTGTGTGGTCTGGTGCTGGGAGATCTTGCGCGTGAGGCCGAAGATGCGCCAGGCGAACTGGCGCATGAACTGACGCTGGCGCAGGAAAAGGCCCTGTCCAGCAACATCTTTCTGTCCTTCTTGTTCATGACCATTCTGAATGGTGTGCAGCCCACGGAAACCGCCGCCGATTTTGCCGTACCGCCCCGCACGATGGAGGCAGCGCTGGCCCGGCTTGAGCGGTTGGCCCTGATTGATCGGTTGCGCAGCGGGCGCGTGCGTCCGCTGGTGGATCGAACGATGGTGTTCCGCAAGCTGCCGCTGCGCTCACTGTTCGAACAGCACATGAAGCGCGTGTTCTTCGAACTCGATTACAGCGCGCCGGAAACGACCTACATTTCCGAGGTGGTGAAACTTTCGCGCGCGGGCGAAGCGCAGCTGGCCGAATTGATGGAGCAGTTTCGGGGGCAAGTGCAGGCGCTGGCAGATCGCGATGCGCAAGGTTCCGCACTGGGCCGCGAATGGATCGGCCTGCTGGGCGTAATGCGCCAGCTTGACCTTTCGCCCATACGCGAAGCGCAGTGGGAATTTGGATAAATATACGCGAATATGAAGTTTTAGCAATTATAAATCGATATATGCGTAATTTGATTGACTCTATAGCCTCGCTTTTTGAAACTCGCTGAGTATGGTCTGCGCAGCGCAGCGAAAGGGAGAGATCATGGAAGTCAACTTCCCCACCGGGACGACAATCGTGTTTGGCGGCAGCGGCGGTATCGGTCGTGGCGTAGCGTTGGAGTTTGCACGCGAAGGCAGCGATGTGGCGGTGGTCTATCGCTCAAAGCCCGATGTGGCCGAAGCGGTTGCGGCGGAAATCCGCGCGATGGGACGCAAGGCCTCGATCCACAGGGCCGATGTTCGCGACAGGACGCAAGTAACCGCCGCATTTGCCGAAGCGGTGAACACGCATGGCCGCGTGCATACCGTGGTGTGGGGCGCCGGGCCGGTGGTGCCGCAGGTGCCGATTGCGGACTGGACCGAACAGATGTTCCGCGATTCGATGGAGATCGAGGCGTTCGGCTTCAACAATGCTGTCCACACCGCTTTGCCGCACATGCGCGCCAATGGCGGGGGCAGCTTTGTTCATCTCGGATCGGCAGGGCATGACTGGTGGCCCAGGCTGGATGGCCTTTCGGTTGCGCCAAAGGCCTGCAACGAAGCGCTGGTCAAAGGCATTGCCAAGGAAGAGGGCGTGAATGAAATCCGCGCCAACTCCATCCTCGTCGGCGTGATCGATGCAGGCCAGTTCAAGATCGGACAGGAAGCCGGCACGTTCACGCCTGAATGGGAAGCGGCGGTCAAGGCGATGCTGCCGCTCAAGCGCTGGGGCACGCCGCAGGACATCGGGCAGGCGGCTGTGTTCTTCGCATCAAGCCGGGGCAACTATGTGACCGGTCAGACCATATCGGTGGGCGGTGGCTTCGGTGTCTGATCGGCACGGGATCGAACCCCGTGTCATCGGACCGGGCGAACTGGTGGCGCGCGAAAGCCTGCGCCACCTCGTTGCCGCCTATGGCCATGCCATAGACCGGCGCGACTGGAACTTGCTGCGCACGCTGTATCATGATGACGGGATCGACGATCACACGCCCTATTATTGCGGGCCGGTCGATGGGTACGTGGCGTGGCTACCGGGCATGATGGCCAATTGGCAGGCGACGATGCACACGGCCATATCCTGCCTGTTTGCCATTGATGGCGATCAGGCGCAGGGCGAAATTGCGGCGCGGGCCTGGCATCTGACGCTGGATGGCACGCGCCAGTTCGTGGCGTGGGGACGCTACGCCGATCACTATGCGCAGGTGGATGGCGTCTGGCGCTTCGCCAAACGGTCGTTCATCCTCGATTTTGCCGAGGATCTGCCGGTTGCCGCAGGTGATGACTTCGGCAGCGCTGGCGTAGGCACCGGGTCTGCCGGAGCCAACGACCCGGTTTATGCGCGACTGTCGTTGTTCGGCAGAGAGTGAGTGTCAGGCGGCAGCAAGGTTCGCCTTGTCCTGTTCAAGCGATCGGACTGCGCGCCACGCCGCCCATACACCGATGTAGCCAGTCGGGATCGCCACGCTGAGGCCGAACCGCAGGCCATGCGGGCCGGACCCGGCGATCCAGTCGCTCAACTGGCCCGCCAGAACCGGGCCAAGCACGGTTGCGAACATGCTGGAAATCAGCAGAACCAGCGCGGTGCCGGTGGCGCGGTGGGCATTGGGCAGCATGTATTGCAGGCCCGCCAGCACGCCCACCGACCAGCCTCCGCCCATCAGCCCCGCAGGCACGGCGAGGATCCGCGCCAGCGTCAGGCTCTCGCTCCACGTTACCAGCAGGATCGCGGTGGTCGCGCCGCCCAGCGCCAGTGCGGTCAGCCGAAGCTGCACAGTGGCATCGCCTTTGCCCAGACGGTCGGCCAGAAAGCCGAAGCCGAGCACGCCCAGCAGGCCGGGCATTCCGAACGACAGCGCGAAAGTGGCTCCGGCTGCCTGCGTGGAAAGGCCATAGGCGCGCTCGAACAGGGCCGGACCCCACATGCCGAAAGTAACTCCCGAAAGCGAGCCGAGCGCCATGACGGTCGCCAGCAACCGCACCGAGGGCGTGCCGATCAGCAACCGCATGGTTTGCCCCAGTGGCAGGACCGGAGCGGCGTGGGCCACAGGATCGCGCGCTGGTTCACGCACGATCAGCCACGTTGCCAGCGCCACGACGATCCCGATCAGGCCGAGCACGTGAAACGCGCTTTGCCAGGTGCTGACGGCAGCAATGGCAGGGCCACCAGCAAGGCCGCCCATCTGGCCGATATAGATGGCCGTGCCCATCAGCGCAAAAGCGCGCCCACGTTCCGAAACCGGGAAATAGGCGGCAATCAGCGCGGCGGCAGGGGCCTGGTAGGCCGCTTCGCCAATGCCCACGCCCACCCGAGCCAGCGCCAGCATTTCCGGGCTTGTCGCCATGCCCGACAGCAGCGTGAAGAAACTCCAGAAGGCACAGCCTCCGGCGATGATGAGAATGCGCGAGCGGCGATCTGCCAGACGTGCGATGGGCAGGGTGAACAGGCTGTAGAGCAGCGCAAAAGCCGGTCCCATCAGCAGCCCCATCATGGTGTCGCTGATGGCGAAGTGGGCCTTGATCGGCTGGGCAAGGCCGGGGATCAGGAAACGATCCGCGTAATTGAGGATGGCGACCAGCACCAGCAGGCTCAACGCCAACCAGCGATTGGTCAGCGGCCTCCCGCTTACCGTCATGGTCGCCACAAACGGGAGGGCAGGCGAACCGGCGGCAGAAGGCGCAGGCGCCACTACAGCGCCGCCACGAGGACGGTTCATCAAATCTCTCCCAAGGCGCAGATTATGCGTATTATTGCCCTGCGTATATTCTGCAAAGAACCTATTTGGAAGAGATTTATTCGCCTTAATCGGAATATTGGAGTTTCCGCTCTTGCATTTGTTGCATTTTTACCGCCGCCTTAGCCGGAAATAACGTAACCCCCGTCCACAACCAGCGTCTGCCCGGTGATCCAGCCCGCAGCCGGACTGGCAAGGAACGCTATGGCCTGTGCAATATCCTGAGGCTCGCCCAGACGGCCCAGCGGCGTGCGGGCAAGCGTGGGTGCGGTCCATGCGTCCTGCTCGAACGTGCCCGCGGTCATCCCACTGCGGGTAAGGCCTGCGGCCACGGCGTTGGCGCGCACGCCGCGCGGTCCCCAATGTGCCGCCATCGTGCGCGTCAATCCCAGCAACCCGGTCTTCGCCGCGCCATAGCCCGGCACGATCGGGATCCCGAAAAAGCTGCTCATCGATGCAATGCCGATCACCGACCCGCCGCCGGGCATGGGGCTGGCCGCCAGCAGATCCACCGTGCGGCGCGCCATGCGGAATGCGCCGTTCAGCAGCATGGCCACGGCCCGGTCGAATACATCAGGCTCCCATTCGTCAAGGCCGAGCGAAGGCAACGCGATCCCCGCGTTGTTCACCAGCACATCAAGCCGGGGCAGGGCCGCGGCCACCGCGTCGATCTGCGCCTTGTCCTCGATATCGAGCGGGAGATAGCGATAGGCCGAAAGATCGGCGTCATATTCGCTGGCGCTGCCGCGTGTGCCGGTGATGGTCACTTCGGCCCCGGCATCGCGAAACAGGGCAGCCGTCGCGGCCCCGATGCCACTGGTGCCGCCCGTGACAAGAACGTGTGCGCCGGCAAAATCGTGCTTCGGTCCCATCGTCATACTACCTCCACATCGACCCAGCGTTGCTCTGCATTCGAACGCCGTGCCGCATCGAGAATGGCCTGATTGGCCGCCGCATCGCGGAAATCGCCTGCCGGATCGGGCAGCGGCGGCGCTGTGCCTGCAATGCGCGCACCGATCTGGGCGAACAGCTTGGCATAGGGCGCAACGTCGAAGCCCTGGCTGTGCCAGCGGTCCATTTCTGTCTGAACCAGTTCGCCAATCGGGAAAGGTTCAGGGGCCGGGTTGATCAGTTCGGGCGGCATATCGATCATCCGCGCGCCTTGGCCATCGCGCACCCAGACCTGTTCGGGATCGCCAAAGGCCGCGCCGGATTGAATCCACGCAGCGCCCTTGGTGCCCGCCACCTTGGTAGACATTACGAATGGGCCGGGAAAAGCCAGTGCGGCTTCGAGAAGGCCCATGCAGCCCGACGCCGTGCGGAACTGCAGCGTATAGTAATCGTCAGACGTCTGCGTTGGCCGACCGGGCGAGAGCTTGCGCAACACCGCGCTGACAGCGGCAAATTCACCCACCGTAACGCGCGCCTGATCAATCATGTGTGTGCCGAATGCGCCGAGGAATCCCCCGCCTTGTGCTGCGTCCAGCCACCAATCAGCCAAGGGTTCATCGGTATCGCCCCCCGGCTGCTGATAGGTGCGGTGGAACATCAGTGGATCGCCGATAGCGCCCGATCGCACCACGCGCGTCAGCAGCGCTTGTGCCGAATCAAAGCGGAACTCAGCACCCAGGGCATGGACCACGCCCGCAGCTTCGGCAGCGGCCAGCATCTCGCGCGCTTGTGCCAGATCGCGGGCAAAAGGCTTTTCGCACATTACCGCGCGCCCTGCGGCAATCGCCTGCATCACCGGCGAAAAATGCGCGTGGGGTGGGGTGGCCACGGTGACGAGGCGGATTGCGGGATCGTCTGCCAGTACGCGGGCAAGGTCATTTGCGGCCAGCGGGATGTTCAGCGGCGCGGCACGCGCCTGCGTCTTTGCCAGATCGCGCCCGACGATGGCCCGCACTTCAAACCCGGCATCGCGCAGGGCGCGGACATGGGTAAACAGGCCGAACCCGGTGCCGACGACGACAGCGCCAAGAGGAGATGGGGTCATGGGGTGTTCCTTGCATTTTCAAGAAGGGATCGCGTGGCAGCAGCCCAGCTTTGCGCCACTTGCGCCAAGGGCAGTTCGTTCTGCCGACTGTTGAAAACCTCGACCCCGATGGGCGCGGTTGATCCGATCTGGTCCAGCGTGTGCAGCAGGCCTGCCAGATCAAGCGCACCTTCGCCCGGCAGCAGGCGTGCGGTCATCAGTTCGGCCCACAGATCGGTCATGGGTTCGGCAGGCGCATCGCAAAGCTGGACGGTGTGAACGCGTGATCCGGGGATTTCGGCAAGTTCGGCCAGCGTCGATCCGCTGCGGAAGAAGTGCCATGCGTCGATGGTCAGCCCGCCATTGGGTCGCCCCGCTTCCTGCACGATCGCCCAAGCCTGCGCGAGCGTGCGGATACCGCCGACGGGCAGAAATTCGATATGGGCGCGCAGGCCATGTTCCGCCGCCAGATCGCAGAGCGTGGCAAAGCCGCTCGCCGCTTCATCAAGCGAAGGCGGCGTAGGGCAAAGGTCCACCGCCACCACCGAAGGCGCGCCGATGCGTGCGGCGGATTCGATCACCCGCTGCGCCGTCAACCCGCGCAGCAGCAACGAAAGGTCACCCCCATCGCCCTGCAATGGGTGGCGCGGCATCCAGTTTGCGGTGCAATCCATCTCGGCCACACGCAGGCCCGCATCGGCAATGCGCGATGCGATGTCCTTTGCGCTCATACCCTGCGCTTCCAGCGTCCAGACGTCGCCCGGCATCAGCGATAACGCCGTGAAGCCTGCCTTTGCGATGGGGCCAAGCCGGTCAAACAGAGCGACGCCGGGCAGGGCGGGTGAACAGAATACCAGATCGGTGCCCATCGCCATCAGTCCACAAACTGGCCGGTGGCAATGGCATCTGCGGGATCGAGCGTTGCCAGCCCGCCGCGCTCAAGATCGGTCAACGGCACGCGCCACAGCGTTACGGGCGCGGTTGCCTCGGTCAGCACGAAGCGCAAGCCCCAGATGCCGCGTTCGTGGCCATAGCTGTTGATCCAGTTGCCGCCCAAGCCCGGATCACGCTCTGCAATGACCACGCGCACGCGGCCATCGCTCTCTGCCACGTGGCGATAATTGCTGATCCAGCCGTTGCCGTCCTCGAACGTGTCCAGATTTTCCTGCCACACGTTGCACAACTGGAAGTTCCAGTATTCGCACGGCGGCGGCGTGAATTCGAGAACGAGCGCTTCGTCCAGCGCCTTTTCCCAGCCACCGAAGGCAACGTGGCGATCAGGCACGCCGCCGTTCGAAAGGTATTGCGCGCGGCTGTAATCCAGCCGGTTCAGCTTGGCTGCAAAGTTGCCTTGCGTGCCCTGCCACCAGTTGCGCACCAGTTCGGCGTAACCCAGCACCGCCTGCCCGGTCCACGCCAGGTTGTCGGCAATCAGGGCAGGGGTAACCGGTTCAGGCGGCGCGTGGTCGGCGCGCGCGATTGTCATCGCCGGAGCCTGTTCGCTTGCCCGGTCGGACCAGACGAGGCGGATCAGGATGCAGTTGGTTTCCGGCGTCAGTTTCAGCCAGTTGCGCCCGTCTTGTGGCTCGTTCTGCGATAGAACGACCTCGAACGATCCGTCAGCCTCGAACCGTATCTGGCGCGAATGGAGAAAGCCGGTGGTCTTGAGGTTCGAAGGATCGAAGCGTTTCAGGCCATCCAGTCCTTGCTCCGCCCAGTCCTGCGCACCGGGCGCATCGGGGGCGGGACAGGTGCACAGCGCCATCACGAAATAGGGGATCGAGCCGCGCGTGCCGGTAATCACGTAATCGCGGGCTTCATCGAACTGGCACATCAGATGGTCCTGATCGACCGTCTGGACATTGATCGATTGCCGCCAAACCATGTCGCGCAGGCGCGGGCGGGTGGGTTCGGCGTTCTCGATCAGGCGTTCCATGCTCGACCGGGCAAGCCGGCTCATGAAGCGATACCATTCCGCGCGATCCAGATCGGAAAGCGGGCCAGAGAAGCTGTCGATATGGCGACCTGCAACTTTCAGCGTATCGCAGAAATCATCCCATGCCTGCCCGGAAAGCAGGCGCGCGTGTGCGGTGTCAGACGGTTCCATCGTCAATTCTCCTGCTTCACCGGGAAACGGTCGTAGTAAAAGGCAAAACGCTGCCGCAGCGCCGCCACGTCCACGCCGAACACGCCTTCCAGATCGTAGACGACCTTGCCGTGGGCATGGCGCGGGTTGTCGGAAAGGTAGCCCAGCAGCTTCGCTTCGGTTTCAGGCGGCAGGTCCAGCCCGGCCAACGCATAGACGCGCCGCGCCATGCCTTCCTGATCGCCCATGTATTCGTGGAACAGCACGTCGATGGACTGGGCAGCGCCAAAGGCATCGCGCTGATCCACGCATTCGCGCAGAAGCCTCTCTATCCGGTCTGTCCACAAGGCGGCCAGTGCGGGCGGATCAACCGGATCGCGCCGGGTGCGGTCGGAATAGCCGAGCATAGTGGTGAGCGAGCACAGCACGTCCACCGGATCGCGATGGGAAATGACCATCGTCGCATCGGGGAACACCGCTTTGATCGCGGCAAGGTTTTCCATGTGTTGCGGCGATTTCAGCAACCAGCGGCGGCGACCTGCCTCGCCACGCTGCCACGAAAGCACCTGAAGCACTTTCTTTTCATAGGCATAGGAAACGGCCCGATCATGGGCGAGGTAATAATCAGTCCAGCGCGGCAGGCGGGCGGAGAACTCCCAGCTGTAGCAGTTCATGTCCATGAACAGCAGTTCGTTGTCTTCATGGATATCGTGTGCGGCCATTTCGTGCATGGCGGCCATGTGAGGCACCAGCGCGCCGAACTCGCCCCAGAACGCCGCCGAGCGCGCGATACGCGGATCTTCCTCGCCGGGTGCGGGTTGTGCAACAGGCACCGGCTCTTCCGATTCCCACAGCGTCAGCGAATTCAACCGGTCATCGCGTGACAGCCAGTTGACCAGATGGGTTGTACCCGAACGGGGCAGGCCAGCGATGAAGATCGGGCGATCGATGGGAATATCGAGGATTTCGGGATGCCGCTTTACCAGATCCTCGATCCGCAAACGGTTGGCCATCGACCGCACCGCTTGGCTAAGCACGAAGATGCGCCCCCCACGGGTAAGGCCTGTGTCCTCGTAAAGCGATTGCAGCACCACGCGCAGGCGTTCGCGGAATCCGGTGTCCTCACCGAAATCGTGAAGCCCGGTTTCTGCCATTGCCCGCGCCAGCACCTCGTCAGCGGTCATCGGGCAGGGGAAATCGGCAGGGCCTTCGCGCCATGCGAGAAGTGCGGGCGTGATCGCGGGGTCAGCCATGTCGTGAATGTGGATCAAGGGGGCGGTCGCGGTCATGCGGTTTCTCCGAATGTCAGCACCACTTTGGCCGCGCGCATCGGGTCGGCCGCCATAACAAGCGCATCGTGGAACTGCGAAAAATCAAATCGGTGGCTGATGAGAGCAGACAAGTCATGCGCACCGTGCGCCAGCATCGCCACGGCTTCACCGAATTCGGCAGCGCGGGCATCCGCGATGGAGCCGAACAGCGCAATCTCGTTGGCCATCACCCGAAACAGATCAAGCGGCAGCGGCTTGTGGTGCAGCGCGATGACCGAAATGCGAGCGCGGTATTTCGCCACATTGACAGCTTCGGCCAGCGCAGCCGTCGATCCTGCGCAATCGACGAACACATCGGTGCCGACGAACGGGGCGCCGAAGCGTTCATCGCCGCCGTGGAACCGTGTAAGCGCATCGGTCAGGCTTTCTGCCGCCACGTTCACGGCAAGGCCAGCACCCAATGCACGCGCCCGCTCAAGCCGTTCGGGCACGCGATCGAATATCGCGATATCCCGTGCGCCCAGATGCTGCGCCATCACCACCGTGCACAGCCCTATCGGCCCTGCACCAAGAACCGCGATCCTGTCTCCCGCCTGCACTTGCGCCACGCGAAGGCCATGCAGGGCAACCGACAGCGGCTCTGCCAGCGATGCTTCGGCAAAGGACAGGCCATCGGGCAGGGCAAACAGCGTTTCGCCAATCTCGGCGCCGCTGACACGGATGAACGGTGCCATCGCGCCATCCGGTCCGCCACCGCCGATATAGGCTCGATCAGGATTGACTGCCACGCGCAGCCCCGGCGCAATCCCACGCACATCCTTGCCCACGGCAATCACCGTGCCTGCAAACTCATGCCCGATGGGCAAAGGTTCGGTCAGCGGTTCAACGCCGCCCAGTCCGCCCTGCGCGATATAGCCCAGATCGCTGCCGCAAATGCCGCAGGCACCGATCTGCACCAGCGCTTCATCGCTGCCGATGACAGGCATGGGAATCGTATCGATTCTCACGTCGCTGGCACCGTGAACGCGGGCAAGCTGTATTGTATCTGGCAAGCTTTGCAGCGTGGTCATGCGCCCTGCACCTCTCCCTTGGCTCGCATCATCTGCGCGGCCTTGCGGATAAAGTATACTGCAAGGTATATTTATCAAGCGCTATTTACGCAAGGCATCTGGCGGGGCAGGAAAGGGGCCGTGAACGTGATTGAGAAACAACCTGCATCCGAACTTGCACCAAGGCGGGGGCGACCATCGGCGGACGCCACACGTGCACGCATGGCGCACCTTCTCGAAGTGGCCCGCAGCATATTCGTGAAGCGCGGTTATCGGGCCGCGACGATGGATGAAGTTGCGTCTGCCTCCGGCATAACGAAGCGAACGTTGTATGCTTGGCATTCCGACAAGGAATCGCTGTTCCGTGCCTGCGTGATGCTGGGGGCAGAGCGTTTTCCCCGGCTTAGCCCGGAACCTGCTGAAGATCTGGCCACGGCGCTGGAACGCTACGTCGTGGCGCTGCACAGCGAACTGGTGCGCGAGGACAGCTATGGCATGGGCGCGCTGTTCCTGCGCGAAGCGGGCGATTTTCCCGAACTGGCGGGTTCGATCCAGCGCGGCCATTTTGATTTCATGATCGATCCTCTCGCATCGTTCCTGCGCGAAAACAGACTGGAAGAGGAAAAGGGCGTCGATCGGACAATGCTGTTCGTGGCGATGGCCCTGATGCCCCTGCACAACACAATGCTGGTCGGAATGCCTCTGCCCGATACAGCACAGGTTGCGGCCCATGCGCGGCGCTGTGTCGGTATATTCTTGAATGGAAGCCGGATTCAAAATCCATAATTTCTGCGCGTCAAATCACATTTTTGCGATTTTCAGCGTGAAATGCGTATAAAATATCCGATGATATCTACGAATCACATAAGGACGCCCAATGGCCGCCACGCTTGAAGACATTGCCGCCCGCCTGGCTGCGCTTGAGGACAAGGAAGCAATCCGCGCGCTGAAAGCACGCTATCTGCGGGCGTGCGACCTGAAGCAACCCGACGTCGTGCGCGATTGCTTCGCGCCGGGCCAGATTCGCATCGCCTATCAGAACTTCCCCGAATTTTCCGACCGCGATGCCTTCGTTGAAATCTACCGCCAGATGGGCTGCCAGCCCGGCGTCTATGACATTCACCATGCCACCAACTGGGAAATCGAACTGACCGGCACGGACCGCGCAACGGGCAAATGGTCGCTCAACTTCCGCACGATCCTCACCGGGCCGCGTCAGGTCGTGCGGCTCGCCGTGGAATATGATGATGTCTATGCCAAGCGCGATGGCCGCTGGTGGATCGTCGAAACGGTCAGCCACGTCACCTCGATGCTGACCGAGCAGGTGGGCGAAGATGGCAGCGTGACGGTTCTGGCATTGGCCGAACCGCCCGCAGCCTGATCCTAGGCGGGCACTGGCGCAACCGGTGCCCGCTGCATACCACGCACCACTTTGCCGGGACGCTGCGATGTTGATTGATCATTGCGGCGGATTACCTGGCCGCTGACGACAGTGGCGACAAAGCCCGACGCCGCCTGATCCAGCCTGCGTCCGCCGCCAGGCAGATCGTGCCGCACAACCGGCGCGTGCAGGGTAAGCGCGGCCATGTCGATCACGTTGACATCGGCCTTGTATCCGGCGCGCAGAAGCCCACGGTCTTCCAGCCCCACAACCCGCGCGGGCCGGGCGGCCAGCATCTCCACGGCCTCGGCCAAGGTCAGCCGTTCTCCGGCCCGGTCCCGCACCCAGTAGGTCAGCATGAACGTGGGGTAGCTGGCATCGCAGATCGCGGCATAATGCGCGCCACCATCGCCCAGCCCGATCACGCAATCTTCCCGGCGCACCAGTTCCAGCAGCGCATCCAGCTTGCCTTCGTGAAAGTTGCCCAGCGTGTTCAGGATCATGCCGGTGCCGTCACATTCCATCAATATGTCATAGGCAACCTCTTCCGGCGTCCGGCCTTGTGCGCGGGCCAGCGCGCCGATGCTCTGGTCGGCGGTGGGTTCATACTGCGGCGGATCGCCGAACGGGAACATCCAGTCCCAGTTGCGCGTCAGCATGGCCAGCGGGTGGCCGGGCTGCGGCATTTCCGCCAGCAGCGTTGCGCGCATGGCAGGATCGCGCAACAGCGGCAGTTGCTGCTCAAGCGGCAGGTTGGCGAACGGCTGATAGGATGGGCACAGGCAGAAGGGGTGGGTGGACAGCGCCCAGCCCGAAATCATGCCGATGGGGCGCGGCAGGACTTGCGGCCAGATCGTCAGTCCTTCGGCACGTGCCTCCTCAATCATCCGCAGCGCGCCTTCCCACGTGCGCGGCCCGCTGTTCATCAGGCCCAGCGTGAAAGTGGATGGACGCCCTGATGCTCTGGTCACGGCGACAAGCTGCGCCATCTCGTCCTCCCATGCGGAAAACGGTGCATCGAGCACGGCCTGAAACACGCCCGTTCCGGCTTCGGCCATCGCGCCGGTGATGGCCATCAGTTCGTCCACATCCGCACCATAAGTCGGGATCATCTCACCCGCCTTGGTGCGATGGATGTTGAGCCGGGACGTGGCAAAGCCGATTGCGCCAGCATCCAGCGCTTCGCGCGCGATTGCGCGCATCTGCGCCAGATCCTTGTCCGTTGCCGCTTCGCGCGCAATCGCCCGTTCGCCCATCACCCAGACGCGCAAGGGGCTGTGCGGCAGCAGACAGGCCACATCGATGTCGCGCGGGCGGGCGGCAAGGGCATTGAGATATTGCGGGAAAGTTTCCCAGTCCCACGGCAGACCTTCGGCCATGACCACGCCGGGAATGTCTTCCACACCTTCCATCAGCTGGATGAGAGCATCGTGATCCGCCTTGCGGCAGGGTGCAAAACCCACGCCGCAATTGCCCAGAACCGCCGTTGTCACGCCGTGCGAAGAACTGGGAGAAAGCGTATCGGACCACACCGCCTGCCCATCATAGTGGGTATGGATATCGACAAAGCCCGGCGTGACGATGCACCCTGTCGCATCGATGGTTTCCGCAGCCGTGCCTGCATAGTGCGCGCCGACAAAGGCGATGGCATTGCCGCGCAAGGCCACATCGCCCACGAACGGCTCACCACCCGATCCATCGACGATCGTGCCACCCCTGATGAGAATATCTGCGTCAATGTCCTGCCCGGTCATCGTATCTCTCTCCGCTGCTTTACAGAACGGTACTGCATCGTTCGGTTCACGGCAAGCGGAATGCCGGATGATGGCATGCTATAAATCCGCATAGAGCAGATATGGAACGCTGTTGACCTGACTTTGCGTTATACAATACGGTGAAAAATACGAATAGACGGAGAGGATTCGCAAAAATGATCGACTATGGCCTTCATGGCAAAGTGGCGCTCGTCACTGGCGCAAGCGGTGGCATCGGTCGCGCCGCAGCGCTGGTCTTCGCACGATCGGGTGCCAGCGTCCTTGTCAGCGATGTGAACGAGGCGGGCGGCGCCGAAACTGTCGGCCTGATCGAAGCGGCAGGCGGCAAGGCTGCGTTCCAGCGCTGCGATGTGTCGAACTCCGATGAAGTGAAGGCAATGGTCGCCGCCGCGGTTTCAACCTTTGGCGGCCTGGACTGCGCTTTCAACAACGCCGGGATCAACCGTCTGGGCGATGATGAATATGATGATGCAATCTGGGAACGCAACATGGGCATCAACCTGTCGGGCGTGATGCGGTGTATGCGCGAAGAAGCCGAAGTCATGATGGCGCGCGGCGGCGGTGCCATCGTCAACACCGCGTCGATCAACGGGATCGTCGGCAATGGCGGCCAGCCTGCCTATGTCGCGGCAAAGCATGGCGTCGTCGGCCTTGCTCGCCACGGCGCGCTGCGCTGGGCGCAGGCGGGCATTCGCGTCAATGCGGTTTGCCCCGGCGTGATCGAAACGCCAATGACCGCGCCGCTCGTCGCCAGCCCGGAAATGAAGAAAGTGATCGATGCGATGACCCCGATGGGTCGCATGGGCACCGCCGATGAAATCGCCGAAGCGGTGGTGTGGCTCTGCTCGCCCGCAGCCAGCTTCGTTACCGGTCACGCTATGGTGATCGACGGCGGCGCTACTGCTGTTTGATCTTCCGCCGGGCAGCCACAATGCTGGCTGCCCGGTCCGCAATGGCCATCAGGCCAGTGCCACCTTCAGCCTTGCGCCCGCACGCTCGATAAACGGCATGGCGTCGGGCACTGCTTCGAACATCGAAAAGAAGCCGTGGATCATCCCCGGCGCTTCTTCGCTCTCCACCTCAACCCCCGCTGCCGCAAGTGCATCGGCATAGGCCAGCCCTTCATCGCGCAAAGGGTCATACTGCGCCACCAGCACCGTTGCGGGCGGCAATCCTGCAAGATTGTCATGGCGCAAAACCGCCGCATGGGGATGCGGTGCGTCCACATCGTCCACATAGTGCGCCCAGAACCACTGCATCATCGCGGTGGACAGGAAATAGGCCCCTCCGCCGTTCGCGCCGTAAGATTCGCGCTCGAAATCTGCATCGGCCACCGGGTAGATCAGCAACTGGTGCGACAGCTTAGGCCCGCCTTCATCGCGTGCGCGGATCGCCACCGCAGCGGCAAGGTTGCCGCCCGCGCTGTCGCCTGCCACCGCCAGCTTGGCCGGATCAATGCCCAGTTCGCCCGCATGGGCCACCGCCCACAGCAGTGCGTCATAGCAATCGTCCAGCGGACCGGGAAATTTGGTTTCTGGCGCAAGCCGGTAATCGACCGAAAGCACAGCCGCCCCACTCGCCCGCGCCAGTGCCCGCGCAGTGGCATCGTGCGATTCCAGATTGCCGATGACCCAGCCACCGCCATGATAGAACAGCACCAAGGGTGGATTTTCGCCCGCTCCTTGGGGCACATAAAGCCGCGCGCCAATCGTGCGACCCTGCAGATCGAGCGACAGATCGCGCGCTTCGGCCACCGCAGGCGGCGGCCCCATCTGCATGGGCCGATTGGCTTCGCGCAGTGCTTCCGGGGTGATCGTGTCATAATCGACCGGCGGCATCTGCGCAAAAAAGCCCAGCAGCGCCTCGACCTGAGGGTTAAGCGTCATCTTGTCTCTCTCCCGGTTCAGCCAAATTGCGCGGCAATTTCTGCCACGGCAGCCGCCACATCATGCCGACGATAGCCGAGCAGTGCGGTTTCACCAGCATCGGGTTCATAACTGATCGTATTGCCGCGCCCCTGGGGAATGGCCACATCGGGCAACAGCGGAAGTTCCTCGTCGCGCTCCTCCAGCACCACATCGCTGTCTACCGCATCAAAGAACAACTGGAAGTATTCGCGGAACGAAAGGTTCTCGTCCCCCACCAGATAGGCCTTGCCCGGCTCACCCCGCAGCAGCGCGCCTTCGATCGCTTCGGACAGCGACCGGAATGACATGAAGTTGGTGCCGCCCGTGGGGGCAAAGAACGGGATCGGGATGTTGCCCTTGGCCCACTGCACATAGGGATCGAAGATCGCGCTGGGCAGGCCGGGCACGGTGCCAACCATGAAAGGCGCGTTCACGCTCACCACGTCAAAGCCGGGCCGCCCCTGCGCACGCGCGCCCTCGCAGGCGGCAAGGCGCGACTGGATATAGACATTGCCCGCCACCAGTTCGGGCGCGGCCTGCGGATAGAAGCTGCCAAGCTGCACCGCGCGCGCTACGCCTGCTTCGCGCGCAGCGGCAAACAGCGCCGGCACAGCCACATGGTTGGCCTTGTGCAACCACGCGCCAAAGTCCTCACCCTGTGGCACGTGGCGTGGATCGTTGCCTGCCGCGAACACCACCCAGTCGAACCCGCGCAGCCGGTCCGGCGTGAAATCGCCCGCCACATAATCGCCCTGTAAAAAACCGAGCGTGATCAGCGGCGTGCCCTCAGGCGCTCCCGTCCCGCGCCCGGTGATCGTCACATCATGGCCTTTCGCCGCCAGATGCAGCGCCGCATGGCCGCCCAGCGCGCCTGTGCCGCCAACCACCAGAATCTTCATGCAAAAGTTCCTTTCAAGGGCCGCAGCTCTTCCCAATCCACGATCAGGGCACGGCGTGTGAATTTCCAGCTATCGCCCTCGCGCCGCCACTGATCCTGATAGCGGATCGCCCAGAGCAGCAGCATGTCGCCCTCAGGCGTCGCCATGCGGTGTTCGGCGGTGGAGCGTGTTTCGCCTTCGGCGCTGTCGCCATTCAGGATCACCTCCATGTCGTGAACGATGTGGCGCGTTGCGGTGAAAGTGTGCGCCAGATGGTCGATCGAACCAAGATTGGCCTCAAGCCCGCTGATGGCAAAGCCGGGGCCGGTGATCTCGACATCATCGGCCAGCACTTCACGCCACAGCGCCTTGTCGCGCCGGTCCGCCCCAAGGGCATAGCGTTCCGCCGCGCGGCGCAATGCTGCAAGGTCGCTCATGCCACGGTGCCCGGAATTACCAGTCCATTGCCCGAAATCAGCGGCACATTGGTCCATTCGCCCTGCGGTGTGCGATACCACCCCGCCGCTGCCAGCGCGCCGCCATCCACGTGCAGCGCCGTGCCGGTAACCCACGCCGCCAGCGGGCTAGCCAGATAGAGCGCCGCGCCCGCGCAATCCGATGGCTGGCCGAACCGGCCCAGCGGAATCCACCGCTCTTCATGCGCGCGGTTTTCGGGCGGGATCATGTAATCGAGCGCCACTTGCGGCGTATCGGTCGTCTCTGGCGCGATGGTGTTCACACGGATGCCTTCCGGGCCAAGTTCCAGCGCAAGGCTTTTGGTAAAGCCCGTCACCGCCCACTTTGCCGCGGCATAGACGCTGCAATAGGGAATGCCGCGATGCGCCTCTATCGATGTAACGTTGATGATACTGGAACCCGCGCCGCCCTTGCGCAGCAGCGGGATCATCGCCCGCGTCATGCGCAGCATTTGCCCCAGATTGGTATCGACGATCTCGTCAGCTTCCTCGTCGGCAAGCATGGCAAAGGGTCGTGCATGGACGAAGTGGCCGACATTGTTGACCAGCACGTCCAGCTTGCCCGTTTCAGCCCCGATGCGTTCGGCGAGCATTGCACCAACGCCGCGCTGGCGCACATCGCAGCGGATCACCCGCGCACCGGGCATCGCGGCTTCGGCCTGATCGGCATGAACCGGATCGATTTCGGCAATCACCACATGCGCCCCGGCATCGTAAAACGCCTTGGCTATGGCGTGTCCGATGCCAACGCCGCCGCCCGTGACCAGCACGGTCTTGCCCGTAAAATCCAGCGCTTGCGCAAAAGGCGCAGGCTGCATGTCCGCAGTCATGGGATGCGTTCCTCTCATCACCCGATAAAGGGTGATACATCGTTATATAATTTACGCATATTGATGATAAGCGCGCAGGCTGTCAACAGGATGCGCAGCGGGTGCGCTGACAGCCTGCTATATTCCCGGCTGCTCCGCCGGAATGTGAACGATCAGCCCGTCCAACTCTTCGCCCAGTTGCACCTGGCATGACAGGCGGCTTTCGGGCCGCACGTCCACGCCCTCGATCGCTGCCAGCATCTCACGCTCATCGGGGTGCGCCGCTCCGGTGCGGTCAAGCCATTCCGGGTCGATATAGCAGTGACATGTGGCGCACTGCATCATCCCGCCACACAGTGCGTCGATCCCGTCCACCAGATTGCCGACGGCAAGTTGCATCAGCGTCATGCCTTCGAAATTCACGCATGTGCGCCGCGATCCGTCAGGCTGGACGAAGGTTACTTTGGCCATTCAACGCCCCTCATGCATGGGCCGGGCATCCCGCCGCCCTGGCCAGCGCTGCCACGTCAACGGCCCCTGCCTCGCCACTCGTCCTGCGCCGTTTGTAGCGCACGCGGCAGGGCTGGGCGGGCCAATAGGTTGATGCGCCGGTCACCGGCTTCACTTCGTCGATCAGTTCCATGTCGAAGTTCTGCAGCAGGATTGCCACCAGCGCTTTCATCTCCATGCGCGCAAAGTTCACGCCCGCGCAGCGATGCACCCCGCCGCCAAAGCCGATCAGCGAATTGCTGGTGGTCTGGGCATCGGGGTTGGCCGGATTGAACCGCTCAGGATCATATGCATCGGGATTGCGGAACGTCTCTTCCATGCGGTGGCTGACAGAGGGTGCCAGCAGCACGAATTCGCCCTTGCGGATGGTGTAACCCTCGCGCTTGATATCGGCGTTAGCCTTGCGCGAAAGCATATAGGCCACCGGATGCAGCCGTTCTGTCTCGCGCAGGGCAAGGTCCATCTTCTCCATCGCAATGGCGTGCTCCCACGTCAGGTTGCCGCCATCTCCGCCACCCAGCAAACCGCCGATTTCGTCCCGCAGCACTTGGGCATAGCCGGGGTTTTGCAGCAGATCGGCCAAAGCCCAACTCACCTGCCCGGCGGTGGTTTCATGCCCCGCCCACACCAGCAGCAGGATCAGATGGCGGATGATTTCGTCCGGCACCGGCCTGCCATCGGGATACTTCGTGGCGATCATCGTCTGGAAAAAGTCCGGCGGATCGAGCGGCGCTGCCCGGCGCTTGTCGATCCAGGATTGCAGGATGGCGTGCAGCTTTTTCTTGGCGCGCTGCGATTTCACCATCTTGGGCGTGGGCAGCCACAGCGGCAGCACGAATTCCATTCCGCCCGAAAAATCACGGAACAGATCGAAAAACTCATGCCCCAGCTTTTCGTGGAACTCGCGCCCCATGAAGCTGTGCGCGGCAATGTCCATCACCACCGGTCCCAGCGTCGGGATCAGGTCGAACTCGCCCTCATCGCCCAGCCGGGCCACCAGATTGAGCGATTCCTCCACCATCACCGGCACGTATTGCTTCATCGATGCCGCCTTGAACCGGGGCATGATGATAGCGCGCTGGCACAGGTATTCGTCCATTTCCGCGAAGGAATAGAAATCGGGCGAAAACATCTTGAGGAAGAACGGCATCGATTCCCGGATCGAGAGCAGCTTGTCTGTCTCTTCGAAGAAAAAGCGGTTGTGTTCCGGCCCCAGCATCACGTTCATGCGCTGGCCCATGAAGTTCATGGCAAACATGCGCCCGCGCGATTTGTATCCGCGTTTGAGCACGGAAACCGGATCGCGGAAAAACTGCGCCAGATGGCCAAGGAACGGCGCACCGCCATCCAGCAAGGGAAGACCGCCAGCGGCACTTGCAGCACTTGCCATGCCATTTCTCCCGTCATCGCCGGTTGGCCCGGCTTTACGGCAGAAGGCTATTCCTGATGGATCGGGCCGTCACGCATCGGTGTCCCAAAGGCATCACTCAGTGATCTGCACAAGATCACAAGATGAGCCTGTGAGATACCCCTCCAACACCCACACCGTCATGCTGAACTTGTTTCAGCATCCATTTGTGACCTGAAGCGGCGGTTCGATCGGCAAAATGGATCCTGAACCAAGTTCAGGATGACGACGCTTCAAAGCATTGGTTACCGGCCAACAAAGGCCAATCAGTAAACCGCGGCCGGGTTCTTCGGACGCGGGCTGCCCAGCATTTCGCGGTGCGAAGGCCGCTCGTTACCCCGATCGGTGACGCCCAGTTCCTTCGCGATTTCCGAAACGATCAGCGTCTGCCCTGAAAGCTCGTCGCGGTTCGCCGCCTTGTCGATTGCATCGATCACATGGGCGGAAAACTCCGGGTTTTCGGCCATTGCCAGAAAGCCTTCGTACTGTTCGGGATTGGTCTTTACCGCGATCTGCGACCGTTCGGTCACTTGCGGGCCAAGCCAGAGCGATACGGCGGCAACGCCCGTGCCCCGGAAATCGTGCTCCATATCGTGCGCCAGCTTGTCCAACCCGGCCTTCTGCGCGCCATAGGCAGGGCCGTGCATGTAACAGCTCGCCCCGAAAGACGACGTCATGGCGATGATGCCCGACCGTTGCGGCACCATGATCCGCGCAGCGTGCCAACTGGCAACATAGGCACTGCGCAGGCCCACATCGAGGATCTTCTGCGCGTCCAGTTCCTTTTCCCAGAACGGCATCTTTTCAATCAACTGGCGGTGCATATAGGCCGCATTGTTGACCAGCACATCCAGCCTGCCCTGTTCATCCATGACCTGTTCGAAAAGCTGCGCGACAGAGCTGTCGTCGGCATGATCGCACACAACCGGAATGCCCTTGCCGCCATTTTCGGTAACGCGCTGCGCCGTTTCCGCCACCGTGCCCGGCAGCACGGTTCCGTCCCAGCCCTTGGCGTCGCCCGGAGTCACCGTGCGGCCCGTGACATATACGGTGTAGCCCAGTTCGCCAAAGCCGCGCGCAATGCCTGCGCCCGCGCCACGGCTCGCGCCGGTAACGATGGCGACCTTGTTCTGGGTCATGGGGTAATCCTCTCTCTATGGGTTGCCTGCCAGCACGACGATTGGCGGAACGCCAGCGGCGTCTGGCCCGTGGTACGCCGGAAAGCGCGTGTGAAGCTGTTGGGATGGGAAAAGCCGCAGGCCTGCGCCACCGCCTTGATCGGCTGCGCGCCGCGTTCCAGCAATGTCTTGGCCTGCTCGATCCGCGTCGTTTCGATGTAGTCGGCCACGGTCCTGCCGGTCAGCGCATGGAACTGGCGATGCAGATGGCGCGGACTGATCCCGCAGATGGTCGCCAGTTCCCCCACTGCGGGCGGCGGGCCGGGTTGGCCCAGCCGTTCACGGATACGCCGGAACTGCCACGGAGCAAGCCGCGCCGATATCGAAGGCCCGGCCTCGCGCACGATCACGCGCTCCAGTTCCACGGCCACAAGTTCGAGCAGCGCGGCAATCGCAGCTTCGGAACAGTCGGTCGTATTCTGCAATTCGCGCCTGATCAGCCCCAGCAGGGTGCGCAGGGTTTCGCTGCTCAGCGATAGCATGGCCTGCAGGAACGCAAGGTCAGGATCGGGGCGCAGTGCCATCAGGCGCGCGGCACGATCAGGGCCGAATACGCAACGCACCACGCGGATATGGCCCGCTTCTGCCCGGCCAGACACAAGCACGCCCGGCCAGCGGGTAAACAGCGTTCCCATGAAGCAGCGGCGTTGTTTATCCAGTTCGGGCCTGTCCCATTCTGGAAAGCAGGCCGAAGCATCTGCCGATGTCGGCGGCACCGACATTTCGACCATCAGTTCATCTTCGCGGCGCGTGAAATCGAACATCGCAGGCCAGCGCCATTCAACGATTTCCGCCCGCCCCAATGGCGTTTCCACGCGGGCGAGCGTGTTGGGCGAATAATCGGTCATGGCGGGGCGATCAGGCAAAATCGAACTGCGACGTTGGGATGATATCGATGCGGCTGAAATCGATGAAGCCATTGCAGCTTTCCATCATCGCGGTCGTATTCGCGGCAAACTTCGCGGGCTGATCGACAGCATCGAAGAACACCTCCGGCTGCGTCAGCGCTTCCAGCGGGAAGCATTCCTCGACAAAAGCATCATAAGCGGGCGCATTTTCGGTCAGCGGACGAACGACAAGGTTCTGGACATATTCGAAGTTCGATTGCGTTTCGATCGCCACACGGGTGTGGTGCGAGTGCCAGTGGGCGATGGCATCGGCCCGCGTCAGGTCTGTGCGGAAAGAGATGAAACTCGCCTGGCTCCAACCCCATGTTCTTGAAAAGGTTGGATTGTTGGAAAGTTTCCCTGGGGAAACGCTATTTGGCTCCTGCTGATGATCGACATTGGCGATGATCGTTGATTCACACACGAGCCATGCGGCAAACCGGGCACCGTGCGCGGCCAGCGCGCTGTCCACTTCACCGCGGAAGCGGGCATTGGCCGATGGCATCCAGAACTGCGCGATGGCCGCCTGCTGCGGCGCTTGCCAGCGCTGCACCAGTGCATCGCCTGCGGCCACAGCCTCGTCGCGCAGGTTCAGCCGGATGTGCTGCGCCCCTGCTGCTGCCAGCGCGGCAGGCAGGCTTGCCAGAAGGCGCGCGCCATATTCGGCGTGGTCTTCGCCCTCAGGTGTCCATAACGCTGCGATGACTTTTTCCATGAAGGATGCGCACCCTTAATCGAAGTTGGCCTGCCCGCCGTCCAGCGGGATCGTGGCGCCCGTAAGATAGGCCAGATCCTGCCCCGAAAGCGCCACCAGCGCGCGGCCAATGTCGCCTTCCAGCGATCCGACGCGGCCCAGCGGGATCGTGCGGAAGAATGCCTTTGCCTCTTCCGGGTTGTTTTCGATCCACCATTTCAGGCCGGGGGATTCAGCATGGGGGGCGATGGTCAGCACGCGAATGCCTTCGCCTCCCCATTCCGCAGCGGCGGCGCGGGTGAGTGAGCGGATCGCCTGCTTGACCGCGCCATAGGCACCATAGCCGGTCATGTCCCAGCGGATGCCTGCGGATGAGCAGAAGTTGAAGATCGTGCCGCCGCCGCGCGCAGCAATGTGCGGGCGGGCCAGCTTCATCAGCCGCATCGTGGCGAGCGGGCCGGATTCAAAGCCTGCGGTAAAGGCCTCGTCGGTCACGTCGTCCAGCGTGCCCAGCGGCACTTCCTGCGCATTGTTGACAAGGATATCCAGCCCGCCAAACTCACCGACCGTTGCGTTGACCGCTGCGGCCAGATCCTCGGCTAATTTCACGTCACAGGCCAGCGCCAGCGCCTTGCCACCGCGTTCGCGCACCATTTGCGCGGTTGCTTCCACTTTTGAAAGCGTGCGTCCGGTAACCGCCACCGCAGCGCCTGCGCCTGCCATCGCCAGTGCCACGCCCTGTCCGATGCCTTGCCCGGCACCGGTAATCAGCGCCACCCTGCCCGAAAGATCGGTCATCGTTTTCGTCCTTTGCCTGTTCAGGTCAGCGGATGTAGCGCGCACGATACGAAGCGAACGCTTCGCGCACGTCGGCCTCGTTCAGGCCGAAGCGTTCGAGCGAATAATCGTGCATCGGGCGCTGTTCGCGCTTGTTGCCTGCCATGAACTCGGCCAGCGCGGCCTCTATCGCATCGTCCAGCGGCACGCCGATATGGGCCAGCACGCGCTGCGCCTGCCTGAGAGGCTCTTTGGCCACTTCGCGGTAGTCGATATCGATAAAGCGGTCCTCGCCAATGCGCGCGCGCGCTTCTTCAAAGCGCTTCATCCAGCTGGCAAGGCGCGGAAACCAGAAGCCGCCGACAGCCTCGTCCGAATGGACCGAGTTCAACTTGTACAGCGCCGCTTCCATGCTGACGTAGCTTGGCACAACCTCCAGCGGATCGCGGTGGGTCATCACCAGCACCGCCTGCGGGAAGGCATTGGCGATAACATCGGTATAGGGCAGGTTCTGCGGGCTTTTCAGGATCCACTTCTTGCCGCGCCGGGAGGGATCCTGCCACTGCAGGTACTTCAGGATTGTCTTGAGATCTTCGTACCCCTTCGACTGATCATAGCCATCCAGCCACTTGGCGAAGGAAGGGATGAAGGTCATCGCCTCGACCATCGTGGTGATGAACAACTGCCCCAGAATGATGATTTCCTCGTCCGGCGCATCGGGATCGAGCGGGTGGATCGATGCCAGTTCGGGCGAGAGGTTCAGCCAGCCTTCGATCATCGCTTCGGCATAGGCGCGCCGGGCCACGGGATTGCCAGGCTCATCGCCGGGCAGGGGGGCATAGTTCTGCGCTTCGTACCAGCGGATCGCGGTCATCCCCGGCGCGCTGGCCAGCAGGCGGTGGAAGATTGTGCTGCCGGTGCGCGGCAGGCCGAGGATGATGGCGGCGACTTCGACCGTCTCGTCAAGGATTTCAGGGTAGCGCTTGATATCGTCCACCATGCGCAACCGGCTGGCGAGCCCTTTGAGAATCGATTCGGTCTGCCCGCCGAAACCGGCCTGCGTCAACTTCCCTTCTGCATTGGCTGCAGCGATATATTGGTCCATCGGTTCGAAGAACCAGGTATCGCCAAAATCGGAGAGGCCGGTGCGTTCGCGCGCGGCGGCCAACAGGGTTTCGCGATCAAAAACCGGTGCGGATATGGTGGCGGTGGATGCCATGACGGTAATGTCTCTCCCGAAGACCAAAAATGCCGCCATGCGTAATTGATGGCGATGTTATGTTCGCAATTTGCGGCATTTTGTCACCATCATACGGATTTTGCAAATATAATTCCGCAAATCGCGGTCAATCTGAGAATGCGACGACAGTTCGCAGCGATTCCCCGCGCTTCATCAGCGCAAAACCTTCGTTTACCTCCGCCATCGGCAGGCGATGGGTGACCAGATCATCAAGGTTCAGACGCCCCTGCGCATAGTGATCGAGCAGGCCGGGCAACTGGCTGCGGCCTTTCACATTGCCCATGAATGATCCTTGCACCGTGCGCCCCAACTGGAGCTGGAACGGCACCAGTTGCATCGCATTGCCATCGGGCGGCACGCCGAGAACGACCGTTTTGCCCCAGCCGATGCGCGTGGATTCAAAGGCCTGCCCCATCAGGCGCACATTCCCGGCACATTCGAAAGCATAATCGACACCGCCGTCGGTCATTGCCTGAATTGCTGCCACGGCATTGGTTTCCCGCGCATCGATGAAGTCGGTCATGCCAAAGCGCTTGCCCTGTTCGTGGCGCAGCGGATTGATGTCCACGCCGATGATCCGCGTTGCCCCCGCAAGGCGGGCGCCCTGCACGACGTTCAGACCAATGCCGCCAAGGCCGAAAACCGCCACCGTCGCACCGCTTTCGACATGGGCGGTGTTCATCACCGCACCCACGCCTGTCGCCACGCAGCACCCCGCCGTGCAGGCGACGTGGAAGGCCACGTCCTTGCGGATCACCGCCACGTTGCGCTTTGCCATGACCACGAACTGCGCCAGTGTGCCGACGCCCGAATAGGCCGAAACCGGCTTGCCGTTCAGCGAAAAGGGTGTGGGTTGGGTTGCCATGTCGGCAAGGAAGGCTTCGCACAGGTTTGTCTTGCCCGACAGACAGTTGCGACAGGTGCCGCATTCCCCGATGCCCAGCGGGATGACATGATCGCCCAGTGCGATTGAAGACACGCCCGGTCCCACTTCGCGCACGATCCCGGCCCCTTCATGGCCGACGACAACGGGGAAGGGATAGGGCGCGGCAACGCCTTCCAACTGGCTGAGATCGGTGTGGCACAGGCCGCTCGCCATAATCTCGATCAACACTTCGCCGGGGCCGGGCGGGGCAAGATCAAGCAGTTCCTCGACCAGCGGGGCGCCGGGGGCGTGGCAGACCATAGCTCTTGTCTTCATGGCGATCAGTCTTTCTGCAGGATCAGGTCTGCGGCCTTTTCGGCGATCATCGCCACGGGAATGGCGGTGTTGCCGCCGGGCAGGTGCGGCATGATCGAGGCATCGACCACGCGCAGCGATTGCAACCCGTGAACGCGCAGGCGATCATCCACCACGGCCATCGGGTCTTGCCCCATGCGTGCGGTGCTGGTGGAATGATAATCGGCTTCGGCGTGGGCACGGATATAGGCGTCGATTTCCTCGTCGGTCCGGGCCTGCGGGCCGGGGGCAAGTTCTTCGCCGCGCATTTCATCGAACGCCTGCTGGTCAAAGATGCGCCGCGCGATACGCACGCCTTCGCGCATCACGCGCCGGTCGTTTTCGGTGGCGTTGTAGTTCTGGTCGATCACCGGCGGCATATCGGGATCGGCACTGGCAAGCGTGACACTGCCGCGCGATTCCGGGCGAGCGACGTTGATGTGCGCATAAAAGCCATGCATCGGCACCATCTTGCGCCCGTTCTGGCCGAACAGCGCGGAAACCAGCAGCATCTTGATGTCAGGTTCATTAAGCGCCGGATCGGAACGCACCATGCAGGCAACCGACATGCCGGGATCGGCCAGCGGCCCTTTGCGAAAGGCCAGATACTGCACCATCGCCAGCGCGCCGCGCACGGGGTTGAGGAAACGCAGCATCGACCACGGCTTTGTCGAGCGGACTTTGACATGGGTGGCCAGATGGTCCTGCAATCCTTGTCCCACGCCGGGAAGATTGTGGACCAGCGCAATGCCATGTTCGGCAAGATGCGCTGCGGGACCGACGCCCGACAGCATCAGCAATTGCGGCGTGTTGATCGCGCCTGCCGAAAGGATGACTTCGCGCGTGGCCGTGGCCAGTGTTGCGGTTCCGTCCTTTCGGAAGATGACGCCGGTGGCGCGGGTGCCATCGAATGTGATGCGTCGGGTGTGCGCCTGTGTCAGTACGGTGAGGTTCGCGCGTTTCAGAACCGGGCGCAGGTAGGCGGACGAAGCGCTGGAGCGACGTCCGCGCCCGACGGTGAGATCTACTGCGCCAAAGCCATCGCGCGCTTCCCCGTTGAGATCGTCGGTAACGGGATATCCGGCCTGCGTGCCCGCCGCGATGAAGGCGCGGGCAAAGGGATGATCCTGAGCGGCGCGGGTGATCTGAATGGGGCCGTCTGTGCCGTGCCATGCGTTGCGCGCCGGAGCGAAGCTTTCCAGCTTGCGGAAATACGGCAGGACATCGGCAAAGGACCAGCCCCGGTTGCCCGCCTGTGCCCAGCGATCGTAATCCGAATGGAAGCCCCGATCATAGGCCATGCCATTGATCGAAGACCCGCCCCCCAGTACCTTGCCACGCGGCAGGTAAAGCGTGCGCCCATCAAGGTGCACTTGGGGTGCCGACATATAGGGCCATGCGTGCGCGCCCGACATCATGATAGGCAGCAGGCCACCCGGCGCGGCGATCAACGGGCTGCGATCATCGCCGCCCGCTTCCAGCAGCAGCACGCGCACTTGTGGATCGGCAGAAAGGCGGTTTGCAAGGATACATCCCGCCACCCCGCCACCGACGATCACATAGTCGAATTCGCGCCTTTCCATGCTCTCCCGTTCGTTTCTGGTCTTGTTGCCCGGCATCGTGCCCACCGCGCGCCTTGCCCGCAACCTGCGCCGATCAGGCGGACGACGTTGATGGCGCAATCTGTTTGGTCCGGCGCGGAGGGGGCAGTCGATCAGCTTGGGTTCGCCCGCCTTGCGGGTTTAGCTGGCGGGGAGAGGAGGCCGCACCATGCGAGTCATAGCCAACCATACGCTTTGCCAGGGCCATGCCCGATGTGAAGATCTGTGCCCCGAAGTGTTTGCGACCGATGCCGTGGAAGGCAAAGTGGTGATCGTGCAGGAAGACGTGCCCGCCGGGCTGGAAGACAAGGTGCGGCTGGCCGTGCGGAACTGCCCTGAAGGCGCGCTGCGCGTGGCGCGGTCCGAAGGCCGTCAGGTGGAAGGGGCAGGGGCAGGGGCAGGGGCATGACGCTGTTGTTTCAGCCATCGCCGCCCGATCACGTTCCGCCCGAACGGATGGTCGATTTCGACATGTTCCACATTCCCGAAGGTGTGAACGACCCGGCGGAGATATGGCACGATCTGGTGCGGCGGGGCGTGCCCAACATCTTCTATACCCCGCATAACGGCGGGCATTGGGTCTTTCTGGGATACGAGGATATCGTTGAGGCCTATCGCAACCATGCGATCTTTTCGACCTATCAGACGCCGGTGCCGCCAATCGAACCCTTCCCGGTCGTGCAGCCGCAGGGGGTTGATCCGCCAGCGCACAACGTGTTCCGCCGCTTGCTGGCCCCGATGTTTACGCCAACGGCTGTGCGTGGGATGACCGCCGAACTGGAGCGCAGAGCGGCCGTGCTGATCGACGGTTTTGCTGCGCGGGGTGAATGCGATTTCATCACCGACTTTGCCGAGCGTTATCCCACGGCCACGTTCCTGCACCTGTTCGGCCTGCCCGAAGCGCGGCTGGATGCGTTTCTGGCGCTGGCCAACATGTTCTTCCGCAGCACCGATCCGGCGGCGCGGGCGCAGAACATCACCGCAATCTACGCCGAGCTGGACACGCTGTTCCGCGAGAAGGAACGCAATCCGGGCAGTGACATCGCTACGCAGATCGTGGCGGCGCGTGATGAGAACGGGCAGCAGCACTCGTGGGAGGATATCCTGAACTGCGGGTTCCTGCTGTTCGTGGCCGGGCTGGATACCGTGACCAACACGATGGCCTATGTCTGGCGCTATCTGGCGACCACGCCGGCTGCGCAGAAGCATTTTCGTGACCGACTGGACGATCCCGATGCCTTCCTGCGCGCGATCGAGGAACTGATGCGGATCAACGCCGTGTCCAACCTGTTCCGGCGCGTGACGCATGATTGCGAATACAAGGGCGTGCAATTGCGCCGCAACGATCGCGTGGTCCTGCCAAACACGGTTGCCAATCGCGATCCCCGCGTATTCAGGGAACCGCAGGTGATCGATCTGGACCGCGAGGTGAACGTCCATCTGACGTTCGGCGTGGGTCCGCACCGTTGCATCGGGTCGGTTTTGGCCAAGCGGGAGATCATGGTTTCGCTTCAGCAATGGCTGCGCCGGATTCCCGCATTCACGCTGGCGGACGATCAGTCTGCGGGATCAGTGTTTGGCGGTTCGGTGATGGGCTTTACCGCGCTGCGTTTGCAGTGGGACGTGGCGGCGAAGCAGGCGGCGGCGTAAGGCTGAACCGGTCCTGCGCCACTTTTGCGGTGCGGGACCGGTTCAGGCCCGGATCAGAGTTCGACCACGGACAGGATGTGGCTGTGCCGGTCAGGGAAAACATAGTCGAATTCGAGATACATGTTCTCACCCAACTGGCCCGCCCGGATCAGATCGGTTTCCACGAAGACCTGAACCCCGGCACTGCCATAGGCATAGCGCGTGGCCTCACCGAACACGGGCGAGGCATCGAGACGCGCATCGACCGCGACATCGCCACGGCGGGCGCGGTTCATGCCGATGTTGAGGCGTCCTTTGAATACGGGGTCGTTCTCGGCAAGATCCCGCAGCGTCAGAACCATCTTTTCCAACTCTTCCAGCGATTCGACCAGAAAGCCGAAGTGGAAGCTTGCTTCGAAGTCCTGCGCCATCATCGCGCGATAGGCCACGACCGCTTCATGTTCGTCACCAGTGCCGACGCGCAGCGCCGCGTGGATGGCTGCGATCAGCTTTTGCTGGGGTTCGGGCAGGCACGAAAGATACACGATGCCATCGCCGCGCCCGAAGTGTCCTTTGGCCACGACAAAGCGATAGAAATTGCCGCCCGGCAGCGGCAGCATCTGCGTTTCTGTCAGCCCTGCGATCTGGAGCAGGCGCGCAGCAGCGGGGCCGTCTTCTGGCGTGCCATAATGCAGCGCCAGATGTCCCATCGACAGGCCTCCGTCGGCGATTGAGGAGGTTTCGATGTCTGATGCGATGGTTGCCATTTGCAAGCCTGTCCTCTCCAAAGCTGCTTTGGAAAGCAGCGCTTCATGGGCTGGAGCATACCAGTGCAGGCAGCGCTGCGCAACAAAAGTAAGCATACGCTAACAATAGATTGCGTATGATTTATCGCAATTTTTTCCGATAGAGTGGGGTTATGCTCAAAATTTATCCGACTTTTGCGTATCGAAAATGATGGAACACATTCCACCGACGGGTTAGGCGTGGCTCATGCACCGTCTCGCACTTGATCACCTCACCGCCATCGACACGACGCCGATCCAGCTTGTCCAGGCAGCGCGAGCGGCGGGATGCGATGGCGTGTGCCTGTTCATGGAACCTATGGACGTGCTGCCGCTAATGCCGCAATTCGATATCTACGCCGACAGCACAGTGCGGATGGAATTGCGCGCGGCGATGCGCGATCTGGGCGTGACGCTCGACCTTGCCTATCCGTTCACGCTGGCAGGGCGCACCGATATCGCCACCTTTGCGACCGCGATGGAATGTGCCGCAGAACTGGGCGCGGGGCTGATCAATGCGCTGCTTTATGATCGCGATCCGGCGCGGCGCGTGGATCGGTTCGGGCAGTTCTGCGATATGGCGGCACGGTTCGGCTTGCCGGTTGGGGTGGAGTTCTATCCGCCAAGCCAGGTGCCATCGCTGGCGGCTGCGCTGGATATTGTGGAACAGATCGGGCGGCCCGGTGCGGTGGGTGTGAACGTGGATTTGCTGCACCTGATGCGGTCTGGCGGGGCGCCTGCGGAGCTGGCGGCGGCACCGGCGGGGTATGTTCTTTATGGGCAGATTGCCGATGGACCAGCGCAGGCCCCGGAAAGTCCTGACGACGAAGCCTCGTCAAATCGTTTGCTGTGCGGGGGCGGAGCGTTTGACGTGGCCGGGTTCGTGCAGGCCTTGCCGATCAATTGTCCGCTAAGCGTGGAAATTCCGCGCAATCATGCGGTTGGCATCGAGACTACGGCTGAGCGGGTGACCCGTGCGGTCGAGAGCGTGCGCTGCGCTTTGGCCTAGAGCCAGCCCCACCCCGCTGCACTACAGCGGAGTGGGGCAATGGATCAGGCGTTGCGCAGGGCGGCGAGTTCTTCCGCCGTCAGCGTGAGCGCATCAGCCTTGGCGCTTTCGGCCACCTGTTCGGGTGAGGAACCGCCGAAGATGGCGATGGTCTGGTTGGGCTGGCTGAGCAGATAGGACAGCGCGATTTCGTTGATCGAAACGCCATGCTTTGCCGCAAGCGACTGGACAATGGCAAGGCGGCGTTCGTTTGCAGGATCGGCATAGCGCGCGGCAAGCTGTTCACCCACCGAACCTGCAGCCAGCTTGGTGAAATAGCCGCCGGACTGCGCAGCATAGGCAATGACCGGAAGGCCCGCCGCGTGCAGGTCTTCATATTCGCCTTCGTAGTAGTGCACATAGCCCTGCTGTGCCGCCGCGCCGACATCAGGCACGGCAAGGCCCCAGAACGTTTCCGAGGCCACGAAGCCCTGTTTGCCCAGTGACGCGGCATAGGCATTGGCGGCGCTGATCCGGTCTGCGGCCCAGTTCGACGCGGCGAAATGGCGGATGCGGCCCGCTTCGCGATGGGCGATCAGCGCATCGACGATAGGTTCGACCGGGCTTTCCGGGTTGTCCATATGCAGGAAATAGAGGTCGATGGCATCCACGCCGAGGTGATCGAGGCTTTGCGCAAGGTCGGCCGAAACGTCATCAGGCGTCACGCGGTTGCGATAGTCGCCCACGCGCATGTCGAAGAAGCCGCCCTTGGTGGCGATGACGAAATCATCGCGTTTCTGCGTCTTCAGCCATGCGCCCACCGCGCGTTCGCTGGCGCCGATGGGGGCATCGGGCATCCAGTCGCCATAGCTGCGGGCGGTGTCGATGAAGTTGCCGCCCAACCTTGCGAAAGTATCGAGGATGGCGTTCGATTTGCCCTGATCGAGCATCCAGCCGAGCATGTTGGTGCCATAGCACAGGCGGCTGACGGACAGGTCGGTGTGATTGAGAGTGACCTTGGTGAGCATCTGGAAGTCCTTGATAGATGTAAGTGCTGACTTATAGAAAATTGCCAGCGAAGGAAACACCTGACCGGTGCCGCCACCGATGAATCACGGCATGATGCCGCCGCCGTTTACGTGGTAGGTCTGCCCCGTCATCCAGCGACCGTCTTCGGACAGAAGCAGGGCCACCATTGCGGCCACATCATCAACCACGCCGATGCGCGGGGTGGCGCAACCGGCAAGGAAATGGTCGATCATTTCCTGCGGGATAACGCCGCTTTCAGCCTGTTCAGGCGTGACGATAAAGCCCGGCGAAACCACGTTTGCGGTGATGCCTTCCTTGCCCCAGCGGGTCGCGATGTGGCGGGCCAGTGCGTAGAGCGACAGTTTGGACATGGCATAGGACGGGCGAACCGCGCCGGGTGACTGCGCCGACCCGGAACTGGTGAAAACGCACGCACCGCTGCCGGATGCCAGCAGATGCGGAAGGACGGCGCGGGCGCAAAGGACGTGCCCGCGCATGTTGACCGCCATCGTCTGATCGAAGACGGCCATGTCCATTGCCAGCAGATCGCTGTCGAGCAGCGCCATGCGCAAATCTGCGGCGTTCATGAATGCGCCGGTAAGCTTGCCCATATGGCCAAGCGCGATGGCAACGGCTGCGTTTACGTCATCTTCCTTGGAGATATCGGCCTGTGTGCCCCAGGCCTTGTAGCCCTGCGCGCGCAAACCCTGCGCTGTCGCTTCCACGCCTTCCCCGTTGATATCGACAAGGACGACTTGCGCGCCTTCCGAACACACACGACGCGCGGTTGCCGCGCCAATGCCACCAGCGGCGCCGAAGATGATGATGGCTTTGTCTTCAAGTCTGCTCATAAAAACTCTCCGTAACGAGGCTCAGGCGGTGGCGGCCCGGCGTCCGGCTTGCCGTCCGAAAAAGGTGCAATCTGCAAGGCTGAGGCCGGACGAATAGCCGTGCCCCCATGCGGGCAGGCCAGATGTGCAGCGCCCTGCAGCGAAGAGGCCGGGAATGGCCGCGCCCGAACGATCCAGCACTTCGCCATCGGTTGAAGTCTTGAGCCCGCCCAATGTGAAGAAGCTGAAATAGCTCGTCTCGAAATTGCATTCGAGCGCCACGAACGGCGACTGGTCGAGCGCTTTCAGGATCGGCTGCTGCTTGTCGAACAGCGGATCGCGGCCTTCGCGGGCGTGGCTGTTATAGAGGTACATCGTGGCCGAAAGCGTGCCAGCGGGCATTTCCAGTTCGGCTTCGACCTCTTCCCAGGTTTCGCCCGTACCCGCGATGGTGATTCCCGCAAGATCGAGCGGCTGATCGAAATGCGCGCTGTCGAGCAGGAGATAGACCTTGCCGCCCGGCTGATCGACGGCGCAGCGGCTGACGCGCCCGTGATAGCAGTCCTCGTTGATGAAGCGCTGGCCTGCGACGTTTACGAATACGCCGTGGGCCTGATCGGCCGGGATCGTCCACGGGCAGGTGGTGAAGAACTGATCCATGTGGATGGCATCGCCGCCCGCCGAAACGCCCAGTTCGATGCCGATGCCATCGTCCTTGTCCCCGATGGGACTGTTCACGCGGAAGCTTTCGGGGCAATATTTGCGGCGCATCGCATCGTTGAACACGAAGCCGCCCGTGGCCAGCACGACGCCCCGATGCGCGCGGACGAAGCGGTCCTTGTTATCGATGCGAACGACAACTCCTGCTACACGCTCCCCATCGGTGATCAGAGCCACGGCACGGGCATCGACGTGGATATCAGCGCCAAGTTCGCGTGCGCGCGTTTCCAGAATATCGATCAGCGGGCGACCGCCGCCCCAGCCCATGTGCTGAATGACATGGCCGCGCGGGGCAGGCTTTGCCTGTTTGTAAAACGGCGCGGCGGCTTCGCTGCCCGACCAGATCAGCGTGGAATCATCGGTCGGTTCGATGACCTTGCCGGGCAGGTAGTTGCCGCGATAGGGCACGCCCTGATCCTTCAGCCATTGGTAGTGCGACAGCGCTTCGCGCCCATAGAGTTCGCACTTGGCATCATCGGCGCAGGGACCACCTGCAAGCTTGAGATAGGCGGTGAAGTCTTCGACGGTATCGTCAAACCCTGCGGCCTTCTGCGCATCGGTGCCGCCGCCGATATAGATTTCTCCGCCCGAAAGAGCCGATGCGCCGCCGCTGCCGGAACTGCGCTCGAACAACATCACGCGCGCGCCTGCAACGCGCGCCTCTATGGCTGCGCAGGCGCCTGTGGCGCCGAACCCGATGATCGCGACATCGGTTTCGAGGTCCCACTGCGGCACCTGCGCAATCGGCATGGTCCTGTATTGCGAATATCCGGTCATCCTGGCTCTTTGCTCCCAAACCCCTGCAGTGATCGCTGTTATCCGCACCGCACGGCTACCCCTGAATGGGGCAATCGACTCATTTTGTGCATTTCTGCGCTGCATTCGTAATTTACGATTGCATTAGATACGCAAATCGTCAATTGAAAAGCCAATCGCCTTTCGATATTGGCGATTTCGAATCTGACATGGCGGGTTTTCGCCAGCGTTGGCAAAGCATGGGAGAGCGCCCCAGTGCAGGGCACGGATCACATTGACCTGACCGGAAAGGTCGCCATCGTCACCGGCGGTACGCGCGGCCTTGGGCGGGACATTGCGCAGGCCTTGTTGCGCGCAGGTGCTGCGGTGACAGTGTGTGGGCGGACAGAGCCGGCCGATCTGCCAGATGGCCTGACCTTCCGCGCCGCCGACATCCGCGATCCCGATCAGGCGCAGGCGCTGGTCGAGGCGGTATCAGCCAAACACGGGCGGATCGATATACTGGTGAACAATGCGGGCGGATCGCCGCAGGCACCCGCAACGGCCAGCCCACGCTTCTTCGATGCCATCGTGAAGCTGAACCTGCATTCGGCCATGTACATGTCGCAATATGCCTATGCCCACATGCAGGAAGCGGGCGGCGGAAGCATCATCAACATCGCCAGCGTATCGGGCATCCGCCCTTCGCCCATGACGTCGGCCTATGGCGCGGCAAAGGCGGGATTGCTGAGCCTGACGCAAAGCCTTGCGCAGGAATGGGGGCCAGACGGTGTGCGCGTGAACGCCATCATCGTCGGGCTGATGCAGACCGAAACTTCGGAAGAAACATATGGCGATGAAGCAGCGCAGGCTGCGGTCGCCAAATCGCTGCCGCTGCAGCGCATGGGCACGGGAACGGACATCGCAGGGGCGGTGCTGTGGCTGAGCTCCAGCCTTTCCTCATGGGTCAGCGGCGCACGCATCAACGTCGATGGAGGGGGTGAACGTCCCTACTTCCTCGACCTCGTGAAAGGATAACTGGCCGTGGGCAGCGCATCTGCTGGAATTAGGGCACTGGGCTATGTCAGGATCGAAACCGCCAAGGCTGAGGCGTGGGATCACTTCATGACGCAGGTCGTCGGCGTGATGCGCGCCGATCCTCCGCGTGATGGCGTGGCCACCTATCGCATCGACGAACGTCCGTTCCGCTTCTGGGTAGAGCGTGGCAATGAGGATCGATTGGTAGCCGCTGCCTATGAAGTGGGTGATGCCAGCGAACTGGCCGCGCTACGCGATACGATCGCGGGGCTGGGCCGCGAGATCGTGGATGGCGATGCCGCTGGTGCCAAGGCGCGCGGTGTTGCGGCATTCTTCGCCACCAGCGACCCATCCGGTAACGGTCTGGAGTTCTTCTGGGGTGACAGCCGCGACGATGTGACGTTTGTTTCACCCGTTGGCGTGAGCGGCTTCGTGACCGGCGACATGGGCATGGGCCACGCGGTGCTGGCCACGCCCAATTTCGATGAAGCGCACGCATTCTACAAAGCCATCGGCTTTGGCGACACCGATATCCCGCGCTTCCGCTTTTCGGACGATCCCAATGATCCGGGCATGGGCTTTGCCTTCATGCACGCTGCCAACGGGCGCCACCATTCCATTGCCATTGCCGAAATGCCCGTGCCGCCTTCGGCCTGCATCCACCTGATGCTGGAAATGAAGACGCAGAGCGACGTGGGCAAGTGCCACGACCGGATGCGCGCGCACAAGGTGCCGGAAAGCGCGACGATCGGCAGGCATATCAATGATCAGACCTTCGGCTTCTACATGCAGACGCCATCGGGCTTCGACATCGAAATCGGGGCCGATCCGCTGGTGATCGACCCTGCCAACTGGACGCCGACCGCGCACCTCGTCCCCAGCGAATGGGGCCATGTCTGGGCATGGCAAAAGGCGCTTGAAGATTCAAAGGGAGAACAGGCGTGAGCCTTTCCGGCAAGACACTGGACAAGCGGATGAGCGCGGCGGAGATCGTGGCGCAACTGTCCGACGGGATGACACTGGGCATTGGTGGCTGGGGCCCACGCCGCAAGCCGATGGCGCTGGTGCGCGAAATCCTGCGGTCCGACCTGAAGGATCTGACCGTGGTCGCCTATGGCGGGGCGGACGTGGGGATGCTGTGCGCGGCGGGCAAAGTGCGCAAGCTGGTGTTTGCCTTCGTCAGCCTCGATGCGATCCCGCTGGAGCCGTGGTTCCGCAAGGCGCGCGAAAGCGGCGCGCTGGACGTGCTGGAACTGGACGAGGGCATGTTCCAGTGGGGCCTGAAGGCCGCCGCGTTCGGCCTGCCGTTCCTGCCCACGCGCGTGGGACTTGGCACCGATCTGGCCGAACTGGGCGGATTGAAGACGGTGCAGTCCCCCTATGACGATGGCGAAACGCTGGTCGCCATGCCTGCGCTGAAGCTCGACGCGGCGCTGATCCATGTGAACCGCAGCGACTGGCGCGGCAACGTGCAGGTCTTCGGGCCAGACACCTACTACGACGAATGGTTCGCCAAGGCGGCGGCCAAGACTTACGTCAGTTGCGAGGAACTGGTCGACCGGATGGAGGACCATTACCCCGAAAACGTTCAGGCCAACCTGTTCGAGCGGTGCTTCGTTTCGGGCGTGGTCGAAATGCCCTGCGGCGCGCATCCGAGTTCGATGCCGCCGCACTATGGCTGGGATATGAAGGCGTTCAAGGCTTACGCCGACAGCGCGAAAGACCCCGGTGACTGGGCGCAGGTGCAGGACCGCTTCGTTGGCGCATCGGAAGCCGAATATCTTGAAATGATTGGTGGAAAGGAGGCGGTGACGGGCTTGCCCTTGCCGATTTTCTGATGAGCGACATCACCCTTGTAGACTTGTGCATTTTCGCCTGTTCCGAAGCCTTCCGCGACAACGGCGAGATCGTGGCCACGGGCGTGGGGCCAGTGCCGCGCGTTGCCGCTGGCCTTGCCAAGCTGACCCATACGCCCGAACTGATGATGAGCGATGGCGAGGCCTATCTGGTGGAACAACCGGTGCCGCTGGGGCCGCGCAAGTACGAAGATCGCAAGCCTGCCGGCTATCTCCCGTTCTCGCGCTTTTTCGACAGTGCAGTGTGGTCTGGCCGCAGGCACGCGATGGTCACGCCCACGCAGCTTGATCGCTTTGGCCAGATCAACCTGTCCTATATGGGCGGCACTTACGACAAGCCCAAGACGCAGATGCTGGGTGTGCGCGGTTTTCCGGGCAACACGATCTACCACCCCAATTCGTTCTTCTTCCCCGCGCATTCGCCCCGTGTCTTCGTGCCGCATGTCGATATGATTTCGGGCGTCGGATACAATCCGGCCAAGCGCGTGGCGGGTGGCAACTTTGCAGGCGTGGACCTGCGCCGGATCGTTACGAACCTGTGCGTCATGGACTTTGGCGGGCCGGAAAACGCGATCCGCGTGATTTCGCTGCATCCGGGCGTGACCTTTGACGAAGTGCAGGCGGCCACCGGCTTTGAATTGCAAATGGCCGCAGGCCGGGCCGAAGACCTGCCCGAAACCGCGCTGCCCACTGCCGAAGCGCTGGCCGTAATTGCCAGCCTCGATCCGCACAACGTCCGTGCCAGTGTGTTGAAGGACAACCCACCTGCCGTGCGTGCAGCCTAAGGGGAGATGACAGGATGACCGATCTCGTCGAGCCGAAAACCGTCGACATCGTTTACGAGACGGAAGAACCCGTCCGTTACGAGGTGGTGGACAACGTGGCCTGGATCACCATGAACCGGCCGCAGTTCAACAACGCCCAGAACGGGCAGATGACCTATGCGCTCGACGATGCGTTTGGCCGCGCCGTGAAGGATGATGCGGTGCGCTGCATCGTGCTGGCGGGTGAGGGCAAGCACTTCTCTGCCGGGCACGATATCGGCACGCCGGGGCGCGATCTGCACTTTGAATTCGAAAAGCGGCTGATGCTTCCGCCGCATACCAACAAGCCCGCAGCCGAACTGCTCTATACCCGCGAACAGGAACAGTATCTGGGGATGTGCCGCCGCTGGCGCGACATTTCCAAGCCGACGATCGCGATGGTGCAGGGCGCGTGCGTTGCGGGCGGGCTTATGTTGGCATGGGTGTGCGACCTGATCGTGGCCAGCGAAGATGCGTTCTTTCAGGATCCGGTGAACCCGCTGATGGGCATTCCCGGCGTGGAATACTTCGCCCACGCCTATGAACTGCCGCCGCGCGTGGCCAAGGAATTCCTGCTGCTGGGCGAACGTATGCCCGCCCCGCGCGCCTACAGCTTCGGCATGGTCAACAAGGTCGTACCCCGCGAAGAACTGCGTGAGGCGACCACGGCATGGGCTGCGAAGCTGGCCAAGCAGGGCCGTCTTGGCAACTGGTTGACCAAGCAGGCGATCAACCATGTCGAGGAACTGCGCGGCAAGCGCGCGGCGATGGATGCGGTCTACCACATGCACCACTTTGCCCATGCGCAGAACGATCTCGTCACCGGCAATTCCATTGCGGGCGTCAGCGGCACATCGGCTGCGGCTGCGAATAAGAAGGATGCGGGTGAATCCTGATGGTTGACGCGCTTCACACCGTCCTGACCGAGCGGCTTGGCTGCAAGGCACCGATCATCCAGACCGCGATGGGCTGGGTGGCGGAACCCAGCCTTGTCATCGGCAGCAGCAATGCCGGGGCCTTTGGCTTTCTGGGCGCGGCGGTGATGACGCCTGATGAATGTCGCGCGAAAATCCTCGCTGTGCGCAAGGGCACGGACAAGCCTTTCGGGGTGAATTTCCATTCGTTTCAGCCCGGCGCAGACCAGATTGTCGACCTGATCCTTGCCAACGCTGAACAGGTGCGCGCGGTCAGCTTTGGTCGTGGGCCGAACGCGAAGATGATTGGCCGGTTCAAGGACGCTGGCATCCTGTGCATTCCCACTGTGGGCGCGGTGAAGCACGCGCAGAAGATGGTGGAACTGGGCGTCGACATGGTCAGCGTGCAGGGCGGCGAAGGGGGTGGGCATACCGGATCGGTGCCGACGACGGTGCTGTTGCCGCAAGTGCTGGATGCAGTGAATGTGCCGGTGATTGCCAGCGGCGGCTTTGCCGATGGGCGCGGGCTGGCGGCGGCACTGGCTTATGGCGCGGTGGGTATTGCGATGGGCACGCGCTTTCTGCTGACGCGCGAAAGCCCGGTGCCTGACACGGCCAAGGCCGAATACCTGAAGGCCACGACCGACCGGATCATCGTGACGACCAAGTTGGACGGCATTCCGCAGCGCATGATCCGCACCCGGCTGATGGATCGGATCGAACGGTCAGGCTCGCTGGGCATGTGGTTGCGCGCGTTTGAGGCGGGTGCGGCGATGAAGCGCCAGACCGGCGCGTCGTGGCTGCACTTCATCAAGGCGGCGCGCGGCATGACCGGGCACGGCGACGTGCCACTTCGCCAGGCGATGATGGCCGCGACCATGCCGATGCTGATCCAGAAGGCTGTGGTCGATGGCGATATCGAGAACGGCGTCATGGCCACCGGCGTCGTCGGCGGACGCATTTCGGAAGTGCCCACGTGCGCCGAACTGGTCGACCGCATCATGGCCGAGGCGCGCGCCCGGCTTGCCGCGCTGTGCGCTGGCTGATCGAGAAGGATACGAACCCCATGCCCATCACGCTCACCGTCAAGGACCGCATCGCAGAGATCGTGTTTGACGTTCCGCCCGTGAACGCGTTCGACAGCGAAACGTGGATGTCGCTGCCTGCGATCATCAAGGAAGCGGCGGCCAATCCCGAAGCCAACGTCATTCTGATCCGCGCGGCGGAGGAATCACGCGGGTTTTGCGGCGGGGTCGATATCAAGGAAATGCAGGCGCACCCTGAACGCATCACCGTGCTCAATCGCGGCAATTTCCTGACGTTCAAGGCCATTCACGAGGCGGAGATTCCGGTGGTGGTCGCGGTGCACAAGTTCGTGATCGGCGGTGGCATCGGCATCTGCGGCGGATCGGACGTGATCATCGCGGCGGACGATGCGTTCTTTTCGCTGCCCGAAGTGGATCGCGGGGCAATGGGCGGGGCCAGCCACATGTCGCGCATGTTGCCGCTGCATAAAGTGCGTGCGGCGTTCTTCACCGGCGGCAATATCCCTGCGCAGGAAGCCTATCGTCTGGGCGCGGTCGAAAAGGTCGTGCCCCGCGCCGATCTGGTGGCCGAAGCGCGCGCTTTCTGCGCGGTCATCGCATCGAAAAGCCGCAAGGCGCTGGTCATCGCCAAGGAGGCGCTGAACGGGCTTGAGGCGCGTGACGTGGACCGTGGCTATCGCTGGGAACAGGGTTTCACGCTGGAAATGTACATGCACGAAGACAGCCAGAAATCGCGCGATGCCTTTGTTGAAACGGGCAAGGCGGCGAAGTTCTGATGCGCGTCTCTTCACATATTGGGCATCCTGCCCCTCTCCTTCGTCATTCCCGCGAAGGCGGGAATCCAGCGCAGCCCAACAACTGGACCCCCGCCTTCGCGGGGGTGACGGGGATTATGGTATGAAGCTTGAATATACCCCGCAGCAGCAGGCCTTCCGCGCCGAAGTGCGCGCATGGCTTGAAGCGCATGTTCCCGCGCAACCGCTGGAACACTATGACGCCACGCGCGAAGGCTTTGAGGCGCATCGCCAGTGGGAAGCCACGCTGAAGTCTGGCGACTGGGGCATGGTGACATGGCCCAAGGAATATGGCGGGCGCGGGGTGGACCTCATCCAGTGGCTGATCTTCGAGGAGGAATACTACCGTTCGGGCGCGCCGGGGCGCGTCAACCAGAACGGGATTTTCCTGCTTGGCCCCACGCTGATGGAATTTGGCACACACGAACAGAAGCAGCGCTTTCTGCCGCCGATGGCGAGCGGTGAGGAAATCTGGGCGCAGGCATGGTCGGAACCTCAGGCCGGGTCTGATCTTGCAGGCGTTCGTGCCACTGCGGTTCGTGATGGTGATGATTATGTGCTGAATGGGCACAAGATATGGTCAAGCCGCGCGGCCTTTGCCGATTGGGCATTCGGGCTGTTCCGCGAACCGGGCACTGAGCGGCACAAGGGGATGAGCCTGATCTTCTTCCGGTTGGATCAGGAAGGCGTCACCCGTAACCCGATCCGCAAGATCAACGGGCATGTCGGCTTTGCCGAAATCTTCCTCGACAATGTGCGCGTGCCTGCCTTCAACCGCTTGGGCGATGAAGGGCAGGGCTGGCACATCTGCATGGCCACCGCCGGGTTCGAACGTGGGCTGATGCTGCGCAGCCCGGCCCGCTTTCAGGAAGCCGCCGCCGCGCTGGCGGCGCTGTGGCAGGCGCGCAAGGATCAATGCGATCCGGCCATCGAGGCCAACGTGATCCGGGCGCACATGAATGCCGATGCCTATGCCCTGAATATCTATCAGACCGCATCGCGTCTGATGGCGGGGGCGAAGATCGGGCCTGAGGCTTCGACCAACAAGATCTTCTGGTCGGAAATGGACATCCACCTGCACGAAACCGCGCTGGCGATACTTGGGGCCGAGGCGGAGCTGATCCCGCCGAGCGGGGAGCACGAGTGGCTGGACGATTACATCTTCTCGCTGGCCGGGCCGATCTATGCCGGGTCGAACGAGATCCAGCGCAACATCATTGCCGAGCGTATGCTTGGCCTGCCGCGCTGAGGGAGGACGGACATGGACTTCACGCTCTCCGACGAGCAGCAGATGTTTGCCGAAACCGCGCGCACGCTGCTGGGCGATACCTGCACGCCCGATCACTGGCGCAAGATGATGGAACAGGGCGTGGCGTTTGAGCCTGCGCGCTGGGCGCAGATTGTCGAGAACGGATTTACGCTGCTGCTGCTGCCCGAGGCGGCAGGCGGCATGGGCCTTGGTGAACTAGACCTTGCGCTGATCGCGCGCGAGGCGGGTTATGTTGCGTTGCCTGAACCGCTGGTGGAAAGCGCGGGCGTCGGCACGCCGCTGCTGGCGGCACTTGCGCCAGATCATCCGGCATTGGCTGATCCTGCCGCTATCATCGCGGTGGCTCCGGCAATCAATCCGGTGGTGGCCAATGCCGATATTGCGACCGGCATCCTGATCGAAAAGGACGGCCGTGCTTTCGTTATCACGCCAGACAAGGCGCGCCTGACCCCGGCTGAAACGATTGACCCCTTCCGTCGTCTGTTCCGCATCGAATGGGATGAAAGCCAAGCGCAAGACCTTGGCCCTGCTAACTGGACGCTGGCGCTGGACCGGGCCAGCCTGTTCGCGGCGGCACAGGGCGTTGGCCTTGCCCAGCGCGCGGTCGATCTGGCCGTTGCTTATGCGCAGGAACGCACGCAGTTCGGCAAGCCCATCGGATCGTATCAAGCGGTAAAGCACCACCTGTCGAGCGCGCAGGTGGCCATCGAATTTGCCCGGCCCGTGGTGCTGGCGGCAGCGGCAGAGATTGCCAATGGCGATGTTCAATCGCGCGCCCGTGTGTCTGAAGCCAAGATCGTCGCGCTGGAAGCTGCCGAAAAGGCCGCGCGCGCATCGATCCAGGTGCATGGCGCGATGGGCTATTCATGGGAAGTGGACGTCCACCTGTTCCTCAAGCGCGCACTGGCGCTGAAGCAGGCTTGGGGTACGCCCGCCTTCCACCGCAATCGCATCGCCACCCGCGTCTTCACCCAGCCCGTCGGGGCTGATCAGACCTTTGCCCGCGAGATGACCCAGGACGAGAACGAACATGCCTGAAGCCTATATCGTCGATGCCGTCCGCGCGCCTGTGGGGCGCAAGAAAGGCAGCCTTGCGCATATCCATCCGGCTGATCTTGCCGCGCATCCCATCCGCGAACTGATGGCGCGCCACCAGTTCGATTCCGCGCTGGTCGAAGATGTGGTGTGGGGCTGCACAGAAACCATCGGCGGGCAGGCGGGCGACATTGGCCGCACCGCATGGCTGGCGGCAGGGTTGGCCGAAGACGTGCCCGGCGTGACGATCGATCGCCAGTGCGGATCGGCGCAACAGGCCGTCCACTTTGCCGCGCAGGGCGTGATGAGCGGGACGCAGGACATTGTGGTGGCGGGCGGCAGTCAGGCGATGAACCGCATCCCGATCATGGCGGCGATGACGGCGGGCGCGGCCTATGGCTTTGAAAGCCCGTTCACCGGGGCAAAGGGCTGGGACGCGCGCTATGGCGATGAAGAGGTGAACCAGATCCGTTCGGCGGAAATGATCGCTGAAAAGTGGCAGATCAGCCGCGAGGAAATGGACGCCTTCGCCTTTGAAAGCCATCGCCGCGCACAGCACGCCACCGAACAGGGCTGGTTCAGGAACGAGATCGTGGCGCTGGAAGGGCTGGACCGTGACGAGACGATCCGCCCCGGCACCACGCTTGAAGGGCTCGCCAGCCTGACCCCCGTGCGTGAGGGCGGACGGATTACCGCAGGCAATGCCAGCCAGAACAGTGATTGCGCCGCCGCGCTGCTGATCGTCAGCGAACGTGCGCTGAAGGAGCACAACCTCAAGCCGCGCGCACGCATCCACCATATGTCGGTTCGCGCCGACAACCCGGTGTGGATGCTGACCGGGCCGATCCCGGCCACGCGCTATGCCATGCAGAAATCGGGCATGAAGCTGTCCGACATCGACCTGTTCGAATGCAACGAGGCTTTCGCCTCCGTGCCGATGGCATGGATGAAGGAACTGGATATCCCGCATGAAAAGGTGAACGTGGCTGGCGGCGCGATTGCGCTGGGCCATCCCATCGGATCGACCGGGGCCAAGCTGATGACGACGCTGCTGAACGCGCTGGAACGCACCGGCGGGCGTTATGGCCTGCAAACCATGTGCGAAGGCGGCGGGCAGGCCAACGTAACCATCATCGAGCGGCTTTGACGCGATGGGGGCCGCCACCGCCATCGCCAACCTGATCTATCGCTACGCCGAACTGATGGACGCAGGCGAACTGGAGCAAGTGGCAGCACTGTTTTCCCACGCGCGGGTAACGCTGGGCGGCGGGCAGGTGGTGGAAGGCGCAGCGCCGATGCTGGCGCAGTGGCAGGCGTTCGTGCGCATCTATCCGTGCGGCACGCCGCGCACGCGCCACGTCATCACCAACCCCATCGTCGAGGTGGATGAGGTGGCGGGCATCGCAAGCTGCCGGTCTGTCTATACCGTGTTCCAGCAGACGCCCGACCTGCCGCTGCAGGCCATTGCGTCGGGCCGCTATCACGACAGTTTTGCGCGCGTTGAGGGAGCATGGCGCTTTGCCACGCGCGATTATTCGATGCTCGATTACACCGGCGATCTTTCGCAGCACCTGCTGCTTGCCGTCGGCTGACAACATTTCAGGGAGGCTCCTTTGGGCATTTGCGAAAACCGCACCGTCATCATTACAGGCGCCGCAGGCGGGCTTGGCCGCGCTTATGCGCTGGCGTTCGGCGCGGAAGGCGCGAACGTGGTGGTGAACGATATCGGCACGTCGCTGGGCGGTGACGGACGCGATACCAGCGCGGCTGACGCTGTTGTGGCAGAGATCGTTGCGGCGGGCGGCAAGGCCATCGCCAATTATGAGGATATCACCGACTGGGACGCCGCTGGCCGTATCGTAGAGGCCGCTCTGGCCGCGTTCGGTGACCTTCATGTCGTGGTCAACAACGCAGGCATCGTGCGCGATCGCATGTTCGTTTCGGCCACGGTGGAAGAGTGGGATGCCACGATGCACGTCCACTTGCGCGGCCACTTCTGCATTGCACGCCACGCAGTCAATTACTGGCGCGCCAAGCAGAAGGACGGGCGCGATCCGGATGCGCGCATCATCAACACGTCGAGCGGCGCGGGGCTGCAAGGCTCCATCGCGCAGGCGGCCTATTCCACCGCCAAGGGCGGCATCGCATCGCTGACGCTAGTGCAGGCGGCAGAACTGGGCCGCTATGGCATCACCGCCAACGCGCTGGCCCCGTCTGCCCGCACGCGGATGACCGAAGGTGCCTTTGCCGACAAGATGAAGGCGGTGGACGATGGCTTTGATGTGATGGACCCGGCCAATGTCGCCCCCACCGTGGTGTGGCTGGGCAGCAGCGCCAGCGCCCATGTTTCGGGCTGCGTTTTCGAACTCGAAGGCGGCAAGATCATGCTGGAAGATGGCTGGCGCGAAGGGCCGTTCGTCGATCAGCAGGCCCGCTGGGAACCGGGAGACGTTGGTGCGGCGGTCGACCGTCTGCTGGCCGAACGGGTGCCACCGCGCAAGGTCTGGGGCACCGCCTGACAACTGCCTGAACCGGGAAAGACTGACATGGAATTTGCATTCACCGAAGAACAGGCAATGATCGCGGAAACCGCCCGCGCCTTTTTTGCCGAAAACGCCACAAGCGAACGCACGAGGCTGGCGATGGCCGCCGATGGCATCGACCGCGACTTGTGGAACAGCTTCTGCACTGAACTGGGCCTTGCAGGCATTGGTGTGCCCGAAGACATGGGCGGGGTAGGCCTTGGCATGGTGGAGTTTGCGCTGATTGCCGAAGCGGCAGGCGCGCAAGTTGCCGCGCTGCCACTGCTGGGCAACGCCCGCGCCGCCCATGCGCTGGTGGCAGGCGGAACCGATGCGCAGCGCACCCGCTGGCTGCCCGCACTGGTGGCGGGAGAAAGCATCGCGACAAGCGCATGGTCGGATGATTTCACAGCAGGCGAAGGAACGCTGAACGGCACTTTCCGCTTTGCCCCGCACGGCGGCAGCGCTGATCTGCTGGTGCTGACAGCTGGAGACAAGTGCTGGCTGGTTCAGGCCAGTGCGCCCGGCGTCACGGTGGTTCAGCATGTAACGATGGACCAGACCCGCCCGCTGGCCACGATCACGCTGGACAATGCGCCCGCCGAACCTTTCGCAGACCATGCCGCGGCGCTTCATGCCCTGCATGTCACAGGTTGGCTGTGCCTTGCCGCCGAAGCGCTGGGCGGGGCGCAGGCCGCGCTTGACCGCACCGTGGCCTATTCGAAGGAGCGCGTGCAGTTCGGGCGTCAGATCGGATCGTTTCAGGCCTACAAGCACCGTCTGGCCGACATGATGATCGAGATCGAACAGGCACGCTCCGCCGTCTATTGGGCCGCGTGTGCCGTGGACGAAGGCAGCGACGAAGCGCAATTGGCGCTGCATTCGGCCAAGGCGTTCTGCGCCGATACGTTCCACATGTGCGCAGGCAACATGATCCAGTTGCACGGTGGCATCGGCTTCACGTGGGAACATGACGCGCACCTGTTCTTCAAGCGCGCGCGGTCGATTTCCTCGATGCTTGGCGACAGCCAGTGGCACCGCGAACAGATCGCCGCGATGGTGCTGGGAGTGGCCGCGTGAAACTTGGCTTTTCGGCTGAGGATGAGGCGTTCCGTGCCGAGTGCGCCGGCTGGCTGCAGGCGCAGATGGCTGGACCCTTTGCCGATATCCGGGGCATCCCCAACCTGTGCGATGCCATCCCACGGCGCAAGGAGTGGGAACAGCAGCTTGCCGCCCACAAGTGGTCGTGCATCGGCTGGCCGGCGCAATGGGGTGGCCGCGATGCCACGCTGGCGCAGCAGGTGATCTTTGCCGAGGAATACGCCCGCGCAGGTGCACCGAACCGCATCAACCACATCGGTGTGGAACTGGCCGGGCCGACGATCCTTGCCTTCGGGACCGAGGAACAGAAGGCGCGCTATCTGCCCGGTATCGCAGCGGGCATGCAGATCTGGTGCCAGGGCTATTCCGAACCCAACGCCGGGTCTGACCTTGCCAACGTAAAGACCAGGGCGCGGCTCGTGGAGGGACAGTGGGAGGTCAATGGCCAGAAGGTCTGGACCAGCCTTGCGCACTATTCCGACATGATCTTCGTCGTCGCACGCAGCGAAGAGGGGTCGGTGGGGCCAAAGGGCCTGTCATTCCTGCTGATGGACATGGACCAGCCCGGCATCGACGTGCGGCCCATCGGCCAGATGAACGGCGAGGCAGAGTTCAACGAGACGTTCCTGACCGACGCGCGCTGCGCCGCAGACGCCATGCTGGGCGCGCGGGGCGATGGCTGGAAAGTTGCGATGGCGCTGCTGGCGTTCGAACGCGGGGTATCCACGCTGGGCCAGCAAATGCAGTTCCGCAACGAACTGGACGCGGTTATCGCTGCGGCGAAGACGGGCGGGAAGGCCAGTGATCCCGTGATCCGCCAGCGCCTTGCCACGGCGGAAATCGGGCTGCGGCTGATGCGCTATGGCGCACTGCGGATGCTGTCGAACGCCGATCTTTCCGCCATCGATGGCGCGGCGCTGACCTACAAGATCCAGTGGGCCACCTGGCGGCGCGATCTTGGCGAACTGGCGATGGACGTGCTGGGGCAGGCGGGCGAACTTGCCGAAAGCAGCGAATACGCATGGAGCGCTCTGCCCAACATGTATCTCTTCAGCCGGTCCGACACGATCTACGGCGGCACCAACCAGATCCAGCGCAACCTGATCGCAGAACGCGGTCTGGGTCTACCGCGCGAACCACGAGGCCAAGCATGACCGTTCCCGTACCCGCCTATCCCACGCCATTGGGGATGCTGAAAGGCAAGACCGTGGTGGTCACCGCCGCCGCAGGAACCGGCATCGGCTTTGCCGTGGCCAAGCGTGCCGCGGAAGAAGGCGCGCGCGTTCTGATCAGCGATTTCCACGAACGCCGTCTGGGCGAAGCGGCAGACCGTATCGCCGCCGAAGTGGGATGCGAACGGCCCGCCACGTTCGTCTGCGATGTGACCAGCGAAGACGCGGTGCAGGCGTTGCGCGATGCGGCGCTGGCCGCGCTCGGCAAGGTCGATGTGCTGATCAACAACGCCGGGCTGGGCGGCGAGGTCGATGTCGTGGACATGACCGACGACCAGTGGAACCGCGTACTGGACGTAACGCTGACCAGCCTGTTCCGCATGACCCGCGCTTTCCTGCCTTCGATGTATGCGAACAAGTCTGGCGTGATGGTCAACAATGCGTCGGTACTGGGCTGGCGCGCGCAAAAGGGGCAGGCGCATTATGCCGCTGCCAAAGCGGGCGTCATGGCCTTCACCCGCTGCGCCGCGCTGGAAGCGGCGGACCACGGCGTGCGCATCAATGCGGTGGCCCCAAGCCTTGCGATGCACCCGTTCCTTGCCAAGGTTACCACCGAGGAACGCCTTGCCGAACTGGTCAAGACCGAAGCCTATGGCCGCCCCGCCGAAGTGTGGGAAGTGGCCAACGTGATGCTGTTTCTGGCCAGCGATCTGTCGTCTTACATGACCGGCGAAATCGTGCCCGTTTCCAGCCAGAGGGCTTGAGGGATGACCGCAGTGTTCCAGAAGCCCGCCGACCTGATCGGCAAGGAAGGCATGAAGCTGGGGCCGACCGACTGGCTGGCGATCGAGCAGGACCGTGTTGATGGCTTTGCCGAAGTAACCGGCGACCATCAGTGGATTCACGTCGATGTGGAACGCGCGCAGGCCGGGCCGTTCGGCGGCACCATCGCCCACGGTTATCTGACGATGAGCCTGGTCAACTATTTCCTGCCGCAACTGATCGAGGTGCGCGGTTTTGCCCATGCGGTGAACGTGGGGGCGGACCGGCTGCGCTTCCTGTCCCCGGTCAAGGTCGGTAGCCGCATTCGCGGCGCCGGCGAGATCGTCTCTGTCGAGCAAGTGAAAGGCGCGATCCAGTCGGTCGTGCGTGTGACCGTCGAGATCGAAGGGCAGGAGAAGCCCGCCTGCGTGCTCGACACCATCAGCCGCTATTTCCCGGAGTGAGAACGATGCCAGACCCCAAAGCAATGGAATCCGCCGTTCACGAATATGTCGCAGCGTTTGATGCCAATGCGCCCGAACGGGTGGTTGCGCTCTTTGCCGAAAACGCGACCGTGGAAGACCCGGTAGGCAGCCCGCAGCACGTGGGCCACGATGCGATCCGCGCGTTCTACACCGCGTCCATGCAGACCGGCGCAAAGCTGAAGCTGGATGGGCCGGTGCGGATTGCGGGCGATTACGCCGCCTTCGCTTTCAACGTCCACCTCCACTGGGACGGCACCGACAAGCGCGTCGATGTGATCGACACCTTCCGCTTCGACGATGCAGGCAAGGTTATCGAAATGCGGGCCTATTTCGGCCCATCAAACATGCACGGATTTGCCTGAGCTTTCGGGCCACGAGAGGATTTGACATGCGCGAAGCAGCCATCGTTTCAACCGCCCGCACCGGCGTGGGCAAGGCCTATCGCGGTGCCTTCAACGACACCGAAGCCCCCGTGCTGTCCGCACACGTCGTCAACGCCGCGCTCGACCGCGCAGGCATCGATCCGGCGCGGGTGGATGATGTCTATCTGGGCGTTGGCAACCACTGGAACACGCAAAGCTACAACCTTGGCCGGTTGACGGTGCATGGATCGAACCTGCCCGATACCACGGCGGGCTTCACGCTGGACCGCAAGTGTTCATCGGGCCTCAATGCCATCGCGCTCGCCGCGCGGGGTATCATGTGCAACGAGATCGACGTGGCCGTGGCGGGCGGCATGGAAAGCATTTCGCTCACCATCAACAAACACGCCCCGCAATTCCGCAACCGTTCGGAATTCATCAAGGCGGCCGATCCTTACGCCTATATGGCGATGATCGAGACGGCAGAAATCGTGGCGGAACGCTATGGCGTGAGCCGCGAGGCGCAGGACCGGTTTGCGGCTCTTTCGCAGGAACGTGCCGCCGCCGCGCAGGCCGCAGGCAAGTTCGATGACGAGATCGTGCCGATCACCGTCACCAAGGCCCTGTTCGACAAGGAGGGCAACGAGACGGGGAAGGAAGACGTTACCCTCACCAAGGACGAAGGCGTGCGCGCTGGCACCACCTACGAAGCGCTGGCGGGCCTCAAGCCGGTGTTCAAGAACGGCCAGGTGATCGCAGAGGGCAAGCATGTGACCGCTGGCAACGCCAGCCAGCTTTCCGATGGCGCTTCGGCGCAAGTGCTGATGGACCTTGATACTGCGCGCGCCGAAGGCCGCCCGGTTCTGGGCATCTATCGCGGATTTCAGGTCGCGGGCTGCGGTGCGGACGAGATGGGCATCGGCCCGGTCTTCGCGATCCCCAAGCTGCTGGACCGTACAGGCCTGAAGATCGACGATATCGGCCTGTTTGAAATCAACGAAGCCTTCGCCAGCCAGGCGGTCTATTGCCAGCAGAAGCTGGAGATCGATCCTGACAGGCTGAACGTCAACGGCGGCGGCATCGCCATCGGCCATCCTTTCGGGATGACGGGTTCACGTCTGGTTGGCCACGCGCTGATCGAAGGCAGGCGGCGCGGGGTGAAATACGTGGTCGTTTCGATGTGCGTGGCGGGCGGCATGGGCGCTGCCGGTCTGTTCGAAGTCGCCTGAGCGGATAGAGAGGCACACCCGCGATGACCGAGGCGATGGGCAACTGGCCCCGCACAATTCCCGGCGCGGCCAAGGCGGCGGCGGAGCAATGGCCCGATGTGCCGGGGCTGATCGTCGGGGATCGAACCTGGACGTTTGCCGAACTCTGGGCCGATGCCCGCAGCTCTGCTTCGGCCATGCTGGCCAGCGGCGTAAGCCACGGGGACCGCATTGCGATCTGGGCGCCCAATACGCGCGAATGGATATTGGCTGCGCTGGGCGCGCAAGCGGTGGGCGCAACAATCGTGCCGATGAACACCCGCTTCAAGGGGCACGAGGCAGCGGACATTCTGCGCCGTGCCAGCGTGAAGCTGCTGTTCGCCCCGGCAGACTTCCTCAATCAGGACTATGCCACGCTGATCGCGGGCGAAGACCTGCCCGACCTTGCCGAAACGATCCATCTCGACCGCGATTTCGACGCTTTCGTCGCACGCGGAAAGGGGGCGGATGATCCGGCGGTAGATGCCGCTTTCGCGCAGGTTGGCCCGGACGACATCTGCGATATCATCTTCACGTCGGGCACCACCGGCAGGCCCAAGGGCGCGCTGACCGCGCATTGTCAGGCCACCCAGATCTTCGGGGACTGGGCCGTGCGCGTCGATCTGCGGCCGGGCGACCGCTACCTGATCGTCAATCCGTTCTTCCACACCTTCGGCTACAAGGCGGGCTGGTCTGCCTGTCTTGTACGCGGGGCAACGATCGTGCCGATGGCGACCTTCGACGTGGGCGCGATGGTGCGCCAGATCGAAGAAAACCGCATCACTTTCATCCCCGGCCCGCCAACGATCTATCAATCACTGCTTCAGGAACTGGCGGGCGACAAGCCGCGCGATTTTTCCTCGCTGCGCGTGGCCGTGACAGGCGCCGCGCCCGTACCGCCGGTTCTGGTAGAACGGATGCGGGCGGAACTGGGCATGTCGAACATCGTCAACGGCTATGGCATGACCGAATGCGGCTGCATCGCCATGACCCGGCAGGGCGACGATGCCGAAACCATTGCCAACACCTGCGGTTACCCTTTGCCCGGCACCGAAGTCCGCTGCGTGGACGAGAACGGGCAGGACATGCCAACCGGCGAGGCGGGCGAATTGTGGGTGCGCGGCCAGGGCGTGATGCGGGGCTATCTTGATGATCCCGCCGCCACTGCCGAGGCGATTGACGCCGATGGCTGGCTGCATACCGGCGATATCGGAACCATTGATGCCAAAGGCTATCTCAAGATCACCGACCGCAAGAAGGACATGTTCATCTGCGGTGGCTTCAATGTCTATCCGGCTGAAATCGAAGCGATCCTTGCCAAACATCCGGCAATTGCACAGGCCGCAGTCATCGGCATTGCCGATGAACGCATGGGCGAACTGGGCAAGGCTTTCGTCGTGCTGCGGGCAGGCGCAGAAGCGCCAAGTGAAGCTGATCTCATTGTCTGGTCGCGTGAGAATATGGCCAATTACAAAGTGCCACGCACTTTTGCGATCCTGCCCGAACTTCCACGGAACGCGGCGGGCAAAGTGCTGAAAACAGACCTGCGCTAACATACACATACAGGAGAGAGCGATGCAGCGTTTCAACGGAAAGGTGGCGCTGGTCACAGGTGCCGCTTCGGGCATTGGCCGCGCCGCAGCCATCCGCTTTGCGCAGGAAGGCGCGCGTGTGTTCTGCGCCGATCTCAACCTGGCGGGGGCAGAGGCGGTTGCGGCGGAGATCGGCAATGGTGCGGTTGCCGTGCAGGTGGACGTGGCCGACTACGCCAGCAATCAGGCAATGGTCGCCAAAGTGATCGTAGAGGCGGGCACGCTCGACGCCGCATTTCTCAACGCGGGGCTTTATGGCGCGGCAGAGGGGTTGGACACAGTGGACGAGGCGCTGTTCGACCGGCTGATAGCCGTAAACCTCAAAGGCGCATTCAACGGGGTCAAGGCCGTGCAGCCGGTCATCGCGCAAGGTGGGGCCGTGGTGGTCACCGCATCGGCGGCAGGCGTGGTGGGCCATCCCGGCAACCCGGCCTACAGCGCGGCGAAGCATGGCGTGGTGGGGCTGGTGAAGTCCTGTGTCGATGCCTTTGCCGTGCGCGGCGCGCGGATCAATGCGCTGTGTCCGGGCGGCGTGGAAACGCCGCTGATCGGCGCGCCCGATGTGGCGATGGTGGACCCGCAGGACATGTCACGCGTGCCGCTGCGTGGCATGGGCAGCGCGCAGCACGTGGCGGAAGTGGCGCTATGGCTATGCAGCCCCGCCGCCGGTTTCATCACCGGACAGGCTCAGGTTCTCGACGCCGCGCTGCTTTCCACTTTCGCTCCTGTCATGCTGCCCGTCGGCCCCTGAGGCATGAGCCGGGTTCCCACACAAGCCGCGATGAAGGCCACGCTTCAGGCCTATGTCGACCGGATCAACGCGGGCGACGCTGCGGGGGTAACAGCGCTGTTCGCGCCCGATGCCGTGATCGAAGACCCCATCGGATCGACCCCGCACACCGGGGAAGCCATCGCTGCATGGTTCGCAGATACCGTCGCCTACCAGACCCGCATCACCCCCGTTGCACCCCATCGCGGATCGCATGGCGATGAAGCGCTGCTGGTGTTCGATGTGGAGTTCACTCCGCCGGGGGGTGAACGGCTGCGCATCCGTTCAGCCGACGCCTGCCGGTTCGACACTGCAGGCCGGATCACCAGCTTGCGCGCGTTCTGGGGACCGGACGATATTGGCCCCGCAGAAAGTTAGTCGTCGTCAGCAACCACTTCCGGCTTGGTGATCTTGGCCATGCGGGCGTTGTACTTCACGGTCTTCACCGCGATCGACGTTTCCACATGATGCACGCCATCCACCGCAAGGATCTTGTCCGAAGCCAGCTCCACCAGCGCGTCCAGATCGTCGATCAGGCACATGGCGGTGATGTTGAACTGGCCCATCGTGATCAGCACGGCGTTGACGGTGGGGATGTCCGAAATCACCTGCGCCACTTCGCGCACGCGGTTGACCTCTGCCTGCACGTTGATGAAGGCAAGGCGGGCGCGCTGTTCGATCTGGAAGCCGGTGATCGCGGTGAAGGCGATCAGCCCGTCCTGCTGCAGACGCTTGATGCGCCCGCGCACGGTGCCTTCGGTCACGCCGAGTTCGGCGGCAATGCGCCGGTTGGAAACGCGCGCGTCGCGGCCAAGCATGTCGACCAGTTGCGTGTCGAGCGTGTCGAGCTGGGGGACTGCCACGGCGGTTATGCCTTTCCTTCGATCGGGGCGACGTCAAACTGATACTTGATGATGTCGACCACGATGGCCGGCGTCAGCGTGCGAATGCCATGCACGCCCGAAAGCTTGTCGAGCAGGAAGTCCGACAGGTCGTCGAAATCGTGCAGCGCCACCAGCATGTCGATATCATAGCCGCCGGTCACCATGTGGGCTGCCACCACTTCGGGCAGGGCCGCCAGTTCGCTGGCAACGTCGGACGCGGGGCGGCCATCGACCGACACCGAAATGCGCAGCAGCACGTTGAAGCCATGCGCCGAAAAGTCCGATACCGCCACCACGCGCAGCTGGTTAGCATCCTCCATCCGCCGGATGCGCGTGGATACCGTTGTCGCGGTCAACCCCAGCGTCTCGGCAATCTGCTGGTTGTTCGCGCGGCCATTGGCCCGCAATTCGCGGATGATCGCTATGTCCGTCGCGTCGAAGTTGAAAACCTGACTCATTCCACCTCACAGCATCATCTTGGCGCCATCCGGGCATGAACTGCCGATGCAATGCAGGTTTGCGCAGCCCAAGCCGGGCAGTCAACCGCGTTCTGCGCCGTTTTCCGCAAGGGAAAGGCCGATTTTGCGGACATTTTTGAATGTCATTCGCCCTGTTGCCAAGCATTTGCTTCGACGAAGCAGATTCGATGCGAATGTTTGTGCAAGCAAAAATTCGAAAACGAGGTATGAAATTTCAAATTATATAAAATATGCGTAGAGTTTAGGGATCATAAAACCATGCAAGAGAGACTGCTCAATCGCGCCATCATCGTTGTGGGCGCGGGCACGGGAATTGGTGCCGCAACGGTGGAACGCCTTTGCGCAGAAGGCGCGCGGGTTTGCGTGGCGGACGTGAACCTTGCTGCGGCGCAGGCCGTTGTCGCTCGCATGACCGATGCCGGGCACGAAGCCCATGCCATAGAGGTCGACATTGCCGATGAGCCAGCGGTCAACGCCTGCTTTGCAGAAGCCGTAACAAAGCTGGGCGGGCTGGATGGTGCGCACATCAACGCGGCAGACCTGCGCACGATCTTCCTCGATTCAGATGCGCTGTCGCTGGACATGGCCACCTTCGATCGCACCATTGCGGTCAACCTTCGCGGTCACCTGCTCTGCACGCGCGCGGCCTTGCCCCATCTGGTTGAAAGCGATCACGGCGCAATCGTCTACACCAGTTCGGGCGCGTGCATTTCGGGCGAGCCTGAGCGCCCGTCCTATGCCGCATCGAAGGGCGGGCTGAACGCGCTGATGCGCCATGTCGCCAGCAAATGGGGCAAGCAGGGCGTAACCGCCAATTGCGTGGCACCCGGTTTCGTGATGACGCCCGAAATGATCGCAGGCGGCGCGGTTCCGCCTGAATGGATCGATCACTGCATCGCCGACACCCGCAGCACCCGTCTGGGCAAGGTCGAAGACATTGCGGCAATGGTGGCCCTGCTGCTGTCGGAAGATGGCCGCTGGATCAACGGACAGGTCATCCATGTCAACGGCGGCGCGTTGCTGACGTGAAGACATAATCCTTTCGGGTGATGTGGGGCACCCCAATGAGTGGGATTGCAGTCCCATGATAACGACCACGGGTAGAGGACCAACCATGACTGCAACCACCAATCGCCCCTTGCGCCACGCCGTGATCGGGGCCGGGATGGCGGGCATCCTTGCCGCGATAAAGCTGAAACAGCGGGGTGAACACTTCGTCGTCTATGAAAAGGCGGCGAAGATCGGCGGCACCTGGCGCGAAAATCGCTATCCCGGCCTGTCGTGCGATGTGCCCGCCCACGCCTATACCTACAGCTTCGAACCCTATCCCGAATGGCAGGCCTATTATGCCACCGGCAGCGAAGTGCAGGGCTATTTCGAACAGGTGGTCGCCAAGTACCGTCTTGCCGAAGACATCCGCTTCAACAGCGAAGTAAGCGCGCTCGATTGGGATGCGGGTACAAGCCAGTGGACGGTCACACTTGCCGATGGATCGCGCGATGTGTTCGATGTGGTCATCGCCGCATCGGGCGTGCTGCACCATCCGCGTCTGCCGGATATCGAAGGGCTGAACAGCTTCGAAGGCCCCGCCTTCCACACCGCGCGCTGGGACGATACCGCCCCCATCGAAGGGGCAAAGGTCGGCCTGATCGGTTCGGGATCGACCGGCATCCAGATCGTCACCGCGATCAACAAGAAGGTCGATAAGCTGGTGCATTTCCAGCGTTCGCCGCAATGGGTCATGCCGGTGCCGCAGTTCCAATACACCGAAGAAGAGCGCGAAGCCTTCCGCCGCGATCCCGCGCTGATTGACGCGATCCGCTTTGCCGATGAATATATCGGCAATATCAAACGCTTCACCGACGCCATTACCGACATCGATGGCCCGCAGATGACGATGATCGAGGATGTTTGCCGCCAGCATTTCGAATCCTCGATCCGCGATCCCGAACTCAAGGAAAAGCTGCGCCCGAACTACCGCGCCGCGTGCAAGCGCCTGATCTATTCATGGTGCTATTACGAAGAAGTGCAGCACCCCGCCGTGTTCGTGGAAACCGGCAAAGTCGCACGGGTGGAACCCAAGGGCGTGCGCATGGCGGACGGCACTTTCCACGAACTCGACACGCTGATCCTCGCTACCGGTTTTCAGGCCGACAAGTTCATCCGCCCTGCTGGCGTCACCGGCGAAAACGGCATGACGCTGGACGCCTTCTGGGCCACCCGGCCCACCGCGCACTATGCGGTCACGCTGCCACACTTCCCCAACCTGTTCATGCTGAACGGACCGACCGGGCCAGTGGGCAACTTCTCGCTTATCGACATTGCCGAACGCCAGTGGGACTATATCGATCAGTTGATCGACCTGTTGCGCAACGGCGAAGCGGCTTCGGTCATGCCCACGGTAGAGGCGCACAATGCTTATGAAGAACGGCGGATCGCTGCTGCCAAAACCACGATCTTCGGGTCGGGCTGCACAAGCTGGTATCTTGATGCCACCGGCGTTCCGGCCAGCTGGCCGTGGTCCTATGATGCCTTTGCCGATGCGATGGCCAAGCCGGTTCTGTCGGAATATGCAATCAGGACGCTGGTAGCTGCCTGATCGGTCACGCCAGTCGCGGCATCAGTCGCGACTGGCGAAATAGCGCTCGATCACCTCTTCGGTCATGCCGATTCCGCGCAGGCAGAACCACGTTGCCTGCCGCACCAGATCATCGCCATGCACGCCATAGGGCCGCGCGGCGGGCGGCAGTCCGCCTATGGCCGCTATCATCGTGCCGACATGTTCGATGAACATCGCCGCTGCCGGAACATCCAGCGGCGTGCCTGCCAACCCGCCATCCGCCCGCGCCGAAGCATAGGCCGTTTCCATTGATGCCGCGTTGCGGCGTTGCGACCGGCGATAGATCAGGCTGGCATAGGAACCATCACCCGCAAGGCTCGCCAATGTCATGCGATGCGTATCGTAACGCGCCGGGTCGCCCGCATCGGCCACGCTGGCGGCGATGAAGCTATGGATCGCTTCGGCCAGGCCCAGCGACCCTTCGGCCTGAATGCCCTGTTCCTGCCAGCGTTCGTCCTGTTCGACGAACACCTGCCGCAACACCGCACGATAAAGCGCCAGCTTGCTGGGGAAGTGGCGATAGACAAGCGCTTCGGAAACTTTCGCCTCGCGCGCAATCTGCAGCGTCTTCGCCCCATCATAACCATGCTGCGAAAAGACCCGCCGCGCCGCCGCAACGATCTGGCTGCGGCGCTCGGCACCGGGAATGCGTGTTCTTGCCATGAACACTCACTTACTTTCGCGAGATAACGTGTCAACCGCACGAAAGCGGGGCTGTGGTGGTCAGCGATAACCTGCCAGCCACTCACCCGACAGTCAGATCATTCCGCCGCGATCCGCTGTTCCAAGGCCGTAGCGGGAATGCGCTCGGCCCAGAAAGCCCCTTCCAGATCGGTATCGACATCAACCGCGCCACGCACGCCCAGCGCCGCACGCGCTTCGTCCAGCGGCAGGTGGAAAACGGTTTCGAGCTTCTTCATGAACAGGGCGTCGCTGGCTTTGCCCACGGTCATCCCGCGTTGAATGGCATCGGTACAGGTGTCCCACACCTGCGGATAATGCAGCAGCGTCCGCACGGTATAGCGCAACGATCCGAAGATCTGGATCACGCTGAGTTCAGCGGCGAGTTCGGGATTCTGGATGAATTTGAACACGTTGGTCAGGCGATACCAATAGGGCACCAGTTCGCCCATGAAATTGAACCCGCCGCCGCACAGGATATGTTCAAAGTCATGCGTTTGGCCGGAACGGAGGTTGTAGAATTCCAGTTGGCTTTTCGGTTCGCGCCACGGCGTGATCTGGATTTCGTAGTTCCCTTCGGTAATCCATTGATAGAAAATGCCCCCCAGCGATCCGGGCGCATACTGCGCAAAATCCTCTATCGCATAGGTCGAATAGAACCCCTCGGAAAGCCATGCGTCGAGTTCGGGATTCGCCCGTCGTTCGGCGGTGAACATGTCCTCGATCGCACCGTGATCGCGCAGTTCGTCAAGGATCGGCAGGAATTCGTACATCTCCGCAGGCGGCGGCATATCCGGCCCGTTGCGGCGCAGCAGGATCATCGCCAGCCATTCGCGCAGGCGCGGATTGTTGAGGTATTTCGAGGATGAAACCAGCACGCTCGACGGCGTTTCCACGGGCATCACACCACGCGCGAGATAGGGCATGTCAGCCATCAATGTATCCTCTCTGCAGCAGGGCAATTGCTCTTTGCCATTTACCGAACGGTATCGAACCGTTCGGTAAATGGCAAGAGTGTGGATGGCCGCCCGTGCCAAGGGTGCATCACTGTGGCGGAATGCTATAGCGCAGGGGATGGACGGCCCGCCGATGACAGACCCTGATGTCGTGCCGCCCCGCGTGGCGCACCTGCTGAATGCCGCGCGGGCAGCGTTCGTTGCCGATGGCTTCGATGGCGTCAGCATCGATGCCATCGCCCGTCAGGCCGGTGTCAGCAAGGAAACGATCTACCGCTATTTCCCCGATAAGCAGGCCCTGTTCCGGGCCTCGCTTGAAGAGATGGCCAACCGTTTTGAAGCGCGCGCCCAAGCCCTGCAGCGGCGCGAGGATCTTGATGGCCTTGCGCAAGCCATCCTCGATGCGGCAGTGGATGGCGGCCTGCTCAGCCCGCTGTGGCTGGCCGCAGGGCTGGGCGGGCGTATGCCCGATTTCGCCGCCGAACTGCAAAAAGGGCAGGCCGCACGGATGGAACCGGTCCGCGAAACAATTGAGGGCATTGCCCGCACCCGTGGGATCATGCGGCCCATACCCATCGACGATGCGCTCGATTTCGGATCGCTGGCGGTGGAAGGCTCGGCGCTGCTGATGGGCTTCGCTCCACCATCGCCCGAAGACCGCCCGGCATTGGCCGCCAGGGTCGCCGCGCTGTTCGAACAGGGCATTCTCGCCATGCCCCGCAGCCCCGCGCGCGCCGGGACGCCAGCGTCCGCCCCGCAGCCCACACCGCCCATCCACCCACCGCACCTGCGCCGCCTGCTCGACACGGCCTCCGCCCACTTCCTGCGCGATGGCTATGAAGCGGCAAGTCTTGGCGCAATCGGCGCAGAAGCCAAAGTCGGTCGCGGCACCCTGTACCGCCATTTCGCGCACAAGGCCGGGCTGTTCGATGCCGCAATGCGCGATCTGGCCGCGCAAGTCGCCCGTCGCGCGCAGCCTCCCGCTCTCCCGATGGATGGCAGCGTGGACGCGGCCCTGAACGCGGCCCCGAAAGCGGCGACCCGCTACTTCGCGTCTGCCACCGCGCATCTCACCGGCCCTGCATCGATTGCCCTGCATCGCGCTACCATCGCCGCCGCACGCCGCGATCCGGCACTGGCCCGCGCGGTCCACGACGCCGTGCGCACACCGTGGATCGGGCCGTTGGCAGAATGGATTGCGCAAACCACGGGCCACACCGATGCGCAATGGCTGGCGCGACAGGGCATCGTGCTGGCCATGCAGGGCAACCGCGCCATCGCCGCAGGCCACGGCCCCGCGCCCGATGCGCTGGCTGGCCATGCGCGTCGCACCGCAACCCTGTTCCTGCACGGCTTGAACGGCTGACCGCAGCGACCGCTGCCTTGGCGCCGCGCGCCCAACCGGACACCCGCTTACTTTGAAACCGCCTGAAAGCTGCCCCCCAAGGCGCGGCAACTAGCGCCGTGCCGATTCGGCTGCGCGGCGACCCGCACATGGTCACGGAAAGCGCGGATTAATTACGCAAAAAGCGCATCTAAAATAGTCATTGCACTAATTTTGCGTAGTTGTTACTCTCCTGCCCGACAAGAAACTGAATCCGGGATGAGGGTGAAGCCTGCCATGCGCGGGCGGTCCAGATGCGTCTGGAGCCGGCATTGCCAACCTTCTCTCATCGCATTGTCCACGAACCTGGTCAGGTCGTGTTGCAGGCTTGAAATTTGGAGGGAGAAAATAATGTCTGAAGGGATCCATCTTAAATCGGGCATCGCCCGTCGCTGCAGCGCTGCGCTGCTGGCCAGCGTGGCGCTGGGCGTCGTCGCCGTGCCGCAGGCCGCTTTTGCCGCTGAAAATGCCGCAGAAAATGCTGATGCCGATCAGGCAAGCGAAAGCGCCGCACCAACAAGTTCGGAAATCCCGGCCAGTTCGGAAATCATCGTCACCGCCAACCGTCGCGAAGAACGCGCGCAGGACGTGCCGATCTCGATCACCGCGATCAGTGCCGACAGCATCCGCGAACGCGGCCTGACCCAGCTTCAGGATCTGCAGGCATCGGTGCCGTCACTGGTGGTCGGCCCCAATGGTCAGGCTTCGCGCGAGGTGATGTCGCCTTCGATCCGTGGGCAAAGCGCGTCGTTCCAGGGTTCGCCCGCCGTCGTGGTTTACATGAACGAAGTGCCGCTGGTTTCAGCCGTTTCGCTTTCGGGGCAGGGCGGTCCGGGCACGTTCGTCGATCTGCAGAACGTGCAGGTGCTGGCCGGTGCGCAAGGCACGCTGTTTGGCCGCAATACCACCGGCGGCGCCATTCTGCTCACCCCGACCAAGCCGACCGACGCGCTTGAAGGCTATGTTCAGGCAGGTTTCGGCAACTACAATCTGGTAGAGGTCGAAGCCGTCCTCAACGTGCCGATTTCTGACAAGGTACGCCTGCGTCTGGTCGGCGCATCGCGCGATCGTGATGGCTTCACCTACGATACCAACTGGAACAAGGATCGCGATGACCAGCACTGGCGCATGGTGCGCGCAGGCCTGTGGATCGAACCGTTCGAAGGCGTCACCAACTATACGCTGGCCTATTATGGCAAGTCGCACAGCAACGGCACTGGCTCTATCGCCCGCAATTTCAACACGCGGTACTTTACCGGCATCGCCACGCGGCCCATCCCGGTTGCGCCCGGCGTAACCTTCCCGCTTGGCGCCATCGCGCCTACGTTCAACTTCTGCGGGGCGGGCACCGGCCCTGCCAATTGCAGCTATTACACCAACCTGCTGAACCAGCAGAACGCACGCGGCAATCGTCAGACGGCGCACGGCCTGGACAGCTTTTCCAAGCTGGAATCGTGGAGCATCAGCAACACCACCGATGTCGAACTTTCCGGCACGCTGAAGCTGCGCAACATCTTCAGCTATTCCGAACTGAAATCGTTCTACGCCAACGATCAGGACGCCACGCTTGCGCCGATCTACGATACCGGCAACACCCTGCTCAGCCGCACCGCCCCGCGTGACTGGTACAAGCAGGTGACCGAGGAACTGCAGCTTCAGGGCACTGCGCTGGACGACAAGCTGACCTACACCGTCGGCGGCTTCTACTTCAAGCAAAGCCCGCGCGGCACGATGAGGAACTTTTCCACCAACGTCTGCGGATTGCAGACCATCACGGGCTGCCCCATCGGCCAGAGCGAAATCGCCGTTACCAGCGAATCCAAGGCGCTCTATGCCCAAGGCTCGCTTGATTTCGGCGCATTCTCGCCCGCGCTGGATCGGCTCCGGTTGACGGCAGGCTATCGCTACACCTGGGATACCGTGGGCGGCACCACCGCATCATGGAACTACACGCAATTGCCCAATGGCACGCAGTTCGTCAGCGCCTGTTCGTGGAAGTCCAATCCCAATCCGCAGCAGTCGATTGCCGATCCACGCACCACCTGCCAGTTCGGCGCACAGCTCAAAAGTTCGTCACCAAACTGGACCATCGGACTGGATTACCGTCCGAACGACAACATCATGGTCTATGGCAAGGTCACGCGCGGTTACAAGGCAGGCGGGTTCAACAGCTTTGCCGTGTTCGAAAGCACGCGCACTTTCGGGCCGGAAACGGTCACCGATTATGAAGCCGGCTTCAAGACCGATTTCAACGCAGGCGGAATGCGCGGTCGCTTCAACGTCAATGGCTTCTGGCTGGATTACAAGAACATCCAGCGCGCGGCAGGCGATTTCAACAATGCCACCGGCGGCAATGGCGCGGTCACGCTGAACAATGCTTCGGCCACCATCAAGGGCGTCGAAGTCGAAGCGATGATCCAGCCGACGGACAGCATCGAGCTGGGTGGAAACTACAGCCACCTCAACGCCAAGTACAAATCGTTCGTGTTCAATTCCAGCTCGGGCGTGTGGGATTGCACAGCGCAGTCGATCAACTCGCCAAAGGCCTTTGCCGGGGCCGACATGACCTGTCGTCCGCTGCAGTATCTCTCGCCCAACATCGTCTCGGTCTATGGCCGCTACACGCTGCCGGTGTCCGAAGATATCGGCAAGGTCAGCCTGTTCCTCAGCTATAACTGGACCGACAAGCAGCCCACTGCGCCGTTCTCGACCGAATTTTTCCCGGATGGCACGGTCAACGAACCCGGCGTTCTGCTGCCCAGCTATGGCCTGCTCAACGCCACGATCGATTGGAAGGGCGTGCTGGGATCACCGGTCGATCTCAGCCTGTTTGCAACCAACATCACCAAGAAGAACTACATCATCTCGAACACCGGTATCTTCCAGACCATCGGTGCGCAGAGCGTGATCTACGGCGAACCGCGCATGTTCGGTCTGCGCCTGCGTTACAGCTTCGGCAACTGACCGGAACCGAAGTGATCTGACAGCGATTGAGGCCGGGCGTAAAAACCCGGCCTCTTTTGATTTCATGGGGAGAATACCGCGTGGGCAAGAGGCTTGAAGGGCGTGCGGCAGTCGTCACCGGCGGCGCTGACGGGATTGGACAGGGCATCGCACGGCGCTTTGCGGCAGAAGGTGCCAGTGTCATCGTTGCCGATTACGATGCGGAACGCGGCCCGGTTGTTGCCGATGAACTGGTGGCGCTGGGGGCAAAGGCCGCCTTCATCCGCTGCGATGTCACGTCACGCGAAGATGTGTTCGGCGCCGTCGATCTGTGCGTAGAACGGTTCGGCTCGGTCGATATCCTCGTCAACAACGCTTACCGTGGCGAAGGCCCGGTGCGGATAGAGCGCAAGACGGACGAGCGTTTCGAAGATGCTCTGAAGATGTGCCTCTATGCCACCAAATGGGCGATGGAACGCGCCCTGCCGCACATGAAGGCGCGCGGGTGGGGGCGCGTGATCAACATGGCCTCGCTCAATGGCGTCAACGCGCACATGGGCAGTGCCGATTACAACGCAGCCAAGGAAGCCGTCCGTGCCTATTCACGCACCGCCGCGCGCGAATGGGCACCTTACGGCATTTGCGTCAACGTGATCTGCCCGGCGGCCATCTCTGCCGCCTATCGCCGCTTTGCCGAAATGGCCCCCGATGTTGCCGCCGCAACCGCCGCCGCCAACCCGATGGGCCGCATGGGCGACCCTGAAAGCGATATTGGCGGCGTGGCGCTGTTCCTCGCCAGCGAAGACGCCCGCTACCTGACCGGCAACACCCTGTTCGCGGATGGGGGCGGGCATATCAACGGCGTGCCGTGGGCACCCGATTTCGGGCCGCAGGAATAGGTTCTAAGAGGTGAACATCTTTTCCAAACACCCCTCGTCCTTGCGAGGAAGCGAAGCTGACGAAGCAATCCAGAGAGGCCCAAACCGCTCTGGATTGCTTCGCGATGCTCGCAATGACGAATTTTAGCCGGCCATCCCGCCAATCAGAACAGCCGCAATTGCCCGCCGTCCACCATTAGCGTCTGCCCGGTGATGTAACCCGCCGCATCGCTGGCAAGGAACACTGCCGCCGCGCCGATATCGGTTTCGCAATCGCCGATGCGGCGCAGCGGAACCTTGGCGATCTGGCCCGCATAGGCATCGGGGAAGTGCTGCCGCCACAACTCCACCCCCGGCGAATTGGCGAATGGGCAGATGATGTTCACGCGAATGCCCTGTGGCCCCCATTCGACCGCAGCGGTCTTTGACAGGGACCGGATCGCTTCCTTTGCCGCGCCATAGGACGCCTGCGTCATCATGCCTTCGATGCCTGCCCCGCTGCCGAAGTTGATCACCGATCCGCCGCTTGCCACCAGATGCGGGTGGGCGGCCTGCATCAGCAGGAACGTGGCCCAGAACCCGGTGCCGAACGCCAGATCCATCGCCTCGGTCGTGGTGTCCATCAGCAGTAGTTGCTGCGAAGCCTGCGCGGCGTTGACCAGCGTATCGAGCCGCCCGAACCGGCGCACCGCTTCGTCCACGATGCCGGGCAGCGCGGCCCGGTCCATCAGGTCAACCGCCATGAACGCCACATCGCCGAACGCGCCAAGCTCCTTGGCTGTCGCTTCTCCCAGATCCGCCTCGCGGTCCACGATCAGGACTTTCGCCCCGGCTTTGACAAAGGCCGTCGCCACACCTTTGGCCACGCCCCGCGCGCCGCCGGTGACAATGGCAACTTTTCCCGCGAGTTGCATGTGAGACTCTCCCATTTATAGAATGCGATATTCTATGGCGGCAAAAAGCGCCTTATGAAAGAGTGAAATGCAGTTTATATGCATATTTGCGTAATTTATATCGCACAATTATCTGCGAACGTGGATCATTGGCTTGGTGTGGCCTCACCCCAGATAATCGCCGCATCGCCGCTGTGCGTCTGCCACATCGCATCGCGCCGGACGATGCGCCAGCCTTCAGTGCGCAAGGCCCACCGGTCCACATATTCGCCATTGCTGTCGAACACCGCGCCGCCGTGATCGCTGGCGCGCTGGTGGCGGGCCTGAACATAGGCGCGGCTGGTTGCGCTCGCGCCGTCCGGGGCGACGTCGATCGATATGCTGCCGATCAGGTGCTGGCTCGGCCCGCAAACATCGAGGAATCGGCGCATGTTGGCTTCCAGCGCTGCCATTCCGGCCTGTTCGCCCATGCCGTAATCGAACGTGATATCCGCTGCGAACACATCGCCCAGTTGATCCCACCGCTTGCCGTCCAGCACGCGGGCAAAGCGGGCAAGCCCTTCGCGCACCGCCCTTTCGGCCAGCAGCATTCTGATCATGTCCGCATGGGGGAAGGCTGAAATGTCATCAATCGCGCCGGTCATGGCAATCCTCCTGCAAGCGTTTAAAAATTCACGACAATTCGGGAAATCCTGAAGTGCACCTAGATGCACCTAGAAGCACCTGACGATGCCCTGCTTGCACCAAGCCTGCAGAAACAGGGCCAAAACCGCCGCTGAAAGAGCGCGCTTCGCCGCCTGCCTTGTCCGCCGGAAGGCGTCGCCAAACCTTAAAGTCCGAATTTCGGCATTTTGCGTAACATTTTCTATCTCAAATTACGGGTTATGCAAACATATTGCCAATGTTGATGGATAATCATATGGATATGGCAATTCAGGAATACGCGAAAGCGTTCCAGCCCAAGAGAGGACATCATGAGGAACCTGTTTGCCGCTACGGCCTTGAGCACTCTTGCCGCTTTTGCGTCACCCGCGCTTGCACAAGATGCTTCGCAAGACGCCGTGCAGGATGGGGGCAACGATTCGGGGATCGGCGAAATCGTCGTCACCGCGCAGAAGCGTTCGGAAAATATCCAGAACGTGCCGATCGCCATTTCCGCGCTCGGCAGCCAATACCTTGAATCGCGCGGCATCACGTCGATCGACAATCTGGGAACGCTGGCGCCGAACGTGAAGTTTGAACGCGCGCCGTCCAGCAAGACGATTTCGCAGATCGCCATTCGCGGGTCGGTGACGATCAATCCGGCGATCACCTGGGAACCGGCGGTCGGCCTTTATCTGAACGGTGTCTATATCGCCAAGGCGCAAGGGTCGATCTTCGACGTTGCCGATCTTGAGCGCGTTGAAATCCTGCGCGGGCCGCAGGGCACGCTCTATGGACGCAACGCGCTGGCGGGCGCGGTCAACCTGATCCCCAAGGCGCCGAGCGGGGAAGCCGGTGGCCGGGCCGAGGTCAGCTATGGCAATTACAACGAACTGCGCCTGAAGGGCGTGGTCGATTTGCCGCGCATGGGCATCTTTTCTGCCAAGGTTTCAGGCCAGTACGTGCGCCGCGATGGTCTGGTGGATATCGTGCCGAACCCGGTTGCGGGCGTGGTGACGGCACGGCCCAACGCGGTGACCGAAACGGATACCGTGCGCAGCGGCAGCGTGATGGTGCAGGTGCGGGCGGAACTGTCCGACGCGATTACCGCCGACTATACATATGATTACAGCAAGCAGGACCAGCGCCCCCCGTTCGCCCAATTGCTGCGGGTAAACCGCAATGGCGATCCGCGCGATATCTTCGATCCCAACTCGCCTAGCTACCCCTTTGCGGGCGCGGTGTTCCCGCTGGACCGCTATACCAACCCGGATCGCGTATCGACCGCTTCGATCAACGAGGCGGTATACGAAAAGTCGCGCAGCTATGGCCATGCGTTGACGCTGGCTGCCGATCTTGGCGATGCAACGCTGAAATCGATCACCGCCTATCGCGATCTGGCATGGTCGGACGGGCTGGACCTTGATGGATCGCCGACGCCGGTGGCGTTTACGCAGCGCATCACCGATTACTGGGCGTTCAGCCAGGAACTGCAGCTGACCGGGCAGGCGCTTTCAGACACGCTGAAATACGTGCTTGGCGGGTTCTATTTCAGGGAACGGGCCGAAACCAGCAATCCGCAGACCTACTTTGGCGGCGGGACCGATCTGGTATCGGACTACGGTTCGCGGACCGAGGCTTTCGCGCTTTATGCGCAGGCCGATTACAACGTGACCGATGCGTTCAAGCTGACGCTGGGTGCGCGTTACACGCACGAGAAGAAGGACATCCGCCGCTTCTTCAAAGTGAACTTCGATGCGCAGAACGGCGTGTTTACGCCAACGGTTATCGCAAACCTGCCTTACGGCACGTTCCCCGATGCCAAATACAACGACTTTTCACCCGCGATCACCGCGAGTTACGAGGTCAATTCAGACGTGAACGTCTATGCCCGCTTCGCACGCGGGTTCAAATCGGGCGGGTTCAACGGTGAAACCAACGTGTTCTTCGATCCCAACGCACCCGCCGGTTGCCCATCGGGCGCGACCGAACTGTGCCAGCCCTATCGCCCGGAAAAGGTCGACAGCTACGAACTGGGCCTGAAGACGAAGATGCTGGGCGGGAAGGTGATTTTCAACGTCGCCGCGTTCCGTGATGAACACAAGGACATGCAGCTTTCGATCTTTACCGCAACGTCTGGTGCGGCATCGATCGTGCGCAATGCCGCCGGTGCGCGCATTCAAGGGCTGGAGTTCGAAACGGTCATCCGTCCGGTGGATGGAGTGACGCTGAACGGTTCGCTGGCGCTGCTCGATTCCAAGTACAAGCGGTTTATCGAATTCGATGCGACGGCCAACAACGGGGCCGGGGCCAACGTGGATGTTTCAAACAACCGCGCGTTCCCCCATGCGCCCAAGGTTACCGCTTCGGGCGGGTTCGACGTGCGCGTGGCACGCGGCGACTGGGGCCGGTTCAACCTGTATGGCGATGTGAGCCATGTATCGAGCTACTATACGTTCCCCTATGCGCTGACCGTGCCGACCGCATCCGATCAGAGCGCGCAGAACACCAAGTCCAAGGGCCGCACCGTGGTAAACCTGCGCGCTGCGGTGGCCGAAGTGCCGCTGGCGGGCGGCACTGCCGAAATCGCGCTGTGGGTGCGCAACCTGACCAAGGAAAGCGATCCTTCGAACTTCATCGACTTCGGTCCGGGCTTTGGCGGGCTGACGCTGGGCTATTTCCCCGATCCGCGCATGTATGGGCTGACGGTGGGAATGCGGTTCTAGGGGCAGGGTGATGATGCCTTTTGCAAACGCAGGGGTTTCATGCCCACCCCCAACCCCTCCCGCCTGCGGGAGGGGAGCGAGACTTATCGAACCGCAGGTGAGATTAGTCGCAGCGGGGTGGGTTTCGGACCTTGCATGTTTGCAATCGGCATCTGTCCAAAAACAAGGCAATTATCTATTTTGCAAACACACACTTTCCGCAGTCGTCATTGCGAGCCTCGCGTAGCGAGGGGAAGCAATCCAGAGCGGTTTGGGCCTACTCTGGATTGCTTCGTCGGCTTCGCCTCCTCGCAATGACGATATGTGTTTGCAAGCTATGCAATCAAAAACGCCGGGAGAGATAATGATGCTGTTCGAAGGGAAAAAAGGCCTGATCACGGGCGCGGCATCGGGCATTGGCCGTGCCACTGCGATCAGGTTCGCCGCCGAAGGGGCGCAACTGACCATTGGCGACCGCAATCTGGCTGGGCTTGAAGAAACCGCTGCTATGATGGCGGTGAAACCCGTGGTGCAGGCCTATGATGCCACGGATTATGCGTCTTGCCGGGCGCTGGTGGACGTGGCGGCGCGCGATGGGCTGGATATCCTGTGCAACATCGCGGGCTTGCTGAAATGGGGGCCTTCGGAGACATTCTCTGTCGAGGATTTCGACCTGCTGATGACGGTCAACGCATCGAGCGTGTTCGTGATCTGTCAGGCAGCGATTCCGCACCTGTTGAAGACCAGGGGCGTGATCGTGAACACGGCATCGACCGCGGCACTGCAGGGCCAGCCCTATAACATCGGCTATTCGGCATCGAAGCACGCGGTGGCGGCGATCACCAAGGGGCTGGCCATCGAATATGCGGCGGCGGGCCTGCGCGTGAACGCGATCTGCCCCGGCCATGTGGTAACCCCGATGACGCAGAACACCGCCCCGCCCGAAGGCGTGGACTGGGCGCTGATGATGCGCAATGCGCCCAAGCTGCTCGACGGATCGTGCGAGCCTGAGGACATTGCCGAGATGTTCGCGTTCCTTGCCAGCGACAAGGCGCGCAAGGCGACCGGCGCTTTGTTCACGGTGGACGGGGGCCAGCTGGCGGGCTGATGCCCGAACCATTCTGCAAAAGGATATTGCGATGACCGAACCGGCGAGCGAAGTGGGCCATCTGGACCATGTGTGGCGCAATTTCTGCGCGCAACTGGCGGAGGCGGGCGAAGTGCTGGCGCGGCCATCCAGCCCGACCCATGCGCTCGATCAGGCGGAAGGGTTGCGCTATCTCAGCCGACTGGCGCGCACGGCACTGAACATGCTGGTGGACAGTGCCGACCCCGATTTTCCGCGCCTGTTCATGCTGTGCGATGACAGGATCAAGATCGGGGCTGACAACCCGGACAATATCTACCAGCAGTGCGTGGTGCGCGGCGATCAGGAATATCGCATCACCGGAAAGCGCAATTCGGTCCCCTATTTCTCCATCGGCAGCAAGGCCAACCGCTATGCTATCGATGGGACGATGGCATCGACAGGGGAGATCGAATTTGCCGACATGGCATTTGGCCCGGACGGCACATTTGAAATTCATGTGAGCAAGGAGCGCAAAGCCGGTAACTGGCTGCCGCTGGCGGAGGATTCAACCCTGCTGATCGTGCGGCAGACCTTTGACGACAAGGCCAGCCAGGTGGCTGCCGACATCAAGGTGGAGCGCGTGGGAGCAGGGCCTGCGGTGCCCGCACTATTGACGCCCGACGTGATCGAGCGGCAATTGCTGGCGGCGGCGGCGTGGACGCGCGGCACTGCCAATACCTTTGCCAACTGGTCCGAATGGTTCATGGCCCATCCCAACCAGTTCTACGATGCGCCGCAGGAGATTTTCTGGAAGGCGGGGGGCGATCCCAACATCTGGTACGGCCACTTCTATTACGATCTGCAACCGGGCGAAGCACTGGTGATCGAAACGCCCATCCCCGAATGCCGCATGTGGAACCTGCAGATCGACAACTGGTGGATGGAATCGCTCGACCATGTTCACCAGAAGGTATGGGTGAACAATTCGATGGCCCGATATGAAGCGGACGGCAGCGTGATGGTGGTCTGCGCCGATGCCGATCCCGGTTTCGGGCATTGGGTGGACCTTGCCGGGCACCGGTCCGGCACCGGGCTGTGGCGCTGGTTCAATGCCGCTGAGCCGGTTGCGCCGAAGATGCGGGTGGTGAAGGTTTAAAAGGTTTGGCACTCATGGTCCGCTCATGCTGAGCCTGTCGAAGCATGTTGCGCAACGTGGCGGGGCACCCTTCGACAGGCTCAGGGTGAGCGGGGTTTGGACGGCGATGTTGATGCGATTTACGCAGACGTCGTAAACCCTCCCCCGGCCCCACCCTTAAGGGAGGGGAGCGAGACTTATTGAGCCAAAGGCGAAATTAGTCGCAGCGGGGTGGGTTTACGAAGCCCGCGTTTGCAAACAACGGCGAATTGGGGTTGGAGGTGCTTGCACCCAACCAGCCCTTGCGCGATGAGGCGCGGGCATGGCGCGCAAGAAACGATACCTGACAGCGACGATGCCCGATGGCTATGTGAAGACCATCGGGCCGACCGCCGATGCCTTTACGCATTACTGGCGGATCGTGGCCGAGCTGGAAAACGGCAAGACCGAAGTGTTCTGGGGGCACGCGCGGTCATTGGCGGAGGCGAGGCGCAAGCGCGCTCCTGCAGATGAAGCGGCCCGCCAGCGTGGGTGGAAGAGCTTTGTCTTCGAGATTGCCGAACTGGAGGAAACACCTGCCTGACAGGGTTAGGGCCTGACCGCCGGGTTATTCGTCCCAGCTGATCAGGTTGCTGATATCGGTGCGCTCTTCCGGCTTGCGACCGGTGGTGGCGAGGCGTTGCACGGTGAGGCGGCCGCCGGTCTGGCTGAACTTGTTGAGCACTTCGATCACGCGGTCGTAATAGGTGCTTTCGATGCGCCAGACCCCGCCTTCACGGCGATAGGTATCGGTGTAGATCGCGGTGCCGAAGGTGTGATCGTCCTTTTCGATATCGATGAACACGTCCTGCAGATACCAGATGCCGGTGGCGGTGTTATCGCCAGTGACATTGATTTCGGGCATGATGCCGATGTGCATCGCCGCTGCGCCCGAATGGAACGAATTGGCGAGAAATTCGAGCATGGCCGCACGGCCTTTGAGCGAAACCTTGTAGGTTCCGCCGTTATAGGTGCAGGCGACGTTTTCGCTGAAGATATCGGCCAGAAGGGCGTGATCGGCGGTGTCGATCCCACGGAAATAGCGGTGCTTGAGCACCTTGATTTCCTCGATATCGGAAAGCTGCTGAAGGGTGAAAGGCATTGCGGATCAGGCTTTCTGTTCTTGGGCGTAGAGTTCCTCGGCGCGCGCCTTGAGCGCGCGGGCGGAATCATCGAAGGCACGCTTTACCCACGGCCCGGCAAAGCGGAAGACGTGGATGCCATTGGCGCCAAGGAAGGCATCGGTGCTGAAATAGCGGCAGGATTCAGCGCCGGTGGCTTCTATCACCTGATCGCGGCGGGCCGGATAGGGCCAGGCATCGCTGTAGACCATCTCCCATGACAGCAGGCGTTCGGGATCATTGGCGCAGATATATTCGCAATTGGGCACGATGCTGCCGGGAACGGCGTAGTTCATCAGCTTCATGTTGACCGCCGCGCCCATTTCCAGCGTGGAGTCCGCCTTTACGCAGAACGGATTCCATTCGTTGTAGCGAGGCATATCGGTAAGCACCTGCCACACCACGCGGGCAGGTGCGGCGATATCGACCGTATCGCTGATGGTGATGGCATCGGGATCAAGCCCCGATACCGGATCATCGGCGAGCGAGGGGTGCGTCTTCATCCAGTCGAGCAGCATGGCAGGCTCCCTTATGCCGCGACCCAGTCGCCGCCGTTGACATCCAGCATCGCGCCGGTCACTTCCGATGCGTAGTCCGAGAGCAGGAAGTAGACCGCCTTGGCGCAATCGGCATCGGGCGGAATGTGGCCCACCGGGATTTCGCTGGCGCGCTGGGTGCGGAAGGCTTCGGCCCCTTCGCCAAGGCTTTCGATGAAGCCTTCGAGCGGGGCGCCCATCATCCAGCCCATCAGTGCGGTGTTGACGCGGATGCCGGTGCCCGCGAACTCCACGGCAAGGTGGCGGGTCATGTGGTTCAGCGCGCCCTTGGCCATGCCATAGCCGCCTTCGCCGGGCATCGGCTTGCGGGTGCAGAGGGTGGAGATGTTGACGATCGAGCCTGCGCCTTGGGCCTTCATCGTGGGGTAGACGGCCATTGCCATGCGCAGCGCGCCTGCCGCCCCCACATCGAACGCCTGCAGCACCTGATCCACATCGTGTTCGATCAGCGGACCCCAATCGGGGTGGTAATAGGCTGAATTTACAAGCCCATCGATCCGGCCCCATTTGTCCACGGCGGCCTGGGCGGCGGCCTTGCACTGGTCCATGTCGGTCACGTCGAGCGGGACGGCGATAGCTTCACCGCCAGCGGCCACGATTTCGTGCGCGACCTCTTCGATCACCGATTTCGAACGGGCGGTGACGACGACTTTCGCGCCTTCGCGCGCGGCGCCGCGACAGGCGGCCTGCCCCATGCCGGGACCAGCGCCTGTGACGATGACGACCTTGTCCTTGAGGATCATCTGCTTACTCTCCCGATATGGCGGGACTTTTGTCCCTTATGCCGTGGTGGCTGAAGATCAGCCTTCGCGTTCCTTGAGCATGTCGAGCGCAACGTCGACGATCATGTCTTCCTGCCCGCCGACCATCTTGCGGCGGCCCAGTTCGACAAGGATCGTGCGGGTATCGAGGCCATAGGTTTCGGCAGCCTTTTCCGCATGACGCAGGAAGCTGGAATAGACCCCGGCATAACCGAGTGCGAGCGTTTCGCGGTCAACCCGCACGGGGCGGTCCTGCAGCGGGCGCACGAGATCTTCGGCGGCATCCATAAGCATCATCACATCGCAGCCGTGGTTCCAACCCTTGCGATCAGCGGCGGCGATGAACACTTCGAGCGGGGCATTGCCCGCGCCCGCGCCCATGCCGGTGAGGCTGGCGTCGATGCGCACCGCGCCGTGCTGTGCCGCGACGATGGAA
>NZ_JBMLSM010000223.1:0-3588 GCF_049240505.1 Novosphingobium sp.
CCGGCCTTCTCGAGCAGAGGCAGGGCCTCATCAAGAATGCGGCCCTTGGGCAGGGCGAATACGAGCGGTGCGGCGGTGGACATAACCCGCCGCCCTTATGGCACAGCAGCGCAAAGGGCAACCGAATGAACCCGATCATGGAGATCGAACAGGTCTCAAAAGCCATAGAATGGCAGGCGGATCATGCCACGAATAACGGTGCGCCCTGCACCGGGCGCGTGGTGCGGGCGCAATTGCGGCTGCTGGACGGTGCAACGCAAGTCGGCGCGCGAATCGCTGCGTGGCCGGGCAAGCCGCTGGAAGATGCGCTGCCGCTGCGACTGGCAGGCGGGTTTCACCATCTGGTGCTGACGGGTGCGGATGACCGGCTGACGGCTGTCTATCGCGGGGACTTGACCGATCAGGACGCGGTGGATGCGCTGGTTCTGGCGGTGACGCGCGCGCATGACGAAAGCCTGCTGCCGTGGCTGGATGGCCCTCCGCAGACCAACGAGGCGGGGCGGTCTGCCTCGATCATGGCCGGGCTGCTGTGGCTGGCGCAGCGGGTGGGGCCGCGCTTCGAGCTGAACGAACTGGGCGCGAGCGCGGGCGTGAACACGATGATGGAGCGGTTCTTCTTTGATCTGGGCGGGACGAAGGTGGGGCCTGAGAGATCGCCCATGCGGATCGTGCCGGAGTGGCGCGGGACTCCGCCACCCGAGAGCGCGGTGGAGATTGTGGGCATCAAGGGTTGCGACCGTGCGCCGGTGAATCTGGCGGATGCGGACGCGGCTTTGCGGCTGAAATCCTATGTCTGGGCCGAGGTGACGGAACGTATCGCGCGCATCGATGCGGCGATTGCGCTGGCCGCAGAGAAGGCCCCATCGGTAGTGCAGATGGACGCGGCGGATTTCGTGGCGCAGCGTTTGGCCGCACCGCAGGAAGACGACACTACGCGCGTCGTTTTCCATTCCATCGTCTGGCAATATCTGCCGCCTGAAACCCGCGCGCGGATCGAAGCTGCGATGGCTGAAGCCGGAGCGAAAGCTGATGCGCAGCGGCGATTGGCGTGGGTCATGCTGGAGACGAACCGCGAGACGTTCCGCCATGAACTGAGCGTGCGGTACTGGCCAGATGGGGCGGAACCGGTGCTGCTTGGCACCGCCCATGCACACGGGGCTTGGGTGGAGTGGTTTGGCTAACCGAGGAACCGGTCCAGCGCAGCGTTGACCGCATCCGGCGCTTCCCACGGTACGAAGTGGCCGCAATCGTGGACTTTTTCGAGGGTTAGCTGCGTGACCAGTTTATCCATGCCATCAAGGTTGCAGGGGGGCAGGGCCATGTCGTCCATCGCCCAGATCACCAGCGTGGGAATGGCCAACGGAGGGACGGGCGCGTCCTGATAGCCTGCGGGCAGTTCGAACGGCGCATCCATCGGTGGCACCGCCATCGGGCTGGCGCGATACCAGTTGAGCATGGCGATGGCGGCATCGCCGTTCGACCAGTCCTTGAACAGTGCGGCGCGCTCTTCCTCTTCCATCGTGGGCGCGCGCTCCCAGTTGAGTGCCTTCATCAAGAGCGCGCCGAGGCCATGTTCGCGCACCATCGGGTCGTTGGCAGTATCGCGGAAGGCGCGCATGTATTGGCTGGCCTCGCGTTGCTGGCGGTCGGTCCAGAGCAGGCGCGGGAAGATCACCGGGTGCGGTGCATTGGCGATGACCGCGCGGGTGACGCGCGTTCCCTGGCCAAGCAGGGCGACACCCCACGCGATGGCCCCGCCCCAGTCATGGCCCAGAATGGTGAACTGCCCGACGCCCAGCGCGTCGGCGAGTTGGAAGATATCACCGATCAGCTTGTCGGGGGTATAGCTGGCCACGTCCTGTGGTTTCGACGAGCCGCGATAGCCGCGCTGATCGGGCGCGATGCAGCGGAAGCGGGTGGAAAGGTGCGCGATCTGGTGTCGCCAGGTGCGATGGCTTTCGGGGAAGCCGTGGAGGAAGATGAGTGCGGGCGCATCGCGAGGGCCGACGTCCAGCACATCAAGTTCGATGCCGCTGGCGAGTGTAACGCGGGTCAGGTCGGTCATTCGGTCGCTCCCTCTTCCATTTTCCGGGCATAGCCGCCTGCGACGACGGCGGCCATCTGATCGTGCAGCGCATCGGGCGTGCGGCGCAATTCGCCGATCTGCTTTTCCATGCCGGTGCCGATGATGATTTCGCGTTCATCGCTGGCGATGGCATCGAGCATCATTTGCACGGCAGTAGCAGGATCAAGGCCATTCTCGATGGCCTTGTCGCTTACCCCGCGCGCCGATCCATCTGGACCAAGCGCATTGCGCGAAACATTGGTGCGGATCGATCCGGGGGCGATGACATGGACTTTCATGCCCAGCCCCGCCACTTCGGCACGCAGCGCATCGGCATAGCCGAACAGGCCAAACTTGGCCGCACTATAGGCCGTGCGCATGGGCGAGCCGACTTTGCCCGCGATGCTGGAAACCATCACGATACGCCCGGACCCGCGTGCCGCCATGCGCGGCAGCAGCGCCTGCGTGAGCGCGATGGGGGCGAGCAGATCGACCGCGACGATGCGGTCATAGACTTCGAACGCGGTGTCCACGGCGAGCGAGCGTTGCGAGATGCCAGCGTTGTTGACCAGCACATCAATGTGGCCCCGCCAGTTCCACGCCTTGTCAGCGGCGCTTGCGACGGCGGGATAGTCGGTCGCCTCAAAGGGCAGGACCAGCGCATCGCCGCAGCTTTGCGCCAGCTCCTGCAAAGGCGCTTCATTGCGCCCGGAAAGCACCAGCTTTGCGCCCTGGGTCGAAAGCGCCCGCGCCATCGCCGCGCCTATCCCGGACGACGCCCCGGTGATCCACACAACCTGCCCTGCGAACGCCATCCTGCTCCCCCGTGGACGAATCTTAATCGATCCATTAACGGCATCGTGTCAGGCTTTTGCGAAGGAGGGAAGGGGGCTGTGCGGTGTGGGCGGAAGTCCTTTGAAGGTTTGCGCGTGACCCTGTACGGGCACTGGATTGGTTGCTGCAATCGCCTTGCGCGCGCACTTCGCGCTCGGCAGCACCCATAAAGGCAGATCGTCAGGATTTTCAGTTGCAATGAATTATCGCCATTCCTTTCATGCCGGCAACAGCGCCGATGTCGTGAAGCACAGCCTGCTGATCGCCCTGGTGCGGGCCTTGCAGCACAAAGACAGCGCGCTGACCCTGATCGATACCCATGCCGGTTGCGGGTTGTACGATCTTGGCGGGGATGAGGCCCAGCGCACCGGGGAAGCAACGCAGGGCGTGCAGCGGGTCTTCGCGGACACGAATCCTCTGCTGGACGACTACCGCGCTGCGGTTCAGGCGGTGAATGTTGACGCAGATGGGGGAGGTGGGCCGCACCTCTACCCCGGATCACCGCGCATTCTGGCGCAGCTTCTGCGCCCGCAGGATGCCCTGATCGTGAACGAAAAGCACCCGCAGGACGCCTATGCCCTGCGCGGTGCGATGCGCGGCACATCGGCTGCCGTGCATGAGCGTGATGCCTATGAGTTCTGGCTGGCGATGCTGCCGACCCGCACCCCGCGCGGGGTGGTGGTGGTCGA
>NZ_JBMLSM010000224.1:0-57304 GCF_049240505.1 Novosphingobium sp.
GCGCCAGCACCTGAAGCTGGTGCGTCTACCAATTCCGCCATCTGGGCACGGTAGCGAGGGGTAAATCACCGTCTCGCCGGGTAGGAGGGCGCCACTAAGCCACGCGCGGCGGGGTGTCAACGGGGCAAATCGGAAGTTCGCAAACTCTTTTTGCCGTATGTCCGCATCAGGGGTGTTTCGGCATTGAAAGCGCAGGCCCGGCTGTGCCAAAGGCGGCGCATTGGTCGCTCGCTTCTTGCGGGCGCGGCAGGCAGGATTTTGGATATGGCAAACGGCGCAGTGGGCGGCAGGACGCGCGATCTGGATGGAATGCTGGTGGCGCTGGTTGGCGGCAGTGGCTTCTTCGGTAAGCATCTGGCGCAGGAACTGCTGGCGCGCGGCGCGCGCGTGCGGGTGTGCAGCCGCCATCCCGAGCGGGCTTTCCGGCTGAAGCCGCTGGGCGGGCTGGGGCAGACGCAGTTCGTTGCGGTCGATGTGACCAGGCCGCAAACGGTAGCCAAGGCGCTGACGGGCGTGGACGCGGTGGTGAACCTTGTCGGTGCGTTCGCGGGCGATCTTGATTCGCTGCAGGGCCGTGGTGTGGGGCGTGTGGCCGAGGCTGCCAAGGCGGCGGGCGCGCAGGCATTTGTCCACATTTCGGCTTTGGGCGCTGATGCTGCGTCCGACGTGGCATATGCGCGGACCAAGGCAGAGGGTGAGGCGGCTGTTCTGGCGGCGTTCCCATCGGCAACGGTGGTGCGGCCTTCGATCCTGTTTGGCGAGGATGACAATTTCCTCAACATGTTCGGTGGTCTGGTGAGCAGACTGCCGGTCCTGCCGGTGTTCGGTCCCGATGCTAAGTTGCAGCCGGTGTTCGTTGACGATGCGGCAGAGGCAATTGCCAATGTGCTGGCCGATGCCGGTGCGCATGGCGGCAAGACGTATGAGCTGGCCGGGCCGGAAGTGGTCACGATGGGCGAACTCAACCGCCGCATCGCCCGCGCGGCCGGTCGTTCGCCAGTGCTGGTGGAACTGCCGGATGCGGTTTCGGGCGCGTTCGCCGCACTCACCGGATGGCTGCCGGGCGCGCCGATGAGCACGGACCAGTGGAAGCTGCTGAAGGCGGGCAACGTGGCGAGCGGTGCATTGCCGGGCATCGCTTCGTTGGGGGTAAGCCCGCGTCCTCTGGGTCTGTTCCTTGACCGTTGGATGACGCAGTACCGCAAGTTCGGGCGGTTTGGCGTGAAAGCAAAGTCGGCCTGAACCTGAACAGGTTTACACAGTTTACACAGTCCTGAAGAAAAACGGCGGGAGGGATCTTCCGCCGTTTTTGCGTGTGCGGAAGGCATCCTTCGACAGGCTTAGGATGAGCGGCTTCTGGGGGCAGGGTGGCGGTGTTCGGAGCAGTAGCATGGCGGGAGGCTATGCCGGCAGCGCACTTGTAGGACAGCGGTTTTTGGGGCGTTTGCGGAACATGCCCTCCCCCGGCCCCTCCCGTCTACGGGAGGGGGGATGTGAGCGCCCGATAATGCCAGGCGGCGTTCCTGTCAGGCGTTCACATCCGCGTAGTGGGCTGGGGGCTGGATCACGTCCATGCGTTCGGCCAGCAGGGGGCGGAAGCTGGGGCGGCTTTTGAAAACGGAGTACCAGCTTCGTGCCTGTTCGTGGCCCGACCAGTCGATCCCGCCGAGGTAATCCGCGACCGAGATCTGTGCGGCGGCGGCAAGGTCGGCAAGGCTCATGGTGGAACCGGCCAGCCAGGGGCGGTTATCGATCAGGTAGTCGATGTAATAGAGGTGCTCGTCCGCCAGCCGCATCGCTTCGCGCAGGCGCTTGCTGTCGGGCGGGCTGCGATAGACGAGGCGCTTTTTCATGCGCTCTTCCAGCATGGGATGCGTGACGTCGGCATAGAAGTTTTCGTCAAACAGCGCGACGAGGCGGCGAATTTCGGCACGATTGGGCGCGGTGCCGTTGATCATCGGCGTCTTGTCGACCGTCTCTTCGAAAAATTCGCAGATCGCCCTGCTGTCGGCCAGGGCTGTGCCGCGCTCGGTATTGTGGATCGCGGGCGTGCGGTAGGCGGGGCTGAGCCGCCCGAACTCCTCGCGCCGCTCCCACGGATTTTCGCGCACGAGATCGTAGGCCACGCCCTTCTCGCTGAGCAGAAGCCGCACCTTGCGGCTGAAGGGACACAGGGGGAATTGATATAACTGCCACATGCCGGGGAGCATTGCGCGGGGAGAGCCGAGCGGTCAAGGACAGGAGGGATATGGTGTTCAGATGTTGCCCTTGATCGAAAGCTGGAAGATCGGGCCGATCAGGCGATTGCGCGTTTCCACGAACTGAATTGGTGCATTCGGGCGAGGGCCATCGAACACCTGACGGTCCCAGCGCTGGCGGCCGTTCAGCAGGTTGTTGGCGCTGGCGCGAACCGTCAGGCCCATCACATCCTTATGTTCCAGGAAAAGCCCCGCAAATACAGGGCCTTCATAGTCCCGTCCAAGTTCGAAGCGACGGTGGTAAAGCGACTGGCGGTTGTATTCGTACCAGCCACCAGCGGCCCAATCCGTGCCTTGAAAGTCCTGACGGAAATTGATCTCGAAATACCGTTCGGTGATGAAACCATAGGGAATGTGCCGCGCGGGGTCGAATGGGTCTTTCAGGCTGGCGAAGGTGAGTTCGACATTGAGATCGAGCCGTGCACCCTTCCATCCCAGCGGATCGAACTGCAGCGTTGTGTTGCTGACGATCTGACGTTCCTTGGCACTATCGACATTGCCGATGGATTCGCCGTTCGTACCAATCGGCACGACTGTGACGTAATCCTGCACGTTGCGACCGACGAGCCGCAGCTTGGTGGAGCCGAGCGGGCCGAATGTGCGGTTGAGTTCAAGTTCGGCAGACCAGTCCTGTTGGGGCACGAGATCGGTATTGCCACTGTTGGCATTGCCATCGTCGAGGAAACGGCGGGCGAGAAAATCGTAGAACGAAAGTTGGCCGACCGAACGTTTCAGCTTGAACGAGACATCGAGCCGCTTGCCTGCCTTCCACCCCAGGGAGAGGGAACCTTTCGGGCGGAAGAACGAGCGGCTGAGGCTATCCTGCGTCCCGGTGGCACCGGTCTGGCGCAGCATGGAGCGTTCGGCGCCAGCGATCAGTTGCAGGGTAAGGTCTTTGGTCAGCGGGCGGCTGAACGAAAGGCTGGCATCATAGCGATCCTCTTTCACGCCGCCGGTGCCTTCGGGAAAGGGGATGTCAACGAACTTGCCGTTGCCGTCGAGCGTGGCGATCATGGCGACATTGCGCAGTGAATTGAATGCGCCTTCACCGGCAAGTTGCCAGTCGCCGCCTAGCATTTTCCATGAATATTCAGCGCGGGCGATGCGCTCTGCGCTGTCGCCGGTCTGGGCGTAGCGATCACCGATAGCGGGCGATCCGTCGGCAAATGTAGTGACGACGGACTGGCTGTAGGGTTCGTGTTCCTGCCGATTGAGGCCGATCAGCTTCAACCGCCCCGATCCCACGGCGAATTCGAAGTCTCCGCCGATTTCCCAGTTCCGCGCCGAGGAGCGGTCGTCCAGATCACGCACCAGTACGGTGCCGTCCGCATTCGTCCGAACCGAATGTTCGGTAAATCCGCGCGGGATGCGTTCGAACGAGCCGTTGATGTTGGCGACCGACGAGCCGGGACCATCGATGGTAAAACGGCCCGCCAGTTTCGGTTCATCGCGATTGGCCTTGATCACGTCCTCGCGCGTCTGGGTTACGGCTCCGGTGCGGTCTGTGATGACGGTCGGCCCACCGGCAGCGCCACGATTGGCGTTGTTCGTCAGGCTGATGGTATATTCGACCGGGCCGGTACGCCCGGTGACGGAAATCTCGCCATTGGTAAGTCGTGGGTCGGCATAGTGGGCGCGAACCTCAGGACTCCAGCGAAACTGTCCTGAAAAGCTGCTGCTGCGTGCCACGACATTGGCGACCTGGCCTGTAAGTCCGGGAATATCGAGCTTTGCGCCATCGACCAGTTCGATGCGCTCGACCGTGGAGGCGGGGATGCGCGAAAGCTGGGTGAAGATGTCGTCCGACTTTGATGAAAGGCGCTGCGAATTGACCAGCACGTTCCCGCTGGCCTGCCCCAAACCGCGGGCTTCCTCGCCCTCGCGGATGGTAAAGCCGGGAACCTGGCGGAGCATGTCGAGTGCGTTGCGTGGGGCAAAGCGTTCGAAATCGGCGGGGGTGAATATGGTTCTGCTGCCCGCTGCCTGCGCCACCGGCGGGGCCGTTTCGGGGGCCGGCTCATCGGCAGCACGTGCCGATGGAGTGAAGGCCGCCAGCAAAGCTGTGCCCGATAGCAAAGTGAATTGTTTCGTTGGAAACCGCATTTTCCGCCGATGGCGAACATATGCGGTCAATGCGTCTTGTGGTCGATCAACGGCATTCCGTGGCCGACCAAGGTCATGCGCATCACCCCGACAACCGCATCCGGTCCCGCAGCACGTCAATCGCGATCCGCTCAACTTCTTCCGCCGGGCTGTCGGCCTCCAGCAGTCGTCCAAGGGAGCGTTGCTTTTGGGCGATGAGGTCTATCGCCTGCAACTTGTCCATGTGTTTCATGGCGATTTCCATGTCCATGCACAGGGCGGCGCCGAGGGCTTCGACTTCTTCGGCCAGTTCTTCGAGCACGACGGCAATCTGGCGATGCGTGGCCTGCTTTTGATTATGTGACGCCATCGGGCTGGCCTTTCGTGGTTCAGGCAGCTTCGGGCAGTGCTGCGCCATCGGTCAGGCTGGCAAGGTTCAGCACCATGACCATGCGGTCTTCGATGGCTGCAAGACCTTCGAGGAAGGGCACCACCGTATCGCCCGCCGAGGTCGGCGGAGGGGGCTGCAGCGCTTCGCTTTCCAGCGTGACGATATCGCTGACCGAATCCACGATCCAGCCGGAGATCTGCGCGCCCTGTTGCGTCACGATGATGGCGTGGCGCGGCGTGGCTTCGGTGGCGCGCCAGCCGAGACGGGCGGCGAGATCGATCACTGGCAGCACGGTGCCGCGCAGGTTGACGACGCCCGCGACGTATGACGGCACGCGCGGCAGGCGGGTGGTGGGCGACCATGCGCGGATTTCGCGGATGGCCATGATGTCGAGGCCGAAGACCTGGCCTTCGACTTCGAAGGTGATCAGTTCGCGCAGCATGGTGTGTGCTCCTTTTTTAGAGACTTAGTGGGCGACGCGGCGCACGGCGGCGACGAGCTTTTCGGGGTCGAACGGCTTGACGATCCAGCCCGTTGCTCCGGCGGCACGGGCGCGGGCTTTCTTCTCGTCCGAACTTTCGGTGGTGAGGACGAGGATCGGGCGATCACGATGACGGCTGCCTTCGCGCAGGCGTTCGATCAGGCCGAAGCCATCAAGGCGCGGCATGTTGATATCGGTGATGACGACATCGACCTCGTTCATGGCCAGCCAGTCGAGCGCGGCCATGCCGTCTTCGGCCTGCGACACGTCGAAGCCGTGGCCTGACAGGGCGTGGTTGAGAAGGGCCCGCATGGAGGGGCTGTCGTCTACGGTAAGAATCCGGGTGGTGTTGCTCATGGGAGGGACTCGCTTTTTCCGTTCAGAACAGTTCGACATCGCCAGTGGACACAGCCGGGCGCGGGGTGGGTTGGACAGGGGGCGCGAACCGGTCTTCCACCGTGCGGAGGCGGACCTGGCCCGATGCCGGGCGGAAATCGACGCGGCGGGCATTGGTGCCGCCCAGATCCTCGCGCATCAGGGCAATCCCTTCGCGGCGGAGAAATTCGCGTGCGAATTCGGCATTCATCGTGCCGATGCGCATCATGTTGCGGTTGACGTTGGCCCCGCCATAAAGGTGGGCCTTGAGATTGCTCTTGCGCGCGCCTCTGGACAGCATCTGGTTGACCAGAAGCTCCATCAGATAGACGCCATAGTGTTCGTCCACCTGCGTGCCGGGCAGATTGGCAGGGGGTTCGGACAGCAGGAAATGGTTCATGCCGCCGATCCTGCTGTGCGGATCGAACAGGCAGGTGGCCACGCATGAGCCGAGGACGGTGGAGTATTCGATCGATGCGCTGGCGCTGGCCAGGGCCTGGCCTTGCATGACCGTGACCCGTTCGAGCGGCGGCGTGCCCGGTATGGGTTGTTCGAAGCTCATGTCACGCTGCCTTGCTGAAGGCGTGGCGGGCGATTGCGCTCAAAGGCGCCACGATGCGTGCGGCGCCAAGGCTGATCGCGGCGCGCGGCATCCCGAAGACGGTGCAGGTCGCCTCGTCCTGCGCGATGGTGCGTGCGCCTTTGTGCGCCATTGCCAGCAGGCCCTTGGCACCATCTGCGCCCATGCCCGTCAGGAGAATGCCGACCGCGCGGGGGCCGACGACTTCAGCGACAGAAGCGAACAATACGTCCACGCTGGGGCGGTGACCGGAGACAGGATTGCCGCTACGCAGCTTGCAATGGAACGAACCGGTTCCGCCGATGGAAAGGTGCCGATCATCGCCGGGCGCAAGATAGACGTGGCCATCCTTCAGCGGCATATCCGCTTCTGCCAGCACGATCTTCGGCGGGCACGACTGATCGAGCGTGCGCGCAACGGCAGGGGCAAAGCGGGCGTTGATGTGCTGCACGATCAGCGTGGGCGGGCAATTGGCGGGAAAGCCCGACAGCACCGTCTGCAGCGCTTCGACGCCGCCGGTGGATGACCCGATGGCAATCAGGGCGGGGCGATCGGCCAAGGTGCCGCGCGCTTCCTGCGCGACGCGGGCAATCGTAGTTGGGGGCGCGACCGGCGCGCGGCGTGGGGCGAACTGGACCTTGGCGGCTTCGCGGATCATCTGTGCCAGCTTGCCGGCATCATCAAGGCCCACACCACCACCCGATTTGGCGTAGCAATCCACCGCACCTAGCGCGAGCGCGCGGGCGCTCATCTCGTTGCCCTGCTGGGTGGAACCGGAGACGATGATCACCGGCGTCGGGCGCAACTCCATGATCTTGGCAAGGAAATCGAGGCCGTTCATGCCGGGCATCTCGATATCGAGCGTGACCACATCGGGGTCCAGCTCGCGGATCATCTGGCGGCCTTCGGCGGCATTCGCGGCTGCAGCAACAACCTCGATGTCCAGCTCCTTGCCCAGCCGGTTCATCAGGATCGCGCGCATCGTGGGCGAATCTTCAACAATGACGACGCGGATGGTCATGCGGCCCTCTTGCGATAGATGGTGGGGCCTTGGGTCGTCAGCAGATCGAGCGCCGGGCCGGTGACACGTTCGGAATGGCCGATGTACAACCACCCGCCGGGAGCGAGTTTTTCGGCAAAGCGCTGCACGAGCCGCTCCTTGGTGGGATTGTCGAAATAGATCATCACGTTGCGGCAGAAGATCGTGTCAAACTGCCCCTGCATCGGCCAATCGCCCTGCAGGTTCAGCGCACGGAAACGGGCAAGCTGCTGCACTTCGGGCGCGATCGTGCTGTCCTCGCCGTGGCTGCGGGTCCAGACGCGGCGCAGCGCTTCGGGTACGGCTTTCAGATCGTCGGTACGATAGGTGCCGCTGCGCGCCTTGGCGATGGCGTGAGTGGCGATATCGCTGGCGAGCAGGCGCAGGTCGCGGCGGGCGATGGCAGTGCCCTCCGATTGGTCGGCCCCAAGAAAGGTCATCAGCAATGACCAGGTTTCCTCGCCGCTGGAACAGCCTGCCGACCACAGCCGCACCTTGCCGCCGCTGTTCAGCCGCTGCACATAGCCGGGCCGGACGTGCTGCGCGAAGTGCTCGAAATGATGCGCTTCGCGGTAGAAGAACGTGTGGTTGGTGGTCAGCGCGCAGATTGCCTTCTGGCGCTCGGTCGCATCTTCGCGGATGCGGATGACATAGGCGCCAAACGTGGCGCAGTTCGAATCGCGCACCAGCGGGGCGAGGCGCGAATAGACCAGCATGGCCTTCCCCGCGGACAGGACAATGCCCGCTTCCTTGTATGTGATATCGGAGATCGCGCGGAAGTCCGCTTCGTCGTACACACCGGGGCTGACACCGGGCATCGACGCATCAAGGGCGTCCATCAGGCTCATGCCGCTTCTGCCAGGGCTGCATTGCCGCCAGCGGAGGCGAGGCTGCGCGATACGAGGCTGTCGACATCGACGATCAGCGCCACCCGGCCATCGCCAAGGATGGTTGCACCCGCCACGCCCTCGACCGAACGGTAGTGGGTGTCGAGGCTCTTGATCACGACCTGACGCTGATCGCAGATCGCATCGACCATAAGCGCGGCACGGCCTGCGCCTTCGGTTTCGACAACGATCAGCACGCCGTCGCGCGGATCGGTGGCCGCGCCCGCCGCGCCGACAGACTGGCTGAGCGGGATCACCGGGATAAAGCGTCCGCGCACGTTGATCATGCAGCGGTTTGCGCCAAGGCCCTGTACTTCATCGGGTTCGGGGCGCAGGCTTTCCACCACGTTGGCCAGAGGCACGACCAGTGTCTGATCGCCCACGTTCACGACCATGCCATCGGAAATGGCCAGCGTCAGCGGCAGGGTGAGCGTGAACGTGGTGCCCTTGCCAGGTTCGGATTCGATGGTGATGCGCCCGCCGAGGTCTTTCACATTCTGGCGTACCACATCCATGCCCACACCACGGCCCGACACGTTGGTCACGGTCTGCGCGGTGGAAAAGCCCGGTGCGAAGATCAGCAGGTCGATCTCTTCCTTGTTCATCACCGTATCGGGCGAGACGAGGCCCTTTTCGACCGCTTTGGCAAAGACGCGCTCGCGGTCGATGCCCTTGCCGTCGTCGCCGATGCGGATGAGGATGCGGCCGGAGCGGTGCTCTGCCGAAAGGGTCAGCGTGCCTTCCGCCGATTTGCCGGCGGCGATGCGTTCGTCCGCCTGTTCGATGCCGTGGTCCACGGCGTTGCGGATCAGGTGGGTCAACGGTTCGCCCAGCCGCTCGATCACGGTCTTGTCGAGTTCGGTCGTCTCGCCCGAAACCTCGAGCTTCACGTGCTTGCCGGTGGTGGAGGCCAGTTCGCGCAGGATACGCGGCACGCGGCTGAACACCGAGCCAATGGGTTGGGCGCGGATGGCCATCGCAGATTCCTGGATGTCGCGGGTCAAGCCCTCGATCATCGCCATTTCCTCTGCCACGGCAAGACCCTGCCCGGCAAGGCGCTGCGCCATCATGGCCTGTGCGATCACGAGTTCACCAACTGCGTCGATCAATTTGTCGAGCTTGCCCAGTTCGATACGGATCGACTGGCCGGGGGCGGGGGGGGCGGGCGGAGCCGAGCCATTTGCTACCGTGCGCGCTTGTGCGCTGTCCGCATCGACGGGCGCGGCAGCGGCGGGCACTGGCGCCGTTGCCGCAACAGGAGCTGCGGCTGGTGCCACAGCAGAAGCGGCCACTGGAGGTGCGGGCTTCGATGTTTCGGGGTGCTGCACCGGCGGCATTTCTGCCGCTTCGCCGAATGTCAGCGAACAATCATCGCCCACGAAATCGAAGATATCGCGTACGGTATCCTCGGTCACTTCGGTGGGGAAGCTGAACGCCCAGCCGAGATAGCCGGTGCCGACGTCAAATGAATCCAGCGGCGGGATCGACGAAATGTCGCAAACCTCGCACCGACCGCCAAGGTCGCCCATTTCGCGCAGCATGAGCAGCGGCTCGCTGCCGTTGCGCATGGCTGCCGCATGGGGGCGCACTCGCATTTGCCAGCGCTTTTCGGATGTTTCGGTATCGGTCCCCGATGGCGCGATCTCGCCAGAGATATCGTCGAGCAGGGCATCGAGATCGAAATCAAAGTCGAAATCGTCTCCCGCGCTCTCGACCTTCGGGGCTGCGGCAGGCTCGGGTTCGGCCACGGGCGCTGGTGCAGCAGCTGTAAAGGCAGGCGCAGAACCAGCATTTGCAGCCATCGCTGCGGTCAGCTCTGCCTGCAAAGCGCTGTCTTCCGGCGGTTCGCTGCCATCACGCGCGGCGGTCACATGGTCGCTCAATGTGTCGAGCGCACCCAGCATCAGGTCAATCAGTGGTCCGGTGATTGCCACCGTGCCATCGCGAACGTCCGAAAGCAGCGTTTCGAACGTGTGGGTGAAGCCCTGCAGCGCAATATAGCCAAACGCGCCCGCACCGCCCTTGATCGAATGGACCGCGCGGAACACCGCGTTGACAGTATCGCTGTCCTGCGTGCCATCACGGCAGGCGGCGAGGCCCTGTTCGGCGGCTTCGAGCGATTCTTCGCATTCGGCGAAGAATATCGCCTGAATTTCCTCGGCGTTCATGCGTGGCTCCCGGAAAACAGTTCGTCGGCAAGGCCGGTAAGCTGGGCAACGTCGCGCAGCGCCTGCGAGGCCTCGATTACCGCGCCGTCGCCCGTCTGGCGGGCGCTGACGAGCAACTGGAGCATGGCCTGGCCGATATGCTGGCATTCGCGTGCATCGATCATCAGAGGACCGAACCCCAGCGCGGCGACCATTTCCGGCAACAGGGCCTCGGCGGCGGCGCGATCGCAGCGCGCGGGCAGAGTGATCGATGGCATGACCGACGACATGGAGATGCTTTTCCTCCGGTTCCACTTGACCGGCCCGGTGGAATCGGACGCGGTGAACAGGGTCATGGAGATAGGGGCACGAGGGCAAAGGTCGCCTTTCGTCCCCCTTAGGTTGAGATACGTAAGGGGCAGCACAGGAAATCGTCGGCTCTGCGCGCGTAAAGGAAGGAGGACGGCTTTATCACGCCTGATCAAGAGGTTCCTTCAGATGCATGATGCACGCGTACTCGTAGTCGATGATTCTGCCGCCATGCGGGCGCTTTTTGCCGACATTCTCGATCAGGCGAAGAACGTGACGGTTGTCGGTGCTGCATCCAGCGCCAACGATGCGCGCGAACAGATCAAGGAGCTGCGCCCGAACGTGGTCACGCTTGATGTGGAAATGCCGGGGATGAGCGGGATCGAGTTCCTGGAAGAGATCATGGGATCGAACCCGATGCCCGTGGTCATGCTGTCCAGCCTGACCCAGGCGGGCACCGAAACTTCGCTCAAGGCTTATGAACTGGGCGCGGTGGAATGTTTCCCCAAACCGCTGAAGGCCACGCCTGAACAATTTGCCAAGACGGTGGGCCAGCTCGGCAAGATCGTGCTTGCCGCAGCCAACAGCAACGTCAAGGATCGACGCGCCCCGCGCGACAGCACAAAGGTTGCCAAGGCGGCTGAGACAAACTTCGAATGGAACGGCCATATCCTTGCGCTCACCGCCTCGATGGGCGGGATCGATGCGCTGACGCAGATCCTGGGCGATTTTCCCGAAAAGTGCCCGCCCACGGTCATCACGCTCAATGCTGAACCCGCCGTGGTCGAAACCTTTATCAAGCGCATGGATGGCGAACTGAAATGTTCGGTAAAGGCGGCCAAGGACGCAACCCCGCTGGTGGCCGGCGCGATCCACATCGCCTATGATCCCAATCTTCATGCCGTCATCGAACCGGGCAGTCCGGCCAAGCTGCGCCTGATCGATCGTGATCCGGTGGATAGTGTGCGCCCTGCGGCCAATCTGCTGTTTGGATCGATCGCGCGCGGGGCCATCCCGGCCGCCGGTGCTGTCCTTACCGGTATGGGCAAGGACGGGGCCAAGGGCCTGCGTCTGATGCGCGATGCCGGGTGCAAGACATTCGTGCAGGACCGCAAGACCGCAATGGTGGCCGAAGCGCCCAGTGCGGCGATGGATATGGAAGCGGCTGACAAGGAGCTTGGGCTGAATGATCTGGGAGAAGCCCTGATTGCGTGCTGCCATTCCGGCTGAAGTTTCTTCTTCTCCACTTCCCGCACGACCCCCGTCCCCTGTCGTGCGGGCAGACTGAAGCCCGGAGCCACACGCTGGCTTCGGGCTTTTTCGTATTTGCGTTATGTGCGGCGAAGCCAGAGCAAGCAGGCTTCTATTCACGCAAGGCCGCAAAGGTGTAGTGTCACCGGCGAAGCCGTTTTGCACATATATGCGTCGCTTGTTGCAGCGAACAATGCCTGCGGCGCGCGCGACATCTTCGCGTCTTTGCGGCTTTGCTTGAGAAAATCTATCCGATCACTGCCGTCAGGGGCAGACGCTCAAGCAGCACTGCTGCGCAGCATCGCTTCACGGATTTCGGTGAAGTCCTGCCGGATGATCTTCAGCTTGGTGGCGTCAAACCGGGTCACACAATCGAGAATGGCATTTCGCGCCGACTGGTAAAGCTGCACCAGTGCAGGAGCCGTGGGATTGGCCATGTCGACGCCCATCTGCAGCGCCGTAAGCGCCGAAACCGCGCGGGTAAGCGCTGCACTCTTGGCTGAATTGTCGCTGCGTTCCTGCGCGTGCAGTGCGCGGCCGATCGATCCGACAACATGTTCGAGGCACAGATCGACCAGTTGGCGTGAATCCGCGCCGCGCACGCGCGCATCGAAATCGACGCGGCGATAGGCTTCCGAAGGGTCGTGGCGGCGATGCAGCATCAGTTGTCACTCCCGTTCCAGGCGTCGATCTGCGCCTTGAGGAAAGACAGGGTGGATTGGGAATTGCTGACGCGCGTATCCATCGAGGCGAAGCGCGAGACGAGCCGCAGACGGAAGTCCTCCTGCTTGGTGGTCAGCGTTTCAGTCTTCTCGGTCAGCGTCTTTTGCAAAGCGGTGTAGCGCGTGATCGAACTGCCAAGCGAGGTTCCCGAAACCGATGAGGCAGCACGGGCGATCTTGTCGATCGAGGCATAGACGCCATACAATCCGGTGGTCCACATCGCACCGGCTTCTTCAGGTGAATCCTGCAATGTCTTCGCCAGACGTGCGGTGTCGAGTGTGAAACTGCCGTCCCGCTCGGTCTTGAGGCCGATGTCGGCAAATGTTGCAGGCGCGCCGCTGGCGGCGTTGGGCATGATGGTCGAACCGGCCAGCGTCACCAGCGCTGTACGCAATGCGCGTGCGCCGGGATCGTTGTTCAACTCGCCGCTGTCCTTGTTCATTGCGGTGTTGAGCTGCGATACGACCTCGTTCAGCGCATCGACCAGATCGGTCATCGCGGTGGTGATGCCGCTGGACGGATCGCTGAAGCTGATTGTGGTAGGGTTGCCGATATTGGTGGCCGTCAACTTCAGGTTCAGTCCGGGGGCAACATCGTTGGCGGCGTTGCTGGTCGATGTGTAGTCCACGCCGTCAAGCGTGAACGCGGCATTGGTCGCCGTGGATTTCAGCCGTGTGCCAGCCGTGGCCGGGGTCCATGCCAAGTCGGCCAGCGCTTCGCCGCCGACATCGGGGGTCGTCTCGATCTGGAAGCCGCTGGTCGCGCCTTCCTTGCCGCGCAGCACGATCTGCGCGCCGCCCGTGCCATTGGCGACATAGGCCGAAACGCCGGTGCCCGCAGCATTGATCGCGGCGGCCACGTCGGTCAGCGTCGCGCCGCTGGGGATGGCGATGTCCACCGCGTCCTGCGCGGTATCGGGGGTGAAGGAGTTGCCCGAAACCGTGCCGAAGCGCAGTGTCAGCGTGCCCGAACCTACCGTGGAACTGGCAGAGGCATAAGCGGGGGTGAGCAGCTTCTGCGAATTGGCAAGGCTCGTCACTTCAAGGCTGTAGCTGCCGCTGCCGGTGGCCGTGCCCTTGCTTACGGTCGCCACGCTGGCGTTCGCGATTGAGGGTTTCACCGCCAGATCGCCGGTGCGGATCAGCGAGCCGATGGACGAAGACAGCGTGCCCATCAGCGATTTGAGGTTCGACGCAGACGATATCTGCGCGGTCAGTTTTTCGTTCTTGGTGGCAAGCTGATCGATGCGCGTGGCAAACTGCGCGGCGGCAAGCTGTTCGGCCAGTTGCGCCGTGTTGATGCCGCTGCCCGCCCCCAGAGTCGAGACGATCTGGGCGGTTGCCGATGTCGATGCGGTGGACGAAGTTGTAGCCATGATCCCTAGGACGGTTGCGCGGCGGCGCGGTTAAGCTGCACGACGGCTTCCGGTCGGCCATCGGCGTCGAATTGCATGTGGATCGGCAGGTCGATTGGCGGCAGCACCGGATTGTCGCCCCGTTTCAGCGACATCACGAAGGCCAGCACCGATGCGATTGCGGCATATAGGTCTTCGCGGATCATCTGGTTTTCGCGCGTGGTGAAATAGACCGAGCGGGCAAGGGGCGGAATCTCGATGGTCGGCACGCCCAGTTCGGCGGCAAGTTCGCGCATCGCCAGCGCCCTTTCTCCGCGCCCCTTGGCCAGCACCACGGGGGCGGGGGCTAGATCGGGGTCATAGGTAAGCGCCACCGAAAAGTGCGTAGGGTTGGTGATCACGAACTGCGCCTTGGCCATCGCCCCCTGCATCGCGCCCATCGCGAACTGGCGTTGCTTCTGGCGGATTGCGGCCTTCTTTTCGGGCGAACCTTCGGCGTCCTTGTGCTCGTCCTTGATCTCCTGCAGCGTCATGCGCAGGCGGAAGAAGCGGCGCACCCACTGGATCGGGAAGTCGATCAGCGCGATCACCACCAGCCCTGCCGCCAGTGCAAACGCAAGCGATGTGATCGCGTCCCACGCCTGCACAAGTTGCCCATGAATATCGCCGTGGCCAAGGCCGATGAGGTCGGCAACCTCACCCTTGGCCCAAGCGTAGGCAATCGTGCCCAGCAGCGCCAGCTTGGCAAGACCCTTTGCCAGTTCGATCCAGCCCTGCGGCCCGAACATGCGCTTCAGCCCCGACAGGGGATTCAGGCGCGATGCCTTGGGCGCAAGGTTTCCAGCGTTCCAGCGTCCGTCGGAAAGCCCCACTTGCGAGAACACCGAAGCCGCCAGCACCAGTCCGCCCAGCACGAAGACCGGCGGCAGCACGGACACCAGCGCGCCCATCAGCAGCTTGTTCGGTGTAAAATCCTCAATCGCGGCGCGATCCAGCGTGAACGAAACGCGCAGCGTATCCTGCAGGGCATCGAACAGCCACGGCCCCGCAAACTTAAGCCACGCTGCTCCCACCAGCACGCCCACAGCGGTCGCAAGGTCTTTCGACCGCAAGACGTCGCCGTTCTTGGCAGCGTCCTTCTTGCGCTTCTCTGTCGGGGCAAAGGACTTCTCGCCCTCCTGCTCGGCCATTGCGGACGCCTCTCCTTATTGCGCGATCAGCGCGGCGGCTTGGCCGACGGCGGTGGCGGAAATATCAACCATCACGTCAGGCAGCATCGGCGCGGCGGCGATCATGGCGGCAAGGCCTGCCAGCACGCCTGCGGGCAAGCCGAGCGAGAACAGGTTGAGGCTTGGCGCGGACCGGCTGATGATCCCCGTCGTCACCTGCACCAGCAGCAGGATCAGTGTGACCGGCAGTGCGATCAGCAGCGCGGTGACGAACATCTGGCTTGCAAACTGCGTTATAAGTTCCATCCGCCCCGGCGCGAGCCACGCTGTGCCCGGCGGGAAGGTGGCATAGCTATCAACCAGCAGCGCGATCCAGTTGAGATGCGCCCCGGTGCCAAGGAAGATCACCGTCAGCACCACCGCAAAATACTGCCCCATCGCGGGCGAACTTGCCCCGCTTACCGGGTCTGCCGTGGTGGCGATGGACATGCCCATGCCGCCACCGATGATCTCCGCCGCCAAAGTCGGCGCGGCGAACGAGAGTTGCAGCGCAAAACCGATGGCAAGGCCGATCACGACCTCATTGGCCACCATCAGAAGCCCGCCTACCGAAAGCAGCGCAGGGGGGGCGGCAACCGGTGTCCACCCGCAGATCAGCAGGGCAATCGCCCCGGTCACGATCACGCGCACCTGCGGCGGCACCGTGGCCGCGCCAAACAGCGGTGCAGCAAACATCGCAGCGCCGATCCGCGTCATCACGAACATCCAGCGCCAGAAATCGGCTTCAAGCGCGCCAAAGCCGAAGTTCAGTTGCAGCACGCGCTCAACCCTGACCGGTCGCGGCGATCTGGTCGAAGATCTCTTTCGTGAAATCCCCGATCAGGCCCAGCATGGCCGAACCGAACAGCACCAGCACCAGCGCGGTAACCGCCAGCTTGGGCACGAAAGTCAGCGTCTGTTCGTTTACCGAAGTCGCGGCCTGAATGACGCCGACGACAAGGCCCACGGCAAGCGAGGCGAGCAGCACCGGTGCCGCCACCAGCGCGGTGATCCAAAGCATCCGATCGGCCAGCGAGAGAAGGGCGGAGGTGTCTTCCATCATCCGAAACTCGCTGCAAGGCTGCCCATCAGCAGCGCCCAGCCATCGACCAGCACGAACAGCAACAGCTTGAACGGCAGGGACACAATCGTCGGACTCATCATCATCATGCCAAGGCTCATCAGCACGGATGAGACGACAAGATCGATCACCAGAAACGGCAGGAACAGCATGAAGCCGATCTGGAACGCGGTTTTCAGCTCACTGGTGACGAAAGCCGGCAGCAGGATCGAATAGGGCACGTCTGCCGTGCTGGCAAAGCGCGGGGCCTTGGCCATATCGGCAAACATGCGCAAATCCGTTTCGCGCGTCTGGCGGATCATGAAGCCGTGAAATTCGCGCCCGCCCGCCGCAAAGGCCTGCTCTGCGCCGATCTGCCCGCTGGCATAGGGCTGGATCGCATTGGCGTTCACCTTGTCGAGCGTCGGCCCCATGATGAACAGCGAAAGGAACAGAGACAGCCCGATCAGCACCTGATTGGGGGGCGATTGCTGCAGGCCCATTGCCTGCCGCAGGATGGAAAGCACGATCAGCACACGGGTGAAGCTGGTCATCATCAGCACCAGCGTGGGCAGGATCGTCAGCAGCCCCATGATGAGCAGGAGCTGCAACGAAAGCGATAGTGATCCGCCGCTCTGCGCCCCGGCCATCTGCCCGAACGCCCGGTCCAGCGCGCCCGAAAGCGCGGCAGGTTGCTGCGCGGTAGCAGGAGCCGCAGCCACCGCAGCCATCGCGTGATGCGGTAACAGGACGAGCGCGGTCGTCATCATGGCGAAGAGGCGCTTCACTGCACTTCCTCCGCGTCAACCTTGGGTCGCGCTGGCGCTTCGGCCAACCGGACGAGTCCGTTCTTGCCCGCCGAAACCAGAATTTCGCGCCCGTGGAATTCCAGCACGGCCAGTCGCAGCGTGGGGGAAAGCATCTGCGTTTCCACGATCCGCACCGACTTCGGCGCGTTCCCGCTCATGAAGCGGCCTTCCATGCGTTTGGCAAACTTCAGGCTGGCCCAGGCCAGACCGCCGATCAGTGGCAGCAGGACCAGGAGTTTGAGGACGTACCAGAACATCAGTCTTCATCCCCCTTGGCCGCAGCCTTGGGCGCTTTCTTTTCGGGCGAGGCGGCTTCTTCGCCGTCCGATCCAGCAAGCTCGACGATGCGCAGGCCAAACCTGTCGCCCTGCGCCACCACTTCACCGCGCGCGATCAGCTTGCCGTTGACCATTACGTCGAGCAGTTCGTCGGTCATCCGGTCGAGCATGACGACCGATTCCTCGGTCAGGCCCAACACGTCCTTCAGCTTCATCGAAGTGCGGCCTAGTTCAACGGTCAGGCGGACATCGACATCCTTGAGGAAATCAAAACCGCGGGGCTGGAAGGTCATCTGTTCTGGCCTCTCGTGAAAATCAGGAAAGCTGGTTGATCTGGATGGCGACGCGATCTTCGAGCGCGCCGATGGTGCCGGTGGCATATGTCTTGTCGCCCACCCGCAGCGGCACGTTGCGCGCAATCGGCACGGATAGGACTTGTCCCACACGCAGCGCCGAGACGGTGGCCAGCGGCAGTTTCATGTCCACCAGCACCGCGCTCAGATCGATCGGCAGGTCGGCAAAAGGGGCGTCGGTTGGCCGGGCCGGGCCGCGCGTGGCCTTTGCAGGACGCTGGCTTTCACCATGCGCGAACATCTGGGCCAGCGTATCCATTGGGAAAGCGACGGAAATCATCCACGGCATCCGGCCCTGTTCCAGCACGTTCAGCGTCAGTGCCGCAACCGGCGTGCTGCCCGGCATGGCCTGAAGCTGTGCAAGGCTGGCATCGCGCCGCACCGCGCGGATGGGGGCACCGCTGCCGCCCAGCGCCACGGCAAGGCAGGTGGCGAGGAGCTGTTCGATCCGCCCGATCATCAGTTCGGCGGAAAGCGGGAACTCCTTGGGCAGCGATCCGGGGGTATCGCCGGGGCCACCGAACGCGCGGTCAACCAGCCGCAGCACGCTTTCGCCCTCAATCGTCACCATGAATGGTCCGTGGCCGATCTGCATCAGGCTGTTGGCGGCAAGGCGCGGGATTTCCGAACAGAAATCCTCAAAATCGGTCTTCATCGGCTTGGCCGGATTGATCTGCGGCTCCGCTCCACCCAGCAGGGGCGACAAAGCACCGCGCACCGCCTTGGCCAGACGCTCGCTCATCCGCGCCAGCGCGGACACAAGTTCTGCGGTGTCCGGGCCGGGGCGCAGCAGGGCCGCATCGTGCTGCGCGATGGCACGTTCGGCAATAAAGGCGCGTTCTGGTTTCATGGGGGGCAGAAAGCCTCGGTTCGAATTTTCGGAAATTTACTGGACGATGAACGACTTGAAGTAGACGTTCTCCACCCCGCCAAAGCCCTCGTTCTCGGTCAGAACCTTGTTGATCGTGGCGGTCAGGCGCTTTTGCAGGCGACCCTTGCCGTCCGGGCTGATCACATCTTCTTCAGGCGTATCGGCAATGGCGATCAGCAGTGCGGACCGGATCGCCAGTTCGTGCTTCTTCATCCACAGCACCACGCGGTAATCGCGGCGGGTCGAGGCCGAGATGTTCACCTGCAGCAGTCCGTCAGAATTGCGCAGGTTCGATGTGAAGTCTTCGGGGAAGTTGTAATAGACGGTGCGGAACTCGCTCCCGCCATCGCCGTCGGTGTCGCCAGCGGCTCCTTCGCCTTCGCCTTCCTTGGCTGCGGGGGCATAGGGGTCTTCCTCCCCCTTGCGGATCAACTTGGGGTTGTTGTCCACCTTGATCACTTCATGCGGGCCACCGCCGCCGATCACGCCCGCTGCCACAAGGCCGAACACGCCGCCGCCGCCAACGCCCAGCAGGGCAATTGCGCCGACGACTTTCATCATCATGCCGCCACCCTTTTTCTTCTTGGGCTTTTCTTCCTTGTCGCCTTTGTCGCTCATGGTCGCTCTCTCAGAATTGGAATGTCAGGATCAGGCCCAAAATCAGGCATAAATGCCGCTGTCGCTGTCGCGGGTCTTGCCGGTGGCATCTTCGTGGAGGGTGGAGGCTTGGGTGCCACCGGTGCCGGTGCGCACGTCGGTGCGCGCCTGCTGCTGTTGGCCCTGCTGGTGCTGACTTTGCTGCTGCCGCTGTGTGCTGGTATCGCTGGCTTGCGCGCGGGCATCGCCTTGTGCCTGGGAATTGGGATTGCGGGTGTCGGCCGATGTGGCGGCCGCGTCTGCGCTGGCACTTACCGCGCGGGCAAAGCCGGGGTCGGCACTGCTCATTGCCACCGCCATGCCGTTGTCATTGCGGTCAAAACGCAAGGACACACGCCCGAAATCGGTGTTGGTCACCGCTACGTTCACCGTGCGCGGCGAAGCCTCTTCGCGGGCGCGGGCGAGCGTATCGACCAGCGTGGCAAAATCGATGCGCTCGGCCTTGGTTTCGCTGCGGGCAGCCCCGCTTACCGGCTGGTTATCGGCCTGAACTGGCGCTTCGGTGAAAACGGTCGAAGGCGTGAGTGCTTCGGCCAATTGCAGCTTTGCGGCTTCGGGTGCGGATGCGGCCTGTTTGCGGGGTGAGACTTCGCTTGATTCCGGGGCGATGGAGGCATCGCTCGTCACCGGCGTTGCGTTCGGCGTGGCAGGCGCGGTGTCGGCGGTCTGCAGTGTGGCGGCAAGGGTGGTTGCCGGAGCGACTGCTGGCGCGGCTGGGGCAGCCTGTTCCGCTGCAGATGGGCTGGCCACTCTTGCCGTCACCGGCGTTGCGGTGGTGCGCGACGTGGGCGCCAGCTCGATCTGTGCAGTGCTGGCGATCGCAGCGGCAACCGTGGCTGGTGTCGCGGGCGCGGTGCCGGGTGCTGGCGTGGCCGGGCTGGCAGGAGTGGCAACGGGCAATTGCGGGGACGCTGCGCTGTTTGGCTCTGTCTGCGCGGCCGGGGCGGCAAGCCGGTCGGGCGCGGCAAAGATCGCAGTGAACAGCGCAATATCGGGCTGCGTCGCTACTTCGGCTTCGCCATCGGAAGGAACAGCGTTTTCATCGACCACTTCGGCGAGCGGATCGGCGGCGACATCCGTTGCTGTATCGGTGGGTTGTGTCGGGCGGGCAGGATTTACCTTCAGCAAAGCGGCCTGCGGCAAGTTTGCCAGCGGAAGGGGGGCAACGGCAATTGCCGCTTCCGGCAAAGTCTTGCCGCTTTCCGGCAAAATCGCGCCTGCCGCTTGCGACGTTGCCGCCTGCGTCGTGGTCATAAGTGCCAGCAGCGCGTCAAAACTGGGGGGAGTGGGCGTGCCGCTGCCAGCGCCCAATTCCGCCGGGTTTCCTGCCTTTTCCAGCGGTGCCGCCACGGTGGGCATTGCCACAGGCGTCAGGGCGGTCTGCAGGGAAAGGGCGGAAAGGTCGGTCATCGCAAGGGTCTCCGGCGTTTGCGTTAACCCTGTTTATTCAAGACCCGTGCCAGATGGCTTCTTGCCGGTCGTAGGTATTGCCCCTGATGCGATCTTGCGGGCGATCAGACGCTCCTGCGCTTGTGCACGCTCTTCCACGGCGGCGCGGCGGCGTTCGGCAGCGGCGGCTTCCTGCGCCTTGGCATCGGCAATACGCTTTGCCGCTTCGGCATCGGCGCGGGTTCCGCTGGTGATGCGGTCAAGCCCGGCGATGAAGTGCCGCAACTGCTGAAGCCCATGCGCATCGCGCACATCGGTGCGGGCGGCATAATCGGCAGACAGGCGGCTGGTGCGTTCTACCAGACCCTGCAACTGCGACAGCGTGCCTTCTGCCTTGCCTGCTTCGGCAAGGGCGGTCTGCCGCGCAATGTCACGAATGCGCTCCAGCCTCTTGAGCCGGGCCAGCCGCGCGCGTTCGGCCTTCACGGCCCGATCAACTGCGTCAGCGCGGCAACGCTGGGCACCATCGGCACCACCTCACGCTGCGGCTGGCTGATGAAGCCGGTCAATGCCTCGTGCATGGCAATCGCCCGGTCAAGCTGAGGATCGGCCCCGGCGCGATAGGCCCCCATCAACACCAGATCGCGGTTGGCTTCATAACTTGCCACCAGCGCGCGGAAGGTGCGGGCAGCTTTCTGGTGTTCGGGCGCGGTGATATCGTTCATCACGCGGCTCAGCGATGCGGCGATGTCTATCGCCGGATATTGCCCGCGCTGCGCCAGATCGCGTGACAGCACGATATGCCCATCAAGGATCGAGCGCGCGGTATCGACCACCGGGTCATCCTGGTTGTCGCCATCGGCCAGCACGGTGTAGAGGCCCGTCACCGAACCACCGCTTTCCGCCGAATTGCCCGCGCGCTCCACCAGCTTGGTGATCGTGGCGAGCGCGGACGGCGGGTAGCCACGCGCCGCGCCGGGTTCGCCCAGCAGCAGCGCAATTTCACGGCCCGCGTGGGCCACGCGCGTCAGGCTGTCCATGATCAGCAGCACGCGCTTGCCCTGCGCGCGGAAGTATTCGGCCAATGCGGTGGCCATCATCGCGCCACGGATGCGCAAGTTCGGCGCGTGGTCGGCGGGGACGGCCACGATGACCGAGCGTTCGCGCTTCGATCCCTGCATGTGTCGTTCAACGAAATCAGATACTTCGCGCGCGCGCTCGCCAATCAGGCCCACGATCACGATCTCGGCCTCCGCGCCATGCGCGATCATGTCGAGAAGCACGGATTTGCCCACGCCAGACCCGGCCATGATGCCGATGCGCTGGCCGATACCGAAGGTGGTCAGGGCGTTCAGCGCGCGCACGCCGGTATCGAAACTCTCGCGCACCGGGGACCGGTCCAGCGCGGCAGCGCGCACGCCACCGGCGGGCCATTCGCGGCGGCTGTTGATGGGGCCGCGCCCGTCGATAGGTTTGCCCTCTCCATCCACCGCGCGGCCAAGGAACGCCTCGCCCACCGGGACCATGCCGGGCCGGCCTTCGGGGCGCACCTTCGCGCCGGGGCGCAGAAGTACGGGATCGCCAAGGAGCATCATCAGCGTGCGCCCGTTGCGAAAACCTATCGTCTCGGCGGTGAGCGACCCGGCCCCATGCGCGATGCGGCATTGCGTGCCGATGGGCACGGAAAGCCCCGAAACTTCAAGCATTCCGCCATCGCAGGCGGCCAGCAAACCATAGCGCGGCGGGGTGAAATCGGGGCCGCACAGGGCCATGCTGTCAAACAGCGGTTCGGCCAGATTCAGCATTGCCGCAACGCCTCCTCAATCGAGCGCCGCCACTGCTCCGGGCCATCCTCAACCCCGCCACTCGCGCCTTCGACGCGCACCGAGCCGCGCTCCAGCGCAGCGTCGGGTTCGAAATGCCAGTCTTCGGGCAAGCGCGCGGCGATCAGCGCAAGATCTTCAGGATGCAGGCGAATTACGCGGGCATCCTCGGCGCGGGCGAGCATTGCGGCGGCAACTTCGACGCGGCGGGTCAGACCATCGGGATCGAGCGCGGCGGGCGCTATCGCGGATTCGCACAGGGCGATCACGGTTTCGCGCAGGCGGTCCTTCAGGTCGGACTGCATGGCAGCGTCGAGGCGCGATAAAGCGAGTTCGATTTTGCTCCTCGCGGCGTCCTGTTCGGCGATGATTTGGGCTGCGGCTTCCTGCGCATCGCCCATGCCGCGCGCGTATCCTTCGGCCCACTTTTCTGCCAGTGGATCAGATACTTCTGCGGCATCGTCGGTGTCACCTGGTGCGTCCAGGTGCGCGCTAGGTGCATCTAGGTGCACTTCAGGAATTACCAGATCGGGGAAGAAGCGGCGGTCGTGCGCAAAGCCTGCGGATACCCGTCCGAGGTCAGCCAGAGACACTGCCCGCAGGGGGTCAGACATAATCATCATCGCCTGCACCGAACACGATCACGCCCTCGGCGGCGAGGCGGCGAGCGGCGGTGATCATGGCCTTTTGCGCCTCGATCACCTCAGCCATCTTCATGCGACCACGCGCGGCGATTTCATCGCGGATACCATCGGCAGCGCGCGCCGACATCGAGCGGAAGAACGGTTCGCGCAGTTCCTCGGCAATGCCCTTCAACGCGGCGATCAACGCATCGCTGTCCACCTCGCGCAGCAGCGCGCCCATCGACTTGTCGTCGAGTACATAGAGGTGTTCGAACTTGAACATCTCGTTCTCGATGGCCTTGGCAAGCTGGCGGTCCGCCTTGGTGATTTCGGGCATGACGCGCTTTTCGACCGCGCGGGCCGATGCGTTGATGATGTCTGCGGCCTCGCGCGGGCCACCCATCGAAAGCGCAGCCGATCCGTGGCATTCGAGAATGCGCCGGTCGAGCATTTCTTCAAGCATGGCAATGGCTTCGGGTGCGACCGGGCCGAGCGAGGCAATGCGGTGGACGACCTGCCCCTGAATTTCTTCGGGCATGGCGTGAAGCACGGCAGCGGCCACTTCGGGATCGAGTTGCACCAGCAGCACTGCAATCGCCTGCGGATGTTCATCGCGGATCAGCGGGACGATGACCTGCGGCGTCAGCCAGCGGGCGAGTTCTATGGTTGGCGTGCGCGAAGGATCATCCGGCAGGATGCGCTGCATCAGGCTGTCGGCCTTCACTTCGCCCACGGCGCGCGTCATCAGCGAGCGCACCTGCCCGACGCGATCGTGCGCGATCAGGCCAAGGCGTTCGGTCTTTTCCACAAAGCCCGCGATGGCCTGCGCGATGGCGACCGGGCCGATTTCGCCCAGCGCGCACATCTTTTCGCCGAGAAGCCGAAGTTCGGACGGTTCAAGCTGCGAGAGAATCTGCGCCGCCTGATCGTCTTCCAGCAGCATGACCATGACCGCAGCGCGTTCGGGGTCCGAAATCTGCGCATCGTCGCCGAGGATGTCTGTCATCTCGCTCATGCGGCACCTTCTTCTTCAGGCTCTTTGAGCATCTGTTTCAACGCAACCAGCGCATTGTCGGGCTTTTCGACGACGAGGCGCTGGGCAAGACTGACCTGCCGTGCCAGCGCTTCGGCATCGACCACGCCGGTTTCCGGGTCTTGGGCAGGCTGGATTGCGGCGGCGACTTCTTCGGCTGTAACTTGGGGAACTGCATCTTCGGCATCTTCGCCAGCCGCATCCCCATCACCGTCTTCACCGGTTTCAGAGTCTTCGTCCTCTGCCGTTTCGTCCTTCTTGCCCTTCTTCCTTTTCGGCGCTTCTTCCGTATTGGCGGGATCGCGCTTCAACGCCTTGATCAGCGGGCGAACGCCGAGAAGGAGCACGAGCAGCACTGCGACAAGCGCCACGGCATTGCGCAGGATCGTGGCAAACCACGGAGTTTCCCAGAAGGGCGCAGGTTCGACCACGGCAGGTTTGAACGCACGCACCGCCACAGCCACCTGATCGCCGCGCGCTGTATCGGCACCAACAGCGGCACTGATCAACTGCTTGATCTGCTCGATCTCTGCCGGCTTGGCCTTGGCCATGACTTCTGCGCTGAGGGCGACGGCGACCGAGAGGCGGCGGACCTTGCCGGGTGTCTGGTTGGAAACAGCAACTTCACGGCCCAGTTCGTAGGTTCTGGTGGAGCTACTCTCACCGTTCTGCTGAGCCGTAGCGGCTGAGGCAGGCGGCGTGCCCGCAGGCGCGCCGGGCTGCGCTACGGTGGCAGGCGGCGGGGTATTTGCGGTGACGCCCGGCACGCCCTGCGCTGGAGCAGCGGCGGCAGACTGCGATGCGCTTTGGCTTTCCTGTCGCACCACGCCCTGCTTGTCATAGCTTTCGCGCGCGGAGGTGACCTGATCCATATCGAGATCGACCTGAATTTCGGACGAGAAGTTGCCATCGCCGAGCATCGGCGTCAGCAACTGGGCAACCTGCTGGCGCAGCTTTTCTTCCATACGCTGCTGCAGTTCGAGCCGGTCACCATCGACACCGCCCGCTTCGGACAGCAGACGACCGTGCTGATCGACCACACGCACGGCATCGATCGACAGGCCCGGCACCGACCCGGCGACAAGGTTGACGATGGCGCGCACCTGGCTTTCAGAAAGCTGCCGCCCGCTCTTCAGCTTGACCATAACCGAGGCAGACGGCGCGATATTGTCACGCACGAAGACCGACTTTTCGGGTTCTGCGAGATGGACGCGGACGGATTCCACGCCATCGATTTCCATCATCGTCAGTTCCAGCTCGCGCTCGCGCGCGGCTTTCAACCGCTGGCCTTCAAGGCCACGGCTGGCTCCCATCGGCAGCTTGTCGAGCATCTGGGTGCCGGTTTCGGGCGTGGCGATCGCGCCATCGGACGCGGCGGCCATGCGCGCCTTGTAGAGATCATCCTCGCCCACGGTGATCGCGCCGCTGGCATTGTCGATCTGATAGGGGATCGCCGCTTTTTCGAGGCTGGCGATCACTTCGGCGCGTTCGCCATCGGAAAGCTGGCTGTAAAGCATCCGCTGCGGCGCAGGCGACATTGCCAGCCAGAGAACGGCTGACAGGCCCGCAGCCGAAACGCCCGCGAACCACGGCAACATCTTGCGCACCGGCGGTTGAGAAAGGAACGCCTTGGCCCGCGCGCCGGGACCACCGGCGGCGGGATCGGTCAGTACGCTGAAGGTAGATGGGGCGGGCGTATCGGCTAGGTCGGCCATTTAATCACACTCCCATCCGCATGATGTCCTGATAGGCATTCAGCAGCTTGTTGCGGACCTGCAGGGTGGCTTCGAAAGCAACGCCCGCTTCCTGCCGGGCCAGCATGACCTTGGCGACATCGACGACTTCGCCCTTTTCATAGGCTTCGCTGATCGCGCTCGACTTGTTCTGCGTGGCGTTGACGGTATCGAGCGCGCCTTTGAGCGTATCAGTGAAGCTGCCCGCCGGGCCGGAACTTGCGGCCGTGGCCTGCGTGGCGTCGGGGGCCTTGACCTGCTGGAGCAGCTGCGACCGCTCCATGATCTGCTGGCGCAGGGCCATGATGTCCTGAATGCCAGAGGCGCGGCCTCCAATGCCGCTGATCCCGCTCATCGCCGGCCACCGACGGCAATGCCGGCCTCACGGAAGCTGGCGAGGCGATAGCGCAGGGTGCGTTCGGAAATGCCAAGCTGGCGCGCTGCTGCCACGCGGCTGCCGTTGCAGGCTTCCAGCGTGGAGATGATCGCGCGGGCTTCCGACATCTGGACGATGTTCGACAGTCTGGCGTCGGATGTTTCGGGCGCTGCCACCGGCGCGCTGACAAGGCGGGTGGTGCGATCGAACGCGATGTGTTCTGGCCCGATCATCGGAGCGTTGCCCGCAAGGACCAGCGCGCGGCGGATGACGTTTTCGAGTTCGCGCACATTGCCGGGCCAGGCATGGGCGGCCAGCATCGCCAGTGCCGCGTCCGAGATCCACGGCGCATTGGTGGCGTGGCGAAGCGCCATTGCGAAAGCGAGTGGGGCGATATCGTCGGGCCGTTCGCTCAAGGAACGCAGGGCGAGGGGGAAGACGTTGAGGCGGTAGAACAGGTCGGCACGGAAGCGGCCTTCCTCAACCTCAAGCGGCAGATCGCGGTTGGCGCAGGCGATGACGCGGACGTCCACCTTGATCGGCTGGGTCGCGCCCAGTGGCACCACTTCGCCTTCCTGAAGCGCGCGCAGCAGCTTGGCCTGAAGCGTCAGCGGCATTTCGGCGATTTCATCGAGCAGCAGCGTGCCGCCATCGGCGGCGCGGAAGAAACCTTCGCTGGCGGCATTGGCGCCGGTGAAGGCACCCTTCTGGTGGCCGAACAACAGCGCTTCGAGCATGGCTTCGGGCATGGCGGCGCAATTGATGGCGATGAAGGGCTTGTCCTTGCGGGCCGAGCGATCATGGATGAAGCGGCTGAGCACTTCCTTGCCGGTGCCGGTGGGGCCGTTGATCAGGACGGGGATGTCGGTTGCGGCGATACGTTCGGCAAGAGCGAGGACGGACAGGCTTTCGGGATCGGCGGCGATGGGGGCGCCGGGCTTTGCCGCGCAGGCAAGCAGGGCGGCAAGCGCCGCTTCGCCCGCGCCATCGGTGTAGCGGACGGTAGCGATGCGGTTACCAGCGGGCCGTTCTATCTGCGGCGTGGGGGCGCGTTCGAGCAGGACCACCTGCTTGCGCGGGGGCATGGCGGCGTTCTCGAAAGCGTCGGCCAGAAGGCATTCGCCTTCGCTGCCATAGCTTGAAAGCACCGAAGCCGCGCGCTGAACCAGCGCCGGGTGTGCCTTTGAAGCCGCTTCGGTGAACTGCAGTGCCCCGCAATCGCGAATCATTTTGAAACCCCTGTTAACCATCCTGTCTGGCCACATCTTTCGCGCGTAACCGACAAACAGGTTGAAACTTTAAGGGGCAGGGAAACCCCTAGTGCCAATACCTATAACCGGCAGTCTTTTGCCGGGGGGTGGCTTAAAACCGGCTGCACTTTGCCGGTCTTTGTCCCGACAGCCGTGTCGATCCTCTGGCCCGGCAGTCCTTTCGGGAACGACACACCACCCAACCGGAGACTGGAACAATGGCCGTTATCAACACCAACATCAGCGCAATCAAGGCAACCAATTCCTCGAACAGCGCCAACAAGATGCTCGGCACTGCAATGGAGCGCCTGTCGACCGGCAAGCGCATCAACAGCGCCAAGGACGACGCCGCAGGTCTGGCGATTGCCACCAGCATGACGTCGCAGATCAAGGGCATGAGCCAGGGCGTGCGCAACGCCAACGACGGCATTTCGCTGGCGCAGACCGCAGAAGGCGCGCTGAACGAAGTGACCAACATGCTGCAGCGCGTTCGTGAACTGGCTGTCCAGTCGAAGTCGGCCACCTATCAGCAGTCCGACCGCGATGCGATGCAATCGGAAGTGGGCAACCTCAACGCCCAGATCTCGGACGTGCTGAACAATACCAAGTTCAACGGAAACGCCGTGTTCGCCGTGGTTGGCGCAGCGCCTGCCGCCGATGGTTCGGATGATGCGACGTTCGACATCCAGACCGGTGCGAACACTACCGACACCGTGACCATCGTCAGCAAGGCGTTTGACGGCACCAAGATTTTCGGTGGAACCGACACAGCCTATGACGCGGCATCGACCACGCAGGCTCTTGATGTTTCGTCAGTTGCCGATGCGGAAACCACCATCGACAACGTAGACGATGCGCTGGCCAACGTGAACGCCACCCGTGCAACGCTGGGTGCAGGCCAGAACCGTCTGGAATCGGCAGTGAACAACCTGAACGACAACATTACCAACCTTTCGGACGCGCGCAGCCGCATCGAAGACACCGACTATTCGGCGGAAACGACGCAGATGGCCAAGGCCCAGATCCTTTCGCAGGCATCGACGGCGATGATCGCGCAGGCGAACCAGAGCCAGCAGAACGTGCTGTCGCTGCTGCGGTAAGCGAAACGGAAAAGACCCGCGCCCGTCTCCACCGGGTGCGGGTCCAACGCCCGGCGGCCCTTTCCCAAGGTCGCCGGGCTTTTTTGCGATGTCAGGCGGCGTTATCCAGATCCCGGCGGGGGATATCGACCCAGTAGGTGCCGCGTGCCTGCGCCTTTGCGCGATAAAGCGCGCGGTCGGCGCGTTGCAGCAGATCGTGGCGGTTGTCGCTGGTGCCGATCAGTTCCGAACAGCCGATGGTGGCCGATACGGTAATGGTGCCAGCGGGCGAGCGGCGCGGAAAGCGCAGTTCCCCGACGAGCTTTTCGGCAAGTTCGGACAGACCCGCAATCAGGCCGGGATCGGTGATGACAAGCGCGAACTCATCCCCGCCAAGCCGCGCGGCGAGCGAGCCTTTGAGCCAGGGCGAGCGCAGGACCATTGCCACAGCGCGCAGCACATCGTCTCCGGCGGCGTGGCCAAGTGTATCATTGACCTGCTTGAAGTGATCGAGATCGATGAGCATGAGCGCGAGCCGTTCGCGCGAGATCTTGGCGAGATCGACGCGGGCATCGATGTAGGACACGAACTTGTGCCTGCTGGCGATCAGGGTGACTTCATCGGTGTTGGCGCGCTTGTCCAGTTCGGCGATCGAACGGTGGCGTTCGGTTACATCCTGCAGCACGCCGATCAGCGCGGTGACGCGGCCATCCTCCAGTTCCGGCTCACCTACCGCGCGCACCCTTTTCAGCGAACTGGAGGAGGGGACGAGATCGAGTTCGAGATCGAAGGGCTTGCCAGTGCGCATTGCGGAATCGAGCGCGGCTTCGAGCCGGGTGCGGTCTTCCGGTTCGTAGTAGGCCAGCGCATCGTCGAGGTTTTGCGTGCCGCCAAAGGGGATGCCGTAGATATCGTATATACCTTCGGACCAGACGACCTTTTCGCTGGCCAGATCGAGCCGCCAGCAGCCGATCGAGGTCAGGCGTTCTGCCTGGCGGAACTGCCGTTCGGCGCGCTCCTTGTCCGCCAGCATGGCCTTGAGCAGCACCGCATCTTCGGACAGGGCGAGGCTGGAGAGGCGCGATTGCAGCATGGCTTCGACACCGCGCGCGAAGGAGATGAGGCGGGCGCTGTCGGCCTTGGAGAAGGTGCGCGGAAGGGAATCGATGACGCAGAAAGCGCCGATCCCCTGTGCCGGGGCATCGGGGTGCGGGCGGACGCGGATTGGTGCCCCGGCATAGAAGCGGATTTGGGGTTCGCCGGTGACCAGCGGATTGGAGCGGAAGCGCACGTCAAGATGCGTGTCCGGCACCACAAGCAGGCGATCCTGTGCCACGGCGACGCGGCAGAACGATTGCTCGATTGGGGTCTGGTCCGCATCGACGCCGCGCCGGGCAAGGAAGCGCTGGCAATCATTGTCGAGGACACTGACCAGCGCCATAGGGCAATCGAAAAGAGCACTGCCAGCCTCTACCAGATCGTGCAGGCCCTGATCTCCGGAGCTGAGCAGCTTTTCAAGAAGGGGCACGGCGCGACTCCGATCGTGTGGCGTTACGATCAGTAGGCGCTCAAGCCGTTAACGATTTCTAAAGGCTGCGGTGAAGCGTTTGAGAACGTGAGGAAATGCACGTTGCTGTTACCCAGCCAGCAGGATCGACATGCGGCGGTTGCGGGGGTCGGCGGGGTTGTTTTGCACCAGCGGCTCGCGGTCGGCCACGCCTTCGATCCGGCGGAAGCGGGGTTCGCTGATGCCCTGCCGCATCAGGGCTTGCCGCGTGGATTCAGCGCGCCCGGCAGAGAGCGACCAGTTGTTGGCCACGCCGTTCTTCCACGGCAGCGAGTCTGTATGGCCGCGCACGGTGATCTGGCTGGGATCGGTGGCGATGGCCTGCCCGATGGCACGGAGGCTCGTCCTCAGGCAGCAGGGATTTTTGTTCAGTTGGCGAGGTATTCGCGCAATCTATTGAGGTCTTCGGCGAGCTCCGGGCGAGCGCACCATCCTTGTTCAAAAGCGGTGAGTGGTGGAGGTGGGGACATCTTCTGCTTTTTGGCGAACTCCGCTTCGAGGCAGCGTGAGGCCGCTTCGCGTGAGCCCATCATGTCGATCGGTGTGCGGCTTGGGTCGCGTCTGGCGATAACCGCGCCGAGGGCAGCAATGGTGTCCCTCCAGCCTTTGCGATTGGCGTTTGCATCCTCCTCGTTGCCGCCAAGGCTATCTGGAATTGAGATGGCGATGCGCGCTGCTTCAGCTGCTTCGAATCGCCCGAGTTCACGCAGGGCGTTAGCGCGGCGCATCTGCAGGGCGATTGCCTCGAACGAGACTGGTGTCTTGGGCGCTTGGCTGGCGGCCTCTGCGAATTCGCTGTTGTAGCGTTTCGCTCGCTCACTTTCAGGATCGATGTTCTTGGCTTCCCAGCTGGCCTGCAGCAGCAGCCAGACTGCATCCGCATCGCCCAGATGCTTCGCCGTGCGCCACGCAAGGTAGTACGTCGTTTCTGAGCTTGTGATGAGCGCGCGGTAGCCATCGCTGTTCACGAAAGCATTGAGCGATTTGATTTCGGCCGACGTGAAATCGCGGTACATGACGAGGGCGTTGTCAGGGCACTTGGGCGGCGGTGTAGGGAAAATACCTGATCCCAGCGGCATTCCGTCGGGCAGTCGGCCCCAGTGCGTGATGCTGGCAAGCGCCATGTATTTGAAGCTCTTGCCGCCGACAGGGCACTTCAACTTCTGCGGAACGTAGGTGCTGGCCATTGCCGGGGAGATTGGCATGCCTGAGAGTAGCGCCGAGCATACCGCAAGGCGCAGCAGAGCGGTTCTGCTGCGCCTTGGTGAGCGAGTATCAATTGATCTTGTGCTTTGTGGCATGGGCATCCTTCCGGCTGGAACGATATCGCGATGACCGCCGAGCGCAAGCAGGTTGCCGAGGCGTCATCCCGCCAGCAAAATCGACATGCGGCGGTTGCGGGGGTCGGCGGGGTTGTTTTGCACCAGCGGCTCGCGGTCGGCCACGCCTTCGATCCGGCGGAAGCGGGGTTCGCTGATGCCCTGCCGCATCAGGGCTTGCCGCGTGGATTCAGCGCGCCCGGCAGAGAGCGACCAGTTGTTGGCCACGCCGTTCTTCCACGGCAGCGAGTCTGTATGGCCGCGCACGGTGATCTGGCTGGGATCGGCGGCGATGGCCTGCCCGATGGCGCGCAGCAGTTCGGCGGCATCGGGCGTGAGGACTGTGGTGCCGAGCAGGAACATCGAGAAATCGGCATCATCGACCAGATCGAGCCGTACGCCTTCAGGTGTATCTGTGATGCGCACCTGCCGCGCCAGCTTGCGCAGCTTTTCGGACTGGGCGAGCTTTTGCGCGATCTTCTCTTTCATCACCTGCGAACGCTTGACCTTGCTACCGCCTTCCTTCGGACCGCCGGTGGCATCGCGCGGGATGGTGAGCGTCTTGTTGCCGGTCTGGCCTGCGCGGTGCGGGTAATCGTCCACGTCGGTCAGCGAGGATCCGCCGAGCACACCATAGCCGCCTGCGCTGCCCTGCCGGACCTTGACCAGCGTGGGGGTGAAATAATCGGCAATGCCCTTGCGCTGCTTTTCGGTGGTGGCACCCAGCAACCACATCAGCAGGAAGAAGGCCATCATCGCGGTTACGAAGTCGGCATAGGCGACCTTCCACGCGCCGCCGTGGTGGCCACCGGCGACAATGGTGATCTTCTTGACGATGATCGGTTTGGGCGGCTCGTTCTTGCCCTTTGCCGGTGCCTTGGCCATCGCTCAGGTGTCCTCAGCGGCCCCGGAGGGCGTCGAGCAGTTCGGACAGGCCGGGACGATAGGCATGGCCGAGGCCCGAGCGGGCGCTTTCCACGACAAGTGGTTGCGGCCACCCGTGCAAGGACGCGATGATCACCTGCTTGACCGCCTGATAGATCATCTCGTCCTGTTCAAGCACCTGCTTGAGACGGCCCGCAATCGGTCCGACGATGCCATAGGCGAGCAGAATGCCAAGGAAGGTGCCGACCAGCGCCGAGCCGATCATGCCGCCGAGGATCGATGGCGGTTTGTCGATGGAACCCATCGTCTTGACCACGCCAAGCACGGCGGCGACGATGCCAAGCGCCGGCAATGCGTCGGCAAGACCCTGAATGGCGTGCTGGGCTTCGTGCTCTTCGTGGAAGTGCGTTTTCATCGCGTGATCCATCACGTCTTCGACCGCGTGAACTTCAAGCGTGCCCGATGACACCACGATCAGCGTCAGCGTGTCGCAGATCAGCGAGGTGAGCGCGTGGTTGGCGACAAGGCGCGGGTATTCTGCGAAGATCGGTGAGTTCTTGGGATCGGTGACGTGGCTTTCCAGCGCAACCGGACCATCGCTGCGCAGGATTTTCATCAGCTTGGTACACAGCACGATCGCATCAACGTGATCCTGCTTGTTGTGCTTTGGCCCCTTGAACGCCTTGCCGAAACCGCCGCCAAGGCCCTTGAGTTCGTGCATCGAGTTGCCGGTGACGATGGCGCCCACCGCCGCGCCGCCGATGATCAGCATTTCGTGCGGCAATGCGTGCAGCACGGGGCCAAGATCACCGCCGGTGATGGCAAAGCCGCCAAACACCATTGCAAGCAGGATGACGATACCGATGCCTACGAACATGAAATGCTATCCCGGTCTGGCAGCAAGGAGAGGCGCTTGCCGCGTGGGGCCGCGGTCAACGCAGCACGCTGAACAGTGAGAGGTTGGCAAGCTTGGAAAAGCTGGCCTGACTGGCTTCGAGCACCAGCATGGTGTTCTGAAGTCGTGCTATTGATTCGGTGAGGTCTGCGCCGCCGATATCGGCCTGTTCGGTCGTTCGCAGTTCGGCCAGCGCGGTCCGCCGGTCGGTGTTGAGATCGATCCAGTTGAGCCGCGTGCCGACCACCGTTTGCGCGGTGGTGATCGCGTTGAGGCCATCGCTGAGCGTTGAGAGCGCGGCATTGGCTGCTGCTGCGCCGCCAGTGCCCGATTGCAGCGCATCGGCAAGGTCTTTGGTCATGGCCAGCAAGTCTACGCTTGCACCGCCGGACTGGAACTGGATGAACTCTGGTCCGGTCAACCCGCGTGAGACGGTCTGCCCGCCGCCAAGCGAAAGCGTGCCTGCTGTGGCAGTACCCGCGTATGTGGCGTTTCCGGCGGCGTCGAGCGTGTAGGCCACCCCGGCACTTTCGCCGCCAAACAGAGCGTTGCCCGCGCCATCGCGGGTGTTGGCGATGGCGACGAGATTGTCGCGGATCTGGGCCACTTCCTCGCCAATGCCGGCGCGCTGGCTGTCGCTCAGCGTGGAAGATGCGGCCTGTGTTGTCAGTTCCTGCAACCGCGTAACAAAAGTGGTCATCTGCGTCAGCGCATCGTCGGCAAGGGTCAGATCGCTGGTGGCGCGATCTGTGGCAGTGCTGTCGATCGCATCGAACGCTTCGGCGCGGGCAAGCTGGCGCAGGCGAGATGCCGCCACCGGATCGTCCGAAGACCGCTGCAGGCGCTCGCCGCTCGACATTTCTGCCTGCGTCTCTTCTGCCTGGCTGCGCAGGGCAGAGAGATTGGTCAAGGAGCGTTCGAAGAAGGCGCTGGTCGATGTGCCGAAGATCGTGGTCATGGCAGGTTACCTGATTCCCAGAAGGGTGTCGAAGATATCGGATGCTACCTGCATGACCTTTCCGGACGCCTGAAAGGCCTGCTGGTATCTTACCAGATTGACCGCTTCCTGATCGAGATCGACGCCCGATTGGGCGGACAGCGCGATCTTGGCGGTATCTGCAATGGTCTGAAGCGCCCCTAGCGTGACATTGCGCCCGGCAAGCGTGCCCGAAACGTCGAACAGGATCGCGTCCATCGCGCCTGCGGGATCGACGCCAGCGAGCGCGCTGCGGATCGCGGTAAGGTTCGTGGCATCGCGGCTCCCGGCAACGCTGCCCGCAGGAGCAGTGGCGAGTTTGCGGCCGTCCTGAACCGCCAGCGCCATCGTGGAGGTGGTGCTGCCCGAAAAGATCGCTGCGCCGGGGCTACCATCAAGATCGGCCCCGCCGGATTGCGCGGCATTGAACCCCGTGACGATGTTATCGACCAGATCATCGAGATCGGTCTTGAGCTGGGCGTTCTTGGTGAGCGCGAGCTGCTGCCCGGCGAGCGAGCCGCCCGTCAGCGTGAGCGACGTACCCCCGACATCGAAGACGACGGTGCCATCGGCGGCTGTCGTGATGCCGACCGTTGCTGCGCTGCTGCCGGTGACGAGATCGCTGCCAGCTGCTCCGCCGAGTTTGACCGCGACTTGTCCATCGGCGCCGAATGTGGTGGCGATGTTGCCATAGCTGCTCAACTCTTCCAGCAAATTGTCGCGCTGGTCGAGAAGGGCGGATTGATCGTTGCTGGCATCGGCAGTGCGGGCAAGGCGCGTGTTGGTGCGTGCGAGTTCCTGCGCGATGCGGTTGACCTGCGTCACGCCATCGGTGGCCTGAAAGCGCAGGCCTTCGCCTGCCGCGTCCATTTCCTGTCCCGCGATCTGGAACGTGCCGACCATCGTCCGCGCCTTTTCCATCACCGAGGCGCGCAACGAGGTATCGACCGGATCCTGCGTGAGCTGCTGGAGCGAGGATTCGAAATCGACAATCGCTTCGTAGACGCCCGACTGTTCAAGCGCGGATTCGATGTTTTCCAGTCCACTGACTTCGGCGCTGGCGCGCGCGACGTCGGACCCGGTGCGGCGGACCTCGGCCTGGCGAAAGGCATCGGCATTGCGGACGATCCCACCGAGCCGGACGCCCGAAAGCGAAAGATTGCTGTTGCGGTAGTCTCCACCGGATTCGGCGACTTCGCTGAAGCTGGCGGTCCGGCGGACGTAGCCCGTGGACGAGGCGTTGGCGATGTTCTGGGCGGTAAGATCAAGCCCGACCTTGGCCGCCTGAATGCCGCTGCGCGCGATGGAGATAAGATCCGACGACATGTGTTACCGCGCCTCCGCGCCGGGCTGGTTGGCGCTGGCTTCGGGAAGCAGAGCCGCAAGGTGGCGTTCGATCTGCGCCGCAAGGCCCAGCGCGCCCGATTGCGAAGCGATTTCGGCAAAGCGTTCATCGCGCATCTGCACGAATGTTTCGTCCATCTTGCCGAAAACGTCATCGCCGCCGAAATCGACCGAGCGGGCAGCGGCGAGCATCTGGCGCAGGAAAATGGCCTCGAACTGCTTGGCCGCGCCTGCCAGCTTTTCGCGGTCAGTCTGCGCGGTCGGCGTGAGCGAGAGCGCAGGCGCAGAGGTGGTGGAAATCGCGGTCATATCACCACCATCTCTGCCTTGAGAGCACCGGCCTGTTTCAGCGCTTCGAGGATGGCCACGAGGTCTGACGGACTGGTGCCGAGCGTGTTGAGTGCATCGACCAGCGAGGAGAGCGATGCGCCGGGTTTGAACATGGCGACCTTGGCTTCCTTTTCCTGCACATCGATCTGGCTGCTGGGGGTGACGGCGGTCTGGCCCCGGCTGAGAGCGTTGGGCTGGGAGACTTGCGACTTTTCGTCGATCTTCACGACAAGGCGACCGTGGCTGATCGCGGCGGGCGAGAGGCGCACGGCGCTGTTGATGACGACCGTGCCAGTGCGGCTGTTCACGATCACGCGCGCCGGGGTTTCGGCAGGCGTGATCTCCAGCATCTCTATCGCGGCCATCGTGGTGGCGCGCGCGTCTGCTCCGGCGGGAAGGCGCAGGGCGAGCGTTACACCGTCCTCGATCATGGCCGACTGGGGGAACTGCTGGTTGATCGCATCGCGCACGCGCTGGGCGGTGAGAAAATCGGCATCGAACAGGTTCCAGCGCAGCACTTCGCCGCTGTCGAATCCGGTGGCGACCGCGCGTTCCACGCTGGCCCCTTCAGCAATGCGGCCCACGGTGGGGACGTTGACGGTAAGTTGCGAGCCATCGCGCGCGGCAATGCCAAGGCCGCCGACCGCAAGGTTGCCCTGCGCCATCGCGTAGATCTGTCCATCTGCGCCATAGAGCGGGGCAAGGATCAGCGCGCCGCCACGCAGCGACTTGGACTTGCCGATCGTCGAAACGGTCACGTCGATGCGCTGGCCGGGCTTGGCGAAGGCGGGAAGTTCGGCAGTGACGAGTACGGCGGCGGCATTCTTGAGTCCCGGCGAAATGCCTGCGGGCAACTGCACGCCAAGGCGGCCTGCGGTGCCTTTCATCGCCTGTGTCAGATATTCGAGATTATCATCACCCGTGCCAGCCAGGCCGACCACGATGCCGTATCCGGTAAGCTGGTTGGCGCGCACGCCCTGAAATTCGCCCAGATCGCGCACGCGCTCAGCCCATGCCGGGGAGGGCACGAGAGCGATGAGGCAAAGCAGAAGGGGAAGAACGAAGCGGACCATGATTACCGGCACTCTTTAGAAAGGCGAAATCGCATTGAAGAACTTGCTCAGCCAACCTTCGCGGCTGGCGCGGCCGACTGAACCGTTTCCGGCATATTCGACGCGGGCATCCGCCACCTGATTGGAAAACACGCGGTTTTCCTGATCGATATCGCCAAGGCGCACGATGCCTGAAAACTGCACCCATTCCTGTCCCTGGCTCAGCAGCAGGCGCTTCTCCCCCCGGACAAGCGCGGTGCCGTTGGCCCGAACTTCGGCGATGGTCACACCCACTTCGCCGCCCAGCGAACTGGTTTGCGAAGCGTTGCCCTGACCATTGAACGACGAACCGCCCGAAGCATTAAGGGCATTGGGGTTCAGGAACGACAGCGGCCCGGCGGTGGGCGGGGTGATGGAGAACTGGCCGGACTTCTGCGTCTTGGCCCCGGCGGTCTTGGCGGTGGTCATGTTTTCCACCAGCATGACGCGGAGCGTATCGCCAACGGCATGGGCGCGGCGGCCTTCGACGAAGCCGATGTAGCCGGTGCTGACGTTGAAGATCGATCCGGCAGTGGGCGGCGCGGGCTGCACGGTGACCGGCGGCGCGGTGACGGGTTCGAAGCCTTTCCTCGGCTTTGCGGCAGAGGCCGGATCGACGAACCACGCCAGCGCGGCAGCGATCATCGCCCCGACCACCAGCCCGCGCAGAGGCGAGGAGCGGCGGTGCGGAATTTCCTGCCGGTGCAACACGAAATGGCGATCGAAGGGGGTTTCCATAGGGTTTTCCATCTGGATCATCACAGCGTCTGGTTCGCGTTCTGGAGCATCTCGTCGACGGCGGAGATCATCTTGGAATTGATCTCGTAGGCGCGTTGAGTCTCGATCATGTCGACCAGTTCCTCGACGACGTTGACGTTGGAACCTTCAAGATAGCCCTGACGGATCTGGCCACGGCCAAGTTCACCCGCCACGCCGACCTGGGCCGCGCCAGAGGCTGCGGTTTCCTGAAGGAAGTTGTCACCAACCGAGCGCAACCCGCCGGGATTGGCGAAGCTTGCGATGGTGATCTGGCCAAGCCCGGCAGGTTCGGCCTGACCATCGATAGTGGCCGACACGGTGCCATCCTGCGAAATGGTGATGGCGCTGGCACCTTCGGGAATGGTTATGGCCGGGTTGAGCGGATAGCCCTGCGCGGTGACCAGCGTCCCTTCGGCAGAGCGGGAGAAATTGCCCGCGCGGGTGTAGCCAAGCTGGCCGCCCGGCATCGTCACCTGAAAGTAGCCATCACCATCCAGCGCAAGATCAAGCGCATTGCTGGTGCCTTGCAGGGTGCCCTGGCTGTCGATGCGGGTGGTGGCCTGTACCGCCACACCCGTGCCAAGGTTCAAGCCGGTGGCATAGGCGGTTTCGTTTGAGGACTGCTGCCCGGCGACGCGGGCATCCTGATAGGCGAGCGTGGCGAAATTCGCGCGATCACGCTTGAACCCTGTGGTGCCGACGTTGGCAAGGTTGTTGGCGATCACGCGCATCCGCGTGTCCTGCGCTTCAAGACCGGTGCGTGCGACGTGGAGGGCGGAACTGGGCATCGGGGCTTACCTTTCAGATTCAGGTGATGCGCATCAGCGATGCGCTGGATTCATCAATCTCGCGCGCTTGGCTGACCACTTTGGTGCGGATATCGAACAGGCGCTGTGCCTCGACCATTTCGACAAGGACGCGGGTGGGATCGACGTTGGATTGTTCCAGACTGCCGACCATGAGCCGGGCTTCCTCATCCTGCGGGAGAACGCCTCCGGCCTGTCCGTTTGCATCGACGACGCGGAACATCCCATCCAGACCTTTTTCGATCTTGCTGCCCGTGGTCGAGGCGATCTTGATCCGGCCCACCAGTTGCGGCGGTTGTTCCGGCGCTTCGGGATTGGAGACGCTCACTCCGCCATCGGGCGACAGCGTGACTTGCGAGCCAAGAGGCACGGTGATCGGGCCGTTTTCGCCAATGACCGGGCGGCCATCGCCGTTTTCCAGCACGCCGCCTGCGCTGACCGCCAGATCGCCGCGCCGGGTGTAGACCTCGGTGCCGTCTTCGGCCTGCACGCTGAGCATGGTGTCGCCGGTCAGTGCCACATCGAGCGGCTTGCCGGTGCTGATCAGCGTGCCCTGCTTCATCGAAGCCCCGCGCACTTCGCCTTCGGTCATCGCACGCGCTTCGAGGCTGGGGCCTTTCAGCGTCATTGGGGTGGCATTGAGCATTTCGGCGCGGAAGCCGACGGTCTGCACATTCGCCATGTTGCTGGCAATCACGCGCTGGCGCACGGTCGATCCGGTCATGCCGGAATAGGCGGTGTAGATCAGGCGGTCCATGCGTCAGGCTCCGGTCAGGGCAACGATCAGCTGCGCAGCTGGATTATCGTCTGGGAAATCTGCGTGGCCGTATCGATGGCCTTCGCGTTGGCCTGAAACGTTCGTTGCGCCGTAATCAGGCCGACCAGCTCTTCGGCGATATCCACGTTCGAGCGCTCGATCGAGCCGGACAGAAGGCTGCCGAACTGGCCCGTGCCGGGGGCAGCATAGCTTGGCGAACCGGAAAGGCCCGTGGCGCTCCAGGTTGAACCACCGCGTTGGCGCAGGCCTTCGGGAGAAAGAAATTTGCCAATGGCAACGACGCCGACGATTTCGGACGTACCGTCGGAATAGGAGACGGATACTTCGCCCTTGTTGCTGATGTTGACGCCCGCAAAATCTGCCCCGGTGGCATTCGAGGTGGGCATCTGGACAGACTGAAGCGTGGTCATCGAGGTGACGTTGCCCGACGCATCGGTCGGGAAGACCTGCAACCGATCGCCGTAAGCAGTCTTGACGTATCCTTCGGAATCGAGCCGGAATTCACCGGCACGAGTGTAGCTGATTTCGCCGGTATCCGGCGCCTGCACGGTGAAAAATCCGTCCCCGTTGATCGCGACATCAAGCGACGAGCCGGTCTGTTCGATCGGACCGAGCGCAAAATTCTGCGTGATGGCCGAAACGCGCGCGCCGATCCCGATGGTAAGCGATGGATCGGTCAGGACTGATGTTGCCACGATATCGGCAAAGGTTGTCGAGCTTTTCTTGAATCCGGCAGTCTCGGCATTGGCGATATTGTGCGAGATGACAGCAAGGTCGGTCTGCGCATTCTTCAGGCCGGTGATGGAGGTGTAATAGGACATCTGCGTCTCCTGCTGGGAAGGTCAGGCGGTGGTCGAAGCTGCGGACTGCTGCGCCAGAAGCTGCGTGACGGTGCTGTTCAGCGTGTCGAGCTTGGTCGCGATGGACGAGAGCGTATCGCTCTGTTCCGTTATCGTGCTGAGCGAGTCCTTCATGTCATTGAGATTGGACAGCGAAGAGAACTGCGCGAGCTGCGCGAGCATCTGGGTGTTGTCGACCGGATCGGTGGGATCCTGATTCTGCAACTGCGTGGTGAGCAGCTTGACGAAATCCTCGGCACCCATCCCGCCCCAGCCCTGTCCTGCCTTGGACGAAGTGGTGGCGTTGCTGACGCTGGTGGTGGAAGTGATGGACGTGATCGACATTATTTCATCCTCATCGTTTCAAGCATCAGTTGCTTGGCGGTCTGCATGGCCTCGACCACATTCTGGTACTGACGGGAGCTTTCGAGCATCTCGACCATCTCGGCGTTCTCATCGACCGGAGCAGTCCAGACATCGCCGTTTTCGTCGGCCAGCGGGTGGCCGGGATCGTGCTGTCGGATTGGCGTGGCGTCGGACCGGATTACCCCGCCCACACGCACCGTGGACAGGCCATTTGCCTGATCGAGCTGTTCGGCGAAGACCGCGCGCAAGGGGCGATAGGCTTCTGCTTCGGTGGCGGTGACAGTTCCTGCGTTGGCAAGGTTCGATGCTGCAGCATTCATGCGCACCAACTGGGCCGACATGGCGCGACCGGTGACCTGAAACAGGGTGAGGGGAGAGCTGTTGGGCATGGCTTATTCGCCCTTGATCGCGCGGGTGATCGTTTCGACCCGGCCCTTGAGGAAGTTGAGCGTGGCGGAATAGCCGACCGCGTTTTCGGCAAAGGCGGTCTGTTCGGTCGCCATTTCCACGGTGTTGCCATCAAGGCTGGGCATGACGGGGATGCGATAGCGCGTGGCACCGTCCATCGCCTTGTCGATGCTTGCGCCTGATGTGCGCGCCTTGAGCGCGGCGGCAAAGTCGATGTCCTTGGCCTTGTAGCCAGGCGTGGCAGCATTTGCGATGTTGGACGTGAGCAGGCCCATGCGCTGCGAACGCAGTTCCAGCGCGGTGCCGTGAATGCCGAACAGGGTCTCGCTCATACGTGGTGCCTTTATTGGCTTGCGGATTGCTGACGCTGTTTCAGCAAGGCGCGTGCCAAGTGGCGAAATCCGGCGCTTTTGCGAGCAGCGTGGTGCGCAAACGGCAAGTCCTTGCCGGAAGGCGGCAAATTGCAGGCTGAGGGGTGAAATCTTGCCGCACCCTGCCGTTCTGTGGTGCCGAGGAGCTTCGCAGCGCATGGCATTTGACCCTTTGATCGACGGACTGTCCGCAACAATCGTGCTGGGCGGAACGGCGCTGGCCACTGTGCTGCGGTCTGGCCCAAAGGAATTGGCGCAAACGGCGCGCGCGCTGGCGGCCGTGTTCCGCCCGCGCTTTTCTGCCGAACAGGCCAAGGCTGACCTTGCCGCGCAGGTCAGCGCAATCCGCCGCGATGGCGTGTTGCGCGTCAATCCCCGCCCGATTGGCGACCGCGAACTTGACGAGGCGACCGATGCACTGATCCGGTGTCGCTCGCTCGATCCGCTGGTCGAACGTCACCATGCCCATCGCCGGGCAAGGCTGGCGCAATCGAACATCGCCGTGCGAACGTTTGCCCAAGCCGCCGAACTGGGACCGGTGTTTGGCATGGTTGGCACGCTCGTCTCGCTCAGCGGGCTACCTTCCGATGGACTGGCCCCTGCGGCGTTGAATGGCGCGATATCGATGGCCGTGGTGACGACGCTTTACGGGCTGTTGCTGGCCAACATCGTGCTTGCGCCCATCGCGCGGGTGATCGAACGGCAGGCCCAAGCCGAAGAACAGGCGCGACAGGACGTGATTGAGTGGCTGACCCGCCAGCTTGAGCAGGCACTGCCCCATTCCTCACCGCCACTGCGCGAAGTAACCACGCAGGCGCGGCGGACCGATCTGCCGCGCGAAAGGCAGCACGCATGATGATCCGGGCCGGGACCGGCTGGCAATATGCGCTGGCCGATCTTTCGCTGATCCTGTTTCTGGTGACTGCATCGGCGCTGTCGATGTCGGGCAAGGCCGCGCCGGTTCCTGCGCCGCCGCAGCAGCCGATTGCGGCAGCGCTGGAAAGCGCGCCGGTGGCCGTGTGGAGCGCAGCCGATGGCGCGCCGCCGCTGGCGGAATGGCTTGGGCAGGTGGGCAGCGATCCTCGGCTGGAGGTGCGCGTGGTCGTGCGCTATTCCGATGGTGAGCGCGAGGCGGCGGTGGCGCAGGCGCTGCAACTGGCGGTGGCAGGCGGGGCGCGTGCAAGCCGGGCGCGCGTGCTGATCGAACCGGGCGAGCGGGCAGGGGCCAGCGTATCGCTGTTCTATGCCAGCGAGGCACCCGTAAAGTCCGCAGCACCCTTGGCACGATGATTGCTGTTCCCTCAGGGACCTCAACTTTTCGGACCAGGATGATGCGCAGTCGAAATCTGATCTTTGCGATGACCCTGCTGATCGGCGCCCCAGTGGTAGCGCAACCGGTAGGCTATCACGATCTTGCTTTGGTGGACGCCGCAGTGACGGCTTTTACCGGCGTGCGAACCGGCGAGCCGGGTGGCGCGACGATGCCGGTGGACCGGCGGCTGCGGCTTGCGCCGTGCTATTCGCCGCTGGTCGTATCGTGGCATGGGACGCGGCAGAATAATGTGATGGTGCGTTGCCCCGATTCCGGCGGATGGCGGCTGTTCATCGCTACGTCCGGCAGCACCTTGCCGGAAGCTGCCGCTCCGCCTGCCGTGGCGCGGGGAGAGGCGGTCACGATATCCGTCGCGGGTGATGGCTTTGCCGTTTCGCAACCGGGCGAGGCGATGGAAGCCGGGCCGGTCGGCGGATGGATTCGCGTGCGCATAAATACAAAGGCTGTGCCGATCCGCGCACGTATCGAAAGGCCGGGGCTGGTGGTTGTGCCGGTGGACTGAAAGGATTTGCCGGGACAAATTTAACGAACCGGCAAAATTTTTCCGCCCAATCCCTTAAAAGACCTCTTCCGGTTCCGTTCTTGCTTTCATGAAACGCTAGGAGCGGACCCATGTCACCTATTGAAATCGGTGCATCGCGCCCGGTTGGGCCGGTGCAGGTCAATACCGCACGCAATACCAGAACGGCGACTGTCGCAACGGTCGACGGCGCTTCCGCCAATGTTGCCGACAGTGGTGCTGCCGCGCAAGTTGAACGATCGAGCGCGCTTGACGCGGGCCAGGCCGCCCCGGTCGATGGTGAGCGCGTGAAAGTGATCCGGCAGGCGATCGAGGCGGGCAATTACCCCGTGATCCCCACCAAGATTGCCGACGCCATGATTGCTGCCCAGATGCTGCTGAGGACGCCCCAGTAATGACGACACACGCCGTTCGCACCACCGACATTCGCGATACGCTGCGGCAGATGCTTGCCGTGTTGCAGCAGGAGCGGCACGCGCTTGCCGGGCTGGATCTGGACATGATCATGGGCTGCGCATCGAACAAGGCGGACCTTTGCGGCACGCTGGCGGATGTGGAACCGGCGCTGGTAGATGAGGAGTGCCGTGGGCTGCTGGATGCCGCGCGCCGCCTGAACGAGGCCAATCGCAAGGTGCGCAACCTGATTGCGGCGAACGTATCGTCGCGTCTGGATGCGCTGACCGGCAATGCCCAGCTCTACAAGGCGAATGCGCAAGTTCACCGCTTGCGGACAGCCTGATCCCGATTTGGCACGGGGCTTGCTGAAGTCCTTCCGAAGCGCCGCAAACCTGCGGCCGGAAGGACAGTCAAGTGAGTTCAGCCGAAGGTTTTGGAATGCCAGTCGCCCCGGCCGCGATCAGCGGTGCCGGGGCGAACGTGCGTTCGGCGATTGCCGGGGCGGCGCAGGCCACCGGCACCGACTTTGCCTATCTGATGGCGCAGGCGAAGCTTGAATCCAGCCTTGATCCATCGGCAAAGGCGCGCACGTCCAGCGCCAGTGGGCTGTACCAGTTCACCAGCGGCACCTGGCTGCGCACGCTCGACAAGCATGGCGCCGAACATGGCCTTGGCTGGGCTGCGGACATGATCGAGGGCGGCAAAGTGCAAGACCCGGCAGCGCGTGCACAATTGCTGGCGCTGCGCTTTGATCCGCAGATCGCATCGGTCATGGCGGGCGAACTGGCGGGTGAAAACAGCGAATATCTGACGGGCGTGTTGGGCCGTGCGCCCGATCACGCCGAGCTTTACGTGGCACATTTCTTTGGCGCGGAAGGGGCGGGGAAGTTCCTTTCGGCGCTGGCCAGCGATCCTTCGCAAAGCGCCGCGTCGATCCTGCCCGCCGCTGCCGCAGCCAACCGGTCCACGTTCTATGATAGCGATGGTGCGCGCTCGGTGGGCGAGGTCATGTCGGTCATCCGCGCCCGCATGGCGCGGGCCACCGAAGGGACGGGCGGTGAGGACGCCTTGCAATGGGCGGCGAGCATGGGCGTGACTCCTGCTTCGGCCACGGCTCAACCCCAGTTCACCGGTGGGCCGATTGCGCGCGAATTTCAGGGTGCGGCAGCCGCAAGCGGCAGTTCCCGATCTTCTGGCCCTTTGCTGATCGGCGGCAGTTCGATGGCCGATACCCTGCGTCAGACTTTCGCGCTGAACGATGGCGGATCTGCGCCTGCGCACGTCAAACAGGCCTATGGCCGCCTCTCGGCACTGGGGCTGTAAGCGATGCTGAAGCGCTTTGGCTCTCCCGTCGCAATGGCCCTGCCCGGCGGCATTCTCACGCTGATCGTGCTGATGGTCGTGCCGATCCCCGCGGTTCTGCTCGACGTGTTCTTCGTGCTCAACATCGCATTGTCCGTGGCGATCCTGATGGCGGCGATGAATGCGGAAAAGCCGCTCGATTTCTCGTCATTTCCATCGGTCCTGCTGTTTGCCACGCTGCTTCGCCTTGCGCTCAACGTGGCATCGACGCGCATCGTGCTGGTCAACGGGCACGAAGGTGGCGCGGCGGCAGGCCATGTGATCGAGGCGTTCGGCGCGTTTCTGATCGGCGGCAACTTTGCGGTCGGCCTGTTCGTGTTCCTGATCCTGATGATTATCAACATGGTGGTCGTCACCAAGGGCGCGGGCCGCGTTTCGGAAGTGTCCGCACGCTTCACCCTTGATGCCTTGCCAGGCAAGCAGATGGCAATTGATGCCGATCTGGCCGCAGGTCTGCTGACGGCGGACGAAGCCAAGTCCCGCCGCCGCGAAGTGGCGACCGAGGCGGACTTTTATGGTTCGATGGATGGTTCGTCCAAGTTCGTGAAGGGCGATGCGATTGCGGCCCTGCTGATCCTGGGCGTCAACATCATCGCTGGGTTCTGCCTTGGCATGATCAGCCACGGTCTCAGCGCGTCGCAAGCTGCGGAGTTCTACATCACACTGGCCATCGGCGATGCACTTGTGGCTCAGGTGCCATCGCTGCTGCTGTCCATTGCGGCGGCGACCATCGTGACCCGTGTGTCCGACAGCCGCGACCTGACGGGCCAGATCGGCGGACAATTCGCAAACCCGGCGATCTGGCTGCCGGTGGCGATCATCATGGGGGCCATCGGTGTTATCCCGGCCATGCCGCAGACGATTTTCCTGCCCGCCGCAGGCCTTGCCGGATGGTTGTGGTGGACTCTGAAGAAGCGCGCGGACCGCCCTGCGCCCGTAGTGGTGGAAGAAGCGCCGCCGGTCGATCCGGGCCGCATCACGCTGGACGAGGTGAGCGATCACACGCTGGTCACCATCGAGATGGGGTATGGCCTCGTCCATCTGGTCGACGAGAGGCGCGGGTCGCCGCTGGTGGCGCGGATCACCGGGGTGCGCAAGCAACTGTCGCAATCCTTCGGCTTCATCGTTCCGCAGTTCCGCGTCCGGGACTCGCTTGAAATGGCACCCAATGCCTACCGCGTGCTGCTGGGCGGCGTGCCGATTGGCGTGGGTGAGATGCGGCCTGAAAAGATTCTGGCGATCGATGCCGGTGAGGCCAATCCCGACCACGGCCTGCGCGGCGAACATACCCGCGACCCCAGTTTCGGCTGCCCCGCCATCTGGATTCAGCCTGCGCAGCGCGATCTTGCCATTGCCGAAGGGTTCCTGACCGTCGATGCCAGCACGGTCATCGCCACGCATCTCAATCAGGTGCTGGGCGACAGGCCATCGGCGTTGCTCGGCCCGGATGAGGTCAAGTCCATCCTTGAAGGCGTAAAGGAGCGTTCGGCAGGACTGGTTGAAACGATCCATCCACAACCGATGTCGCTGGGTGCGCTGACGCGGCTGTTCCACGCGCTGCTCGACGATGGCATTTCCATCGCTCATCCGCTGCCGATCCTGTCCGCGCTCAGCCAGGCGCTGCAGCAGACCAATGATCACGACCGTCTGGTCGATCTGCTGCGCGCGGATTTGGGCAATATGATCGTGGGCCGCGCGTGCGGGCCGAATGATCGCCTGCCGGTGGTTACGCTGGAAGCCGGTCTGGAACAGATGATCGTATCCGGGATGCACGATCCTGCCACCGGGCAGCCGGTGATTGAACCCGATCTGGCGCGCGGCATCGGCGAGCGCGTGTCCGACCTGATTGCCGGGCGTGGTCCCGGCGCGCCGCCGATTGCGCTGATCGTGCAGCCGCGCGCGCGCCGTCCACTGGCCAGCCTGCTGCGCCTGCGTGCGCCCAACTGCCTTGTCCTCTCCATTGCCGAACTGCCGCCTTCGCAGCCGATCGAGGTCATCTCCGTCATCGGCGGTGAGGCACCCGAACAGACCCGCGAAGAGCAACCGACCCTTGAGGGAATTGCCGCATGAAACATGATCAACGCGGCTTTGCCGCCGCACTGGCCTATAAAAAGGACGAGACTGCCGATCGTATCCGGCGCTTCCTGCCGATGGTGAAGCGGCTTGCCTGGCATGTTCACGGTTCCGGCCGCGCAGGAATAGAGATCGAAGATCTCATACAGGCGGGCCTTGTTGCCCTGACTGAATGTTCGCAGCGGCACGACGGGCCAACCGAAGATGGTTTCGCCGCCTATGCCAAGCTGCGCGTGCGCGGGGCAATGGTCGATCTGGTGCGTCGTTCCACGCCCCTGTCACGCTCTGCCACAGAGCGGCGGCGAGTGCTGCGCGAGAAGACCACTGCGCTCACCAACGATCTGGGGCGCCCGCCCAACGACGCCGAACTCGCCGCTGCCGTTGGCCTGACCGAGCAGGAATTGGCCGATCAGAAAGCGGCGGATGAACCGCTGCGGTTCGAGACCATCGACGACGCATATTCGGACAGCAACGCCGCCTTCGCCGACGAGCGGCCGGACAGTTTCGAGATGCTGGCCGATGCCGAAATGCGCGGTGCGGTCGCTGCGGCAATCTCTGATCTGCCGGAACGATTGCAGATGATCATCCAGCTCTATTTCGTTGAAGAACTGAACCTTGCGGAAATTGCCGAGGTATTGGGCGTGAGCATTCCCCGCGTTCATCAGTTGAAGGCGCAGGCGCTCGACAAGCTGCGCGCCGGATTAGGTGAGGGCTACGATATTCTCTGACGGACTTGCCAACTGCCCAAAGCGCTTTTAATCGATCAATTAAATGCGCTTTGGGAGAGGCCCTGTGAAAATCGACGCGACGATCAGTGCGGTGGTGACCGGCGGTGCATCGGGGCTGGGCCGGGCTACCGCAGAAGTGCTGGCGGCGGCGGGCGTGAAAGTCGCTATATTCGACCTGAACGAAGAGGCCGGCGAGGCAGTGGCGCAAGCCATCGGGGGGCTATTCTGCAAGGTCGATATCATGTCCGAGGAATCGGTCATCGCAGGCTTTGCCAAGGCGCGCGACGCACACGGGCAGGAGCGGGTGTGCGTTCACTGTGCGATGACCCATCGCAAGGGCAAAACTGTCAGCCGTAACCGTGAAACCGGGGAGTTTTCGCGCCTTTCGACCGAGGACTATGAATTTGCGGCACAAGGCATCCTGATCGCCAGCTATCGCGTTGCTTCGCTTTCCGCGCTGGGCATGGCGAGCCTCGATGGGTTGGAGGATGGCGAGCGGGGGACGATCATTCTCACCGCGTCGGTCGCCGCGCAGGACGCGCAGGTGGGGCAGGTGGCCTATGGCTCGCTCAAGGCCGGGGTGAACGGCCTTGTCTTGCCAATGGCGCGGGATCTGATGGACCTTGGCATCCGGGTTAACGCGATCATGCCGGGCATCTTCGGAACACCTCTGCTGGGGCGGCTGCCGGAAAAGGTGCTCGATGGCCTGAATGCCTCGGTCCCGTTCCCCAAACGCCTTGGCAGGCCGGAAGAGTACGCCAGCCTTGCGATGGAACTGGTGCGCAATTCCTATTTCAATGGGCAAGCGATCCGTCTTGATGGCGCGATCCGTATGGCCCCCCGTTAATTTCTGGCGCTGAGGATTTACGACATGAGCCAATCCCCTTTTCGCGGCGATGTTCTTGCAGGCAAGACCGCGTTTATTGCCGGTGGCACCAGCGGCATCAATCTTGGCATCGCCAAACGCTTTGCCGAACTTGGTGCGCGTGTGGCCGTGCTGGGCCGCAACCCGGAAAAGGCGGCGAATGCCGCTGCCGAAATCGGCTGCGATGCGATCTGGCGCGCTGCCGATGTGCGCGATTATACCGCGCTGTGCGAGGCGATGAAGTCTGTGCGGGACGAGATCGGCACCCTCGACATCGTGGTGTCAGGCGCTGCGGGGAACTTCCTCGCGCCGGTGCTGGGCATGTCTGCCAATGCGTTCAAGACCGTGGTCGATATCGATCTGCTGGGCACGTTCAACGTGTTTCGTGGCTGCCATGAACTGTTGAACCCCGGTGCATCGCTGATCGCGATCACCGCCGGGCAGGCTGAGCAGGCAATGGCGATGCAGGCTCATGCCTGTGCAGCCAAGGCCGGGATCAACCAGCTTGTCCGCACGCTAGCCATCGAATGGGGACCGAACGTGCGCGTAAACGGCATTTCGCCGGGACCAATCGCGGATACCGAAGGCATGGCGCGTCTGGCGCCTGATGAAGCGACGCGGGCGGCGCACTACGCACGCATTCCGATGAAGCGGTGGGGCACCGCTTATGAGATTGCCGAAGCGGCGGTGTTCCTGTCCACGCCTGCGGCCAGCTATGTGACCGGCGCCATTCTCGATGTGGACGGTGGCAGTTCGGTGGGCGATGCTTCGCGCACCAGCACAAGCAAGGGGCTTGCTTAGCCCGCGTGCTCACCCGTCAGGATCGGATCACCGATGGTCATCTTGCGGCCATCGGTGATGATCACCTTGTCGCCCAGCTTGGCCTGCGCGAACAGCTTGGCGGCGAAGTCCTCCGGTACGCCGACGCAACCATTGGTGGCATAACCCTTTTCGACCTTGCTGCCGTGGATCGAAACGCCATCGTTGGTCAGGCGCATCATGTAGGGCATCGGCGCGTCATAGATGTTCGAGACGTGATCGGCGTCCTTCTGCGTGATCGGGAAAACGCCTGTGGGCGTGGGCTTTTCGCCATACCCCTTGAGGATCGCGGCAGCGCCGATTTCGTGCCCGTCACGGAAGACCGAGATCACGCGCGCGGTCAGGTCGACCGTCACCACCAGCGGGCCGGTGGCCGGTGCGCGGGTTTCGTCCCAGTAGAACTTGCCGAACTTGATCGGTTCGTTGATTGGCAGGATCGATTTGACCACGAATGGGCCATCGACCGGCTTCGGCGCGGCAACGGCGGGTGTGATGACAGCAGGATCGGCAGCAGCGGTGATCATCGGCGCGGCTTCGGCGGTGGTATTGCCAAACAGCGTTCCGGCAATGTCCTGTCCTGCGTGGAACGCCAGAAGCGAGGCGGCACCGGTGGCAAGCATCCCCAGCGGCATCCGCACCCAGCGTTTGCTCCAGAGGTTTGATTGCTTCGTCATGCGCCTTGCTCCTTTCCCCTTAAGGAATAGGCATTAACGCGAAGCCTTGCGAGTCCCGAATGCCCCACGTCCCGCGCCGGGACGCGAGGCATTTGGCAGGTTACCGAACAAGGTTAACGGGCGGCGCGTCGGGGTAGGGCCAGCCTTCGCCACAGGGCTTCGAGCGGCCCTTGTCCGAACCGCGCCAGCCACCAGCGCGGCCACGCCAGCATGGTCACCCAGCCGAGCAGCACGAACACGGGCAACCATTGGCGTGGCAAGCCTGCGCCCAGACCCAGTCCCCAACCGCTGAAGATCGCGGTCATCAGCACGGTGGTGCCGATGTAGTTGCTGAAGGCGCAGCGCCCCGCCGCGATCAGCCTTTGTCCGAGAGCAGTGGCTTGCGCCTTCGGGAAAAGCAGCACCATCCCTGCGGCGTAGCCAGCAGCCATCAGCAGGTGCGGCAATGCCATGCCATGTTCGATTGCGGCGAACATGGCGCGGGGTGGCCAGTCATGCGTCCAAAGCCAGTCCAGCGCGAAAAGTGTGGGCACGCCGCCAAAACCTACCCCTGCCGTCGCTACCAGCGCCAGTCGTCGCCTTGGCCAGTCCGAAAACAGGCCGAGCCGCAGTAGCGCCATGCCGGTCAGCATCAGAGGCAGCGTCTCGGTGAAAGTCGACAGCGTGGTGGTCAGCGGCTGAAGTGCCGATTGCCCCAGCTTCAGCCGGATCGCGCCGATGAAACCTGCGTTCAGAACGGCCATGTCTTTCGACACCGACGCGGTGATGCGGCCCATCATTGCGGCTTGCTGCGCCACATCGGATGCAGGGGCGGTGCCTGCGAGAATGGCCTGTTCGGTCAACACACCGGGCAGGTCCATCAGTGCTTCGATGCCCTGCGACAGCGCGTAGAACGGTAGCGCGATACCCAGCAATTGCCACGGCGACAGGCGTAGAAAGAGCAAAGCGCCAAGACCGCATAGCGCGTAGGAAAACAGGATGTCGCCCCACCATAGCAGCGCAAAATGAAGGTAGCCGAACAGCATCAGCCATAACAGGCGGCGCATTTGCGCAATGTCGGGATTGATGCCCTGCCGCTCTGCCGCTTGGGCAAACAGCACCATGCTGGCCCCGAACAGCAGCGTGAACAGCGCGCGCATCTTGCCTTCGAACAGCACGAAGGCGAACGCATACCAGCCTGCGGCTCCCGGTTCGGGATAGGGAATCGCAGGTGAGAAAACGGCCAGCGAAGGCCCCCAGAACCCGGTGATGTTGATCGCCAGAATCCCCAGCACGGCCACGCCGCGCAGGAAATCCAGCGCTTCTATCCGGGATGTGGAACGGTTCGGGGCAAGATCGTCGGCCAAGCCATCAGGGCTTTATCACCATGCAGGTAAACCCGCCAGACTTGAGCGCGCCGCACGCCCTGTCGGCCTCGACTTGGCCGCCAAACCCGCCCGCGAGCAGGCGGGTTACGCTGCCCGATGGCAGGTCGATGCGGTTGTGCCCTGCCAGTTCCGCGCGGCCCTTCACCTTGTTCCAAAGCCCGTCGGCATTGGATTTCACGCCGAATGCGCCAAGCTGGATGCGCCAGCTCCCTTTTGCAGCGGGGGTGGCGGCAACTTGCGGCTTTGGGGCGGCGGGCTTTACCGTCGCAGCAGGCTTCGGGGCGGCAGGTTTTGCGGCGGTGACTTGCGGCTTGGCGGTGGGCAACGGCACGTGCTTACCCTGTGGCATCGTTACAGGATTGGCATAGTCCGCCCCGGCAGTGATCACCGAAGGCGGCATGTCCGCCCGTTCCAACGCTCCGCCAGAAGCAGTGGCGCGGATCGGAGCGGTGGGCGTCGTCTTCACACCAAGATCGGCGGCGGCAAACTGCTGGCTGCGCTTTGCCTGTGCTTTCAGCTCAAGGTCGGACGCCAGTGAAACGCCCATCTGCCGCTGTTCGAGCGGGATCATCCCGTCCATCGTGGCCAGCCCGCGCTTGGCCTGTTCCAGCCCCGTAGATGCCGACCGGCTCATCAGGGCATAGGCGCGCACCCAGTCCTTGCCCACGCCATCGCCGTTGAAGTGGGCAATGCCAAGGATATACATTGCGCGCGGTTCGCCACGTTCGGCAGAGGCTTGAAGGAAGGGCAGGGCATCGGCTTTGCGATTGTCCTGAAACAGCAGCAGGCCAAGCGTATCTGCCGCCTTGATATGGCCGCTCTGCGCCGCCTTGCGATACCACGCTTCGGCGCGCTTCAGATCCTGCGGCACGCCTTTGCCCAGCTTGTAGGCCTGACCCATGTTGAACTGCGCATCGGCATCGCCCTTGGCCGCAGGGCCGAGCCATTCCTTGACCGCAGTCTCATGTTCCCCGCGTGACCAGGCATCAACGCCAGTCTTCACGTCTGCCTGCGCAGGCGCGCTGGCCAGCACTGCTGCCAATGCAAGGGGCAGCGCGGCAGAAGTGTTGGCTCTATGCCTCGAAGTGCTCATCGCCAGAATGTCCGTCCTGATCAAACCAGTATTGCGATTGGTGCAACCCGCAAAAGCCGACCTTCGGAACCGAAGTTCGATTAACCGTGTCGATGCCTGCTGGATTGCTTTCCGGCCGTTATAGTCAACGAGACGTTAGCGAAGTCTTAGCGCGAATGCGCGGGGCCGTCTTCAACTATTGCGCCCGCATCCGATTCGATGCTTCGCCGGGGCAAGGGCCATGTTAACCAAAATTTCAGCCCAATCTGCGAATCCCTATACGACAGATTTTGATTTTCAGGGGGTTTGGCTTTGCGCGTACTGGCATTGGCATCGCAAAAGGGCGGTTCGGGCAAGACTACCTTGTCCGGGCATCTTGCCGTCCAGGCCCAGAGAGCGGGCGCAGGCCCGGTTGTCCTCATCGACATCGATCCGCAAGGTTCGCTGTCTGACTGGTGGAACGAACGTGAAGCCGAATTTCCGGCCTTTGCCCAGACCACCGTGGCGCGGCTTGCCAGCGATCTTGCGATTTTGCGCCAGCAGGGCTTCAAACTGGCCGTGATCGATACGCCGCCAGCTATTACAATGGCGATCCAGTCGGTGATTTCGGTTGCTGAACTGATCGTTGTGCCGACCCGTCCCAGCCCGCACGATCTGCGCGCCGTGGGCGCAACGGTCGATCTGTGCGATCGCGCCGGAAAGCCGCTGATCTTTGTGGTCAACGCCGCGACGCCCAAGGCACGAATCACGGCAGAGGCTGCCGTCGCGCTTTCTCAACATGGCACCGTTGCCCCGGTGACGCTGCACCACCGCACCGATTTCGCCGCGTCGATGATCGATGGTCGCACGGTCATGGAAGTCGATCCCAACGGCAAGTCTTCGGCCGAAGTCACCGCGCTGTGGACGTATATTTCCGAACGGCTCGAAAAGAATTTCCGCCGCACCGTCTTTGCCGTGCCACAGCAGGCGGCGGTCATGCCGATGGCTGGCGCACCGCGCCCGATGGGCGGCTTTGGCCGCCGCGTCGTCGGCTCTTGATGAGGAGGCGCTCGTGATGGCTGCCATCAAACCCCTCGCATCCCTGTCGTCTGGTCTGCTTGCCCGCAAGGGTGCGGCCAAGCCCGCGATGCGTCCGCAGCTTCTGGTCGATACGGGACAGGCCATTCCGGCCTTGTCGCGCGAAGAGGCCGATCTTGAAGATCTGGGCTGGAACGATCTTGGCGAATCCGAAATTGCGCCGGGCGAAAAGCCGGTGATCGTGCAGCAACAGGAAGCGCTTGCCGCTGCCATTGCGCCCTTCGAAACTGAAGCTGCCCCACGCCGCCGCATGAAGGCGGGCAAGGAAGTGCGCTCTGCTCTGGCCGAAGGGCGCAAGGCTGCGTTCACCCTGCGTCTCGACAGCTATCGCCACTTGCGCCTGCGCCTCGCCTCGACGCTGACCGATCGCAGTGCTCAGGCCGTGGTGACCGATGCGCTCGACCGCTACCTTGCCGAACTGCCCGAAGTCGAAACGCTCGCCCGCCGCGCCGTCGGCCAGCGCTGAGCAATCGAAGGAGTACCGAGAATGTTGACCCGCATCTCCGCCTTCGCGCCAGACCGCACCACGCGGCTGATCCTTTCCACCGCGCTTGCGGCAGGCCTGCTGACCGGTTGTGGCGCTGCTGGCGTAAAGCCAGGCAAACTCGCGTCGACGGCCCAATCTGCGCTGACCAAGGGCGATGCCGATGGGGCAATCCTGAATGCCGAAAAGGCTGTTCTCGCTGATCCGCGCAATTCGGCTTATCGTGTGTTGCTTGGCAATGCCTATCTTAAGGCAGGTCGTTTTGAATCTGCGCGTCAGGCCTATGACGAAGCGATGGAACTGGGCGAGGACAGCAGCCGCACTGCGCTAAGCCTTGCGCTGGCGGATCTGGCGCTTGGTCGCAATGCCGAAGCGATCGATACGCTGAATTCCTACCGCGATACGGTTGCCTCTTCGGACTACGGCCTTGCTCTCGCGCTGTCCGGCCAGCCTGCGCAGGGCATTGCCGTGCTGAGCGAAGCGCTGCGTGGCGGCGAAAACACGCCAAAGGTGCGCCAGAACCTCGCGCTGGCCTATGCACTGGCCGGGCGCTGGCGCGAAGCGCGCGCAATGGCAGCAGAAGATGTGCCGGTGGACCAGTTGGGTGACCGCATGGAACAATGGGCGCTGCTGAGCTTTTCCGAGCGTAGCCGTGATCGTGTGGCCAGCCTGCTGTCCGTGCCGTTGCGCGCGGATCAGGGCCAGCCCGACAGGCTGGCACTGGCAAACTTCCCGGCGATCGAACAACTCGCCGCCGAAGCCGCCACCCGCGCGGAGTCGGTTGCTGTCGCCGCTCCAGTCGCTGCCCTGGCCGCCGCTCCGGCTTTGGCCGAAGCAGCGGTTCATGAACTTCCCGCTATCGAGCCGGAACAGCACGCCACCCCGTCGCTTGCCGATTCCTCATCGCAGACCAAGCCGCAGCAGCTTGCGCTGATCGATCTGCCGCAATCCACTCCGGCAGCAACCGTGATTGCACATCGCGTCGTGGCAAAGGCTCCTGCGGCAAAGCGCGCTGCGCCGAAGCAGGTTGCGCCCGTAGCTGCCAAATCGGGCACGCATATGGTGCAACTCGGCTCCTTCGCCACGGCGGAAGGCGCACGTCGGGCATGGCGTCATTACACGTCGCGTAATCCGGGGCTGAAAGGCTTCACCAATGTGACCACGCAGGTCACGGTGAACGGAAAGCAGTTCTGGCGTGTGCAGGCTGCCGGGTTCGGCAGCTATGCTTCGGCGGGTTCGATGTGTGGAACGGTCAAATCGCGCGGCGGCAATTGCCTTGTCCTGCGTGGCGCTGCACCGGGCCAGCCTGGCCAGCAGCGTGCGATAGAAACGCGCATGGCCAAACGCTGATCTGACTACAGTTTGAGGGCGAAACAGGGCGCGGGACCAGTTGGTTCCGCGCCCTGCTCGTATTCAGCCAGCTCGTATTCGGATTGTCGTTTCAGTCGATCTGCTTGCCGCCTTTGAACAGCGCCGTCACGCGGCCTTCCACCGGGCGGCGATCGAACGGGGTGTTACCCGCCGCCGCTGCCATCTTGTCCGAATTGACGATCCACGGCCTTGCCGCATCGACAATGGCGATGTCCGCTTCGGCCCCTGCTGCCAGTGTTCCGGCGTCCACGCCCAGCAGCTTTGCCGGATTCGTGGCGAGCAGTTCAAAGGCGCGGCCCATGCCGATTACGCCATCGCGCACGAGAGTCAGCGTCAGCGGCAGCAGCGTTTCCGCGCCCGCCATGCCGGGTTCGGCATCGGCAAAGGGCAGGCGCTTGTCTTCCGGCCCGCGCGGATCGTGGCCGGATGAGATCACATCGATAGTGCCGTCGCCAATCGCCGCGATCACTGCCTTCCGATCGGCATCCTGACGCAGCGGAGGCGACATGCGGCAGAATGTGCGGAAGCCCACCAGTTCAAGGTCGGACAGGATGAAGTGCGCAGGCGTAACACCCGCCGTCACCCGCACGCCCCGCGCCTTGGCGTTGCGTACCAGATCAAGCGCGCGCGCCGTCGTTACCTGCCGAAAATGGACGTGCGCGCCCGATAGCTCTGCCAGCGCAATGTCGCGCGCCACGGCCAGCGCCTCAGCTTCGGCAGGGGCGCTGGGCAAGCCAAGCCGCGTCGCCACATCGCCAGCCGTCGCCACGGCGCTGCCGGTGATCCCGGCATCCTCGGCGTGGGTCACCACCACCAGCCCCAGCATTGCGCAATAGCGCAGCAGCCGCAGCATCACGCCCGAATCCGCAATCCAGCCGCGCCCGGTGGCAACCGCCTTCGCGCCAGCATCGCGCATCAGCGCCAGTTCAGCGAGTTCGCTGCCTTCAAGCCCGCGCGTCGCCGCCGCAAGCGGATGCACCCACATATCCGGCTTGCCCGATTGCGCGGCAAAGCGCACCCGCGCCGGATGGTCCAGCACCGGCCCCTGATCGGGCATCAGCGCCGCGCGCGTGATTCCGCCAAAGTGGAACGCGGGTTTGTCCACGGCGAACACGCCCAGATCGACGAGCCCTGGCGCGATCAGCTTGCCGCCCGCGTCGAAAACCTCGTCGCCATCCTGCGGCGTCACATCGCCCAGCGCGACGATCCGCCCGCCCTCGCAGCGCAGCGCACCGCTGACAGGCTCACCCGAACCCAGCACCAGCTTGCCGCCGGTGATCGTAAGAGGCCGCGCGATCATGCCGGAACTCCTTCCGCTTCCCAACCCGGCACGCCGCGTGCCCGGCGTGTCAGCACTTCAAGGCAGGCCATGCGGATCGCCACGCCCATCTCCACCTGCCGCGTAATCAGGCTGCGTGTGGGATGGTCGGCCACGGTCGAATCGATCTCAACCCCCCGGTTCATCGGGCCGGGGTGCATCACGAAGGCATCGGGTTCGGCTTTCGCCAGCCGCTCGGGCGTAAGGCCATAAAGGTGCCGATATTCGCGAGGGGAGGGGATGAACTGCCCGCTCATCCGTTCCTGCTGCAATCGCAGCATCATCACGATGTTCGCCCCCTTCAGCGCCGCGTCGAAATCATGGAACGGCGTCACGCCCATCGCCTCGACCTCGGCCGGCATCAGTGCAGGCGGCGCACAGACCCGCACGTCGGCACCCAGCGCGGTCAGGCTCAGGATGTTGGACCGCGCCACGCGGCTGTGCAGGATATCCCCGCAGATCGTCACTTTCAGCCCGTTGAGGTCAGCCCCCACCGGCAGCTTCAGCGCGTGCCGCATGGTCAGCGCATCCAGCAGCGCCTGCGTCGGGTGCTCATGCTGCCCGTCGCCTGCGTTCAGCACCGGACAATCCACCTTCTCGGCAATCAGCCGCACCGCGCCCGAACTGGCGTGGCGGATCACGATGGCATCGGCGCGCATCGCGTTCAGCGTCATCGCCGTGTCGATCAGCGT